>JBIIDV010000065.1:0-15279 GCA_044238185.1 Prochlorococcaceae cyanobacterium | reverse complement strand
CCTCAGGCCGCCAGGACCGGCTCCCGTTCGCTGTCGGCGATGGCGGCCGGGGTTTCCCGGCGGAAGCTGGTGAGCTTGTGGCTGGCGGCGCCAAGTTCGGCGGCGAGCACGGCACAGGCCCGTTCGGGCATGGTGTGATCCCCGCAGGTGAACACGTCCACCGCGGCGTAGCCGGATTCCGGCCAGGTGTGGATGGAGATGTGCGACTCGGCCAACAGGGCCAGACCGGTGACACCCTGGGGCTCGAAGCGGTGGGTGATCAGGTTGAGCAGGGTGGCACCAGCCCGTTTCGCAGCGGTGGTGATGGTGTCCCTGAGGAAGGCTTCGTCGTCGAGCCTGGAGCTGTCGCAGGCGTAGAGCTCGAGGATGCAGTGCTTGCCAACCGTGTCGGAGTTGGAACTCTCCGCTGGAGTGGTTTGCGGGTGCGTTTCCGGGTTGGCAGTGACTGGGGCAGCAGTGACTGTGGCGGCAGTGACTGGGGCGGCAGTTTGCTGAGCAGGAGATTGGCCGGTGCCGGTCCATCCAGGGTTGGGGTGGAGCGACTGAAGGGTCTGGACCATCAAGGGTCAAAGCGGGTAAGTCATCAATGTAACGCCAAAGTCCATCTGGGGAGGGGGGCACCCCTGATGGCACGGGCCTTCGATGTGGGTGCGCCCATCGGCTGGCCCGCCTCCCCTGGCGCGCGCTTGATTTGAAGCAGCGATTCCGGAACGATGGCCACCAGCGCCGCTGCCCCAGGCCCCGCCGCCTTGCAGGCCCGCGCCGTGCTGGTGGTGAATGCGGGCAGTTCCAGCATCAAGCTGGTGCTCAGTGATCGCCAGGGCCGGCGCCTCTGGCAGGAGCAGCGCGGCTGGGGGGTGACAGCTGCCCAGGGAGGTGCCGCTGTCAGCGATCTGCAGGATCTGCTGCGGCAGTGGCTGCCCCCCCTGCTGGCGGCTGCCGACCCATCCCCCGACCTGGTGATTCACCGCCTGGTGCATGGCGGCTCACGCTTCACCTCACCCATCGTCCTCGACGCCGAGATGCGCCGCTCCCTGGCCGAGCTGGTGCCCCTGGCCCCCCTGCACAACGGCCCTGCCCTGGAGGTGATCCGCTGGCTCGAGGATCACCTCCAGGGCCAGCCCCGCGGAGTGGCGCAGTGGGCCTGCTTCGACACGGGCTTCCACGCCACGCTCGGGGAACCCGCCTACACCTATGCCATCCCGGCGGCCTGGCGGCAGCAGGGCCTGCGCCGCTATGGCTTTCACGGACTGAACCACCAGCACGTGGCCGAGACCGTGGCCGCCACGGAGCCCGAGGTGCGCCGCCTGATCAGCTGCCATCTGGGGGCCGGGTGTTCCCTCTGCGCAGTGGCGATCGCAGCCGATGGAACTGCATGCAGTGTGGACACCACGATGGGATTCACGCCGCTGGAGGGCCTGGTGATGGCCAGCCGCAGCGGCAGCGTCGACCCGGGGCTGTTGTTGCATCTGCTCCGGGAAGGCCACAGCGCCGCGGAGCTCGACCAGGCCTTGAACCGCCAGAGCGGCCTGCTGGGGCTCTCCGGCCTGAGCGGCGATATGCGCGATCTCCGCCAGGCTGCTGCCGCTGGTCACGCCGGAGCCCAGCTGGCGATCGCCGTGTTCCGCCACCGGCTGTTGCAGGGGATCGGCGCCATGGCCGCCAGCCTTGGCGGGGTCGATGCCATTGCCCTCACCGGTGGCATCGGCGAGCACGATCAGGCCCTGGCCGCTGAACTGGAGCGGGAGCTGGTGTGGCTGTCGCCCCTGCGTTGGCTGCGGGTGCCAGCTGATGAAGAGGGCCTGATGGTGCGCCAGTGCCTGGCGGCCGGGGCTTGATCTGGTCTTAACCAGGGCGGACCACTTCGTTCCCACTCTGGGAATGGACCGAGTTCCTCAACCACGCCCAGCCCCCATGGTTGTTCCCACCGCCGACGCGCTGATCCTGCGCAGCATGCAGTCCCTGGCCGACCATGGCAGCGTGCGCGAGCTCAATCCCGGCGATGTGGTGTTCGCGGCCGGTGAACCGGGCGATTCATTCTTTGGGGTGCTTGAGGGCCAGGTGCGTCTGGCCTGGGGCGATGGCAGCGACAGCGAACTGCTGTGCGCTGGCCAGTGTTTCGGTGAAGGGGCTCTCGTGCAGCGCAGCCATACCCGCCACGGCACGGCCACGGCGATCGAGCCCAGCCGCCTGCTGGTGATCAACCGGGAGACGTTCCTGTTCGCGCTCGAGACCCTGCCGATGTTCGCCCTGGAGCTGCTGGCTTCCCTGGAGGGCAGGTTGCAGGCGATCCGTCTGCTGGGGTCGGCCCGTTAGTGCGGCGTTAACCGGGCATGGCCAGGGTTGGCCCAGTTCCCGAACCTTGCCATGTCTCCAGCAAGCACCATGACCGCGGCTGAGGCCTTCGCCGCCATCCCCCTGGCGGCGGTGTGCTGTGACCAGCGCTTCGCGGCCGAGGAGGCCAAGCTGATCCGCGAGCAGCTGCTCACAAGGACTCCCTATCGCACGATGGAGCCCTACGCCTTCGGATTGCTGTTTTCCGGCCTGCTGGGCCGCTTCCGGGTGGAGTCGTGGCAGGGGTTGGTGGCGGCGGCGGCACCGCTGCTCGAGCCGGCTCAGCGGGACACCGCCTATGCCCTGGCCTGCCAGCTGGTGCACTGCGACCGCACCGTGGAGCCCTCCGAGCGGGAGTTTCTGCTGGCCCTGGCCGAGGCGCTCGACCTGGACCGCCAGCGTCGCGATCAGGTGCTGGAGGTGTGCGACCTGCTCAATCGCGATTGCCTGGGGTCCCTCACCCAAGGCGGCACCTGAGGTGACTCATCGCCTGTGCTGGGTCTTCACAACCCCCGAGCGGGCGCAGTCCAGCCTCGCCAGGGCCTGCTGGGAGAACCGGCGCACCACGGGCGAGGCCAGACCCGGCTCGTAGCGCAGCAGCCAGAGACTGTCGAAGTCGTCGTCATCGACGGTGGGCATGGAGGGCCAGCCCAGCCCCCGGGCCAGTTGGGGCAGGCGGCGATGTTCCCAGGCAATCACCATCACCCCGCCGCCGTATTGGGGATCAGCCAGCAACCGGTTGCCGCTTCCCCGGGAGTCGGCTTCGGCCTCGGGCAGCATCCGGATGTTGACGCCGCTGCTGATGGCCAGCGGCACAAGGGTCTGGTAACTGCGCGCGTTCTTGCCGCTGTCTGGATGGAATCCATGGCTGATCAGATGCAGCGGTCGCGACTCCTGCAGGCAGGTCGGTACCACGGCGGCCAGGCGCTGGGCCTGGGCCAGACCGATGGACGAGAGGTTGTAGTTAGCGGTACCGCTGTGATCGCTGCCGCCCGGGGCGTCTTTGTGGCCATGACGGATCAGCACCACCAGGGCCGGCCTGGGGGGGAGGGCCAGTTCTGCGGCAAGCAGCATGGGCACTGATCCCGGTCAGTCCACCAGGGCCGGCAGCCCAGCCGGTGCTGGGGTGAGCAGGTTCTCCAGCGCGGATTGCGATTGATCCCTGAAGCGGCGCCACTGGGGTGAGGCGATCACATCCCGGCCGATGGCCTCACCGAGGCGCTGGCTGGCCAGCACATCGCTGGGGTAATGCACCCCGCAGCTCGCTCGGGCAAAGCCCCCCTGCCGGCCCACCTCCAGCAGCCGCTCCCGGCGTTCGGGCAGCAAATCGGCGAGCAGCTGGGCCGCCGCTGCATACCAGGTGGCATGGCCGCTGGGGAACGACGCGGAGTTCTCCAGCGGCAGGCAGGGCCGCAGATCGGTGTGGCTCACGTAGGGCCTGGGGCGGGCCAGCTGATCCTTGAGCTCGTCCTTGACGGAGTCGACACGCTGGAGGAAGGCCTGCAATCCCCTGGCCACCGCGGGGGCACCCTTGAGGAGGTCGTTGCCGATCGCCGCACTGAAGCGCCCGGGGTTCCGGTCGAGGTACGACCAGCTGTGCGCGATCGAATCCGGCGTGCGGGTGCGCTGGTTCCAGCGCAGGATGGCCAGGTCATCTGCCTCGGCCCGACTGCCGGGGGCTGGTGGCTGCCCGAGCGTGCCCCGGTAACGCTCGCTGCTCAACATCAGACCCTGGGCCGGATCGTTGGCTGGTGCCGTGACCTGGGCTTCTGCCCCGGCCGGGCCGGCCCAGGCGAAGGCAAGGGTGACCCCGCCCAGAACGGAACCCACCAGGGCTCTGCTGAGCTTGATTTCTATCGGATTGGCCATGTCAATCCCCAGCGTTCACCCCGGGGATGAAGCGGCGCTCGTGCTGGGCGCCGGCGAGCATGCGGTTCCAGTAGAGGGCTGGCAGGATCTTGCGCTTCACAAACCACATGCTCCAGCGCTCCCTGGTGGGATCGAGGGGGAAGGAGGGCGTGGGCTCGGCCTTGTAGTTGAACTCGGCCATGATCGTCTTGCCGTAGCCGGTGATCAGCGGGCAGCAGCTGTAGCCGTCGTAGGCGGCGGCCAGGGGCAGACCATCGAGGTGGGCCAGCAGGTTGGCCACCACCACCGGCGCCTGGCCGCGCACGGCGGCAGCGGTTTTCGAGTTGGGCATGCCGCTCACATCGCCCAGGGAGAACACGTTCGGATAGCGCAGGTGCTGGAGGTTGAACTGATCCACCTCCACGAAGCCGGCGCCATTGGCCAGCGCGCTGTTGGCCACCACCTCGGGCGCGGCCATCGGCGGGGTCACATGCAGCAGGTCGTAGGGGATCACCTCCTCACGGCTGGTCTCCCCTTCGGTGACCTTGAACACCGCTTCCTTTTGGTCGGCGCGAACGGCGGTGAGCACGTGGTTGTAGCGGGCGTCGATGCCCTTGCGCTTCACCACCTCCCGCAGCGGCGCCGCATAGGCCGGGATGCCGAAGATGCCCGGGGTGGCGGTGGCATAGATCACCTTGGCGTTCAGGCGCTTCTTCTTGAACACGTCGTCGGCCAGGTAGGCGATCTTCTGGGGGGCGCCGGGGCACTTGATCGGCATCGGCGCGCAGGTGAACACGGCATTGCCGCCCTTGAACGCCTGGATCGCCTCCCAGGTGTAGGGCGCGAACTCCTTGCTGTAGTTACTGCATACTCCGCCCTGGCCCAGGGCCTCCGTGAGCCCCTCGATCTTGTCCCAGCAGAGCTTGAGACCCGTGGTCACGATCAGCACGTCGTAGCTGAGCGTGTCGCCCGTGCTGGTGGTCACGGTGTTGCGGTCGGGATCGAAGCCGGCCGCCGCCGCCTGGATCCAGTGCACCCCCGAGGGGATCAGGTCACGCTCGGCGCGGCGGGTTTCCTCCAGGCTGAACACGCCGCCACCCACCAGGGTCCAGCCCGGTTGGTAGTAGTGCTCAGCTGAGGGCTCCAGAAGCGCCACATCCAGAGCTGTGCGGGCCCGCTTGAGCTGGGCAGCAACGGTGATGCCGGCGGCACCGCCGCCAACAATCAGAATTTGGTGGTGGGCCATGGGGTCTGCAGACCTGCTGAAGGGGAGAGCTGGGGGGGCGAGGCGGCGGAACAGCAGCTGAACCAAGACACCGCCTCGGCAGCCTTATCACTCCATCTGATCGACGCACGTCCTGATCTACGCACTCCTGGGCCCTTGAACCAGCATTTGCAGCGAAACTTTCAGCCTTCCTGCCGCTGCGGGCGTCCTGACTCAGACCGCCGGCTGCTCCACTTCGCGCTTCAGCAGGGCGTAGAGGTAGTCGGGCGACTTGTATCGGCTCGGCAGACATCTCTGCAGCAGGCTCAGCCGGTCCCAGCAGACGGTTCGCTGGATGGCCTCGAAGCTGCGGCCATTGCGGATGAGCAGCCGGAGCGCCTTGCAATAGCTGGGGTAGCCAGCCTCCAGTTCGCCGATTGTGAGTTTGGCGGCTGAAGACATGCGCGGGGTGGCGATGGGGAGGAATGGCAGCCGAGCCGTCTCCGCTGGCATTCCCATCCATCCTCGCCTGCCGCAGGCGTGTCCGGGTTAACCATGAACCAAACGAGACCCTCGCCAGAACCCACACTCCGCAAGGGTCTGTGTAGGGCTGCGATCCCTCGCGCGGCCCGCTGTCGAGCTTTGGCTGCAACAGTGGCGGGAGAGCCTCAACGCGTGAGCGCCATGATCCAGCGCCTGAGCCTGCGTCAACCGGACGACTGGCATGTGCACCTGCGTGATGGCGCCATGCTGCAGGCGGTGGCAGCGGCCACGGCCGCCCAGTTTGCCCGGGCGATTGTGATGCCGAATCTGCGGCCACCGGTCACCACCGTGGCGGCTGCCAGCGCTTACCGCCAGAGGATCCTGGCCGCCCTGCCCGACGGCAGCCGCTTTACGCCGTTGATGACGGCCTACCTCACCGACACCATTGATCCACAGGAGATCGAGCGCGGTTTTGCCGAGGGCGTGTGGGCAGCCGCCAAGCTCTACCCAGCTGGCGCCACCACCAACTCCGATTCCGGCGTCACAGCGATCGCCCGCATCGAGCCGGTGCTGGCGGTGATGGAGCGCATCGGCATGCCGATGCTGATCCACGGCGAGGTCACCGACGCCGAGATCGACATCTTCGATCGCGAGGCGGTGTTCATCGAGCGGGTGCTGGAGCCCCTGCTGAGGCGCCACCCCGGCCTGAAGGTGGTGCTCGAGCACATCACCACCAGCGACGCGGCCGATTTCGTGCGTAGCGGTCCGGCCAACCTGGCGGCCACGATCACTCCCCACCACCTGCACATCAACCGCAACGCCATGTTTGCCGGTGGCCTGCGGCCCGACTTCTACTGCCTGCCGGTGGCCAAGCGCGAACTGCACCGCATCGCCCTGCGGGCGGCGGCCACCTCGGGCAACCCCAAGTTCTTTCTCGGCACCGACTCGGCCCCCCACAGCCGCGAGGCCAAGGAATCGGCCTGTGGTTGCGCCGGCATCTTCAACGCCCCGTTCGCAATCGAGAGCTACGCGGCCGTGTTTGAGCAGGAGAACGCCCTGGAGAGGCTGGAGGGCTTCGCCTCGGACTACGGCCCCCGCTTCTACGGGCTGCCGCTCAACGCGGGCACGATCACCCTCGAGCGCCAGCCCCAGCCCGTGCCGGCCCAGTTGACCCTGGCAGCCCAGGACCCAGGGGCTGGCGTGAACCTGGTGCCGTTCCACGCCGGTGAAACCCTGCCCTGGCGGCTGGCCGCCAGCGCCGGGCCCTCCTTCAGAAGCACAGACAGCTGAGCAGCCGATCGGCCTGCTCGGTGCTGTGGTCGGAGCGGGTGACGCCGGAATGGTCGGCAATCCGGCGCAGGGTGCGCACTGTTTCGGTGATGTTGGCCCCCTTGTTCAGCATCAGCGCCTCGGCCCGGGCCCCCATGGCGGCATCGGTGATCTCTGGCCGGGTGGGCATGCCCCGATGGGCCATGGTGTCCAGCACCTCGGTGGCCCAGATGCAGGGCACATGGGCCGCGGCGCACACCCGCAGGATCTCCTCCTGGATGGCACTGAGGGCGTCCCAGCCGCACTCCACAGCCAGATCTCCGCGGGCGATCATCACCCCCAGGGGGATCGGCTGGGCCATGGCGGCCAGCAGCAGCCTGGGCAGGTTGAGGAACGCCTGCTGGGTCTCGATCTTGAGCACCAGGCCAGCACAGGGGTTGTCCTGCTCCGCCAGGGCCTCCTGCAGGCAGGCGATGTCGGCTTCACTGCGCACGAAGGAGTAGTTGATCAGATCCGCGTGGCGGCAGGCAAAGGCCAGGTCGTCCCGGTCCTTGGCCGTGAGGGCGGGGATGCGCAGATGGGTGTCGGGCAGGTTGATGCCCCTGTCGGCCCGCAGCCGGCTGCCCTTGGGTCGCGCCTGCACGATCTCCAGCTCCACCGTCAGCTCCACCGTCAGCTCCACCGCCAGATCCTGCGCTGTGCCGCCGCCGCCGCCGGCAGGCGCCACCACCACCGCGCTGATCTTGCCGTCGTCGAAGAGCACCCGCTGGCCTTCCTCCAGATCGCGCAACACGTCGGGCAGGCTGCAGCTCACGCTGGCGAGGGAAGACCCTGGATCGGCCAGCGTCAGTTGCAGCCGGTCGCCCCGGTGCAGCAGCAGCTCCCCCGGGCAATCCGGCAGGGCCGCCACCTCCAGGCGCACGGGGCCGCCCTCCTGGCGGAACACCAGCCCGGCCACGAAGCGGCAGTGCTGGCGGCAGTGCAGCAGCACGCCATGCTGCAGACGACCGTCCACAACGAGCTCCCGCCAGCGCCCCGACGCGTCGCGGCTGCGCAGGCGATCTCCCCTGTCGAGCTTCTGCCAGCTGTCCCCCACCACCGGCAGGAGAACCAGCCGGGGGTCCCTGTCCGGGGGGGGCATGCTGCCCTCCGGCAGCGCCAGGATCCGGGCCGGTTGCACCAGCCGCCCGTAGCGGTCGCGGTCGGGTCTGGCGGCCACCACCCCCGGCAGCGCTGGCAGGGGGCCGGTGCGCAGCTTGGGTCCGGCCAGATCCATGGCAATCCGGCAGGGGCGCTGTTGGGCCCGGGCGGCCTCGCGCACCTGGCTGGCCAGCGCCGCCCACACCGCGGGTGTGTCGTGGGCACAGTTGATCCGGGCCACGTCCATGCCGGCGCTCACCAGCTCAGGGATCAGGGCCAGATCCTCGGTGGCCGTCGCAGGCAAGGTCACCATCACCGCCCGGCAGCTGCCGAGCAGACGTTCGCTGTGCTGGATGGGCAGCGCGTGGCCCTCCTCGAAGCTGGGGGCTGGCTCCCGGCCGATCTCCCCTCCGGTTGTGGGCCCATCTCCTCCGCTGGGCTGGTCGCTCCGGCTGCCGCTGAGACGATCCACCACGTTGATCAGAGTGGTGAGGCTGGCCAGCAGGTGGGGCTCGCAGCCGGCGAGGGTGCTCAGGCCCTGCTGGCGCAGGGCCGCCTGCAGACTGCGGTGATTGGCGAGCTGGTGGTTGTGGCGGTGAAAGGCCACGAAATGGAGCAGGTTCCGGGCACTGGCCCGGTACGGGCCGGCCACGGCGGCCAGCAGCGCGGCCTGCTCCCGCTCGAAGGCCAGCACCTGCCGCCGCACCTCCAGCAGCTGCTGGCGAATCTCCTGCAGGGCCGGCTGGGCCGAGGCGCTCATGGCTGGCCGCCGTTGTCGTCGAGATCGCAGGCCATCACCAGCGGCCTGGACTGCACGTTCCAGATCCGCTCCGCGTATTCCCGGATCGAGCGATCGGAGGAGAAGTGGCCGCTGCGGGCGGTGTTGAGGATGCTCATCCGCTGCCACTGGGCCTGATCCCGCCAGGCCAGCGCCACCGCATCCTGGCAGCGGACGTAGTCGGCGAAGTCCGCCAGGAGGAGATAGGGATCCCGGCCCCGCAGATTGTCGATCAGGGGACGGAACAGATCACCCTGCCCCTCGCTGAAGAAGCCGCTCTCGATCAGCTCGAAGGCCTCCCGCAGCAGGGGTTGTTGCTCCAGCACCTCCCAGGGGCGGTAGTGCGGACGCAGGGCGGCGATCTCCTCGGTGGTGTGCCCGAACAGGAAGAAGTTGTCGGCACCCACCCGCTCGCGGATCTCCACATTGGCGCCGTCCAGGGTGCCGATGGTGAGGGCTCCGTTGAGGCTGAATTTCATGTTGCCGGTGCCCGAGGCCTCCAGGCCGGCCGTGGAGATCTGCTCGGAGAGGTCGGCCGCCGGGTACACCCGCTCCCCGAGTTTCACGTTGTAGTCGGCCAGGAAGGCCACCTTGAGCAGGCCGCGGCAGGCGGGGTCGCGGTTCACCACATCGGCGATGCCATTGACCAGGCGAATGATGAGTTTGGCGGTGTAGTAGCCGGGCGCGGCCTTGCCGCCGAACACCACCGTGCGCGGCACCAGTCCCGCGCTGTCGCCCTGCTTGATGCGCAGGTACTGGGTGATCACCTGCAGGGCATTGAGGTGCTGGCGCTTGTATTCGTGAATCCGCTTCACCTGCACATCGAACAGGCTGGTGGGATCCACCAGCAGCGACGACTGCTGATCGATGATCGCCGCCAGGCGGCGCTTGCAGTGCAGCTTGCAGCCCGCCCACTGCTCCTGAAAACCGGCATCGTCCGCCAGGGATTCCAGCTGGGCCAGGGCATCCCCCCGCCCCGGCCAGCCGGCGCCGAGCTGCTGCTTCAGCAGCTGGTTGAGGGGTGGATTGGCCAGGGCCAGCCAGCGCCTGGGTGTGACGCCATTGGTCACGTTGGTGAACCGTTCGGGGTAGAGCCTGGCGAAGTCGGGCAGCAGATCGGTCTGCACCAGCGCGCTGTGCAGGGCGGCCACGCCATTCACGTGGTGGGCCGCCACCACGGCCAGGTGGGCCATGCGCACCGCCTTGCCGTTGTGCTCGTCGATGATCGACAGGCGCTGCAGCATCCCGGTGTCACCGGGCCACTTCAGCCGCACCTGTTGCAGGAAGCGGTTGTTGATCTCGAACACGATCTCCAGGTGCCGGGGCAGCAGGTCGCCGAACAGCCCCAGCTGCCAGGTTTCCAGGGCCTCCGGCAGCAGGGTGTGATTGGTGTAGGCGATGGCGCGGCTGGTGATCGCCCAGGCCTCATCCCAGCCCAGATGCCGCTCGTCGATCAGCAGGCGCATCAGTTCCGGCACGGCGATCGCCGGGTGGGTGTCGTTGAGCTGCACCGCCCAGTGGTCGGCGAAGTTCTGCACCGGGATGCCGCGCTGGTCGAGGCTGCGCAGCATGTCCTGCAGGGAGCAGCTCACGAAGAAAAACTGCTGCTGGAGCCGCAGGCGCTTGCCCGCATCGGTGCCGTCATTGGGGTAGAGCACCTTGGAAATGGTCTCGCTGCTCACCTTCTCCTCCACGGCCCTGCTGTGGTCGCCGTGGTCGAAGGCGTGGAAGTCGAAGGCCTCGGTGGCCTCGGAGCGCCACAGGCGCAACCGACCGCAGCTGTTCACCCGGTAGCCGAGCACCGGCACGTCGTGGGGGATCCCCACCACGGTCTGGACCGGTTGCCAGCGCCGGTGCTCCCGGCCGTTGGCGTCGCGGTAGCTGGAGAGGCTGCCGCCGAAGCCCACCCGGCAGCTCTGGTCCGGCTGGGTGATCTCCCAGGGCCAGCCGCCCTTGAGCCACTTGTCGGTGATCTCCACCTGCCAGCCATCGCGGATCACCTGGTCGAAGATGCCGAACTCGTAGCGGATGCCGTAGCCGATGGCCGGGATCTCCAGGCTGGCCAGGGATTCCAGAAAGCAGGCCGCCAGCCGGCCCAGGCCGCCGTTGCCCAGCCCGGGTTCCTCCTCCACCACCAGGATCTCCTCGATGTCGCCCACGCCGAAGCGGCCGAGGGCCTCGCTGGCGGCATCGCGAATGCCCAGCATCAACAGGTTGTTGCCCAGCTGGGGGCCGATCAGGAACTCGGCCGAGAGATAGGCCACTTGCTTGGTGGGGTTGGTCCTGAGAGCTGCGTCCCTGGCCAGTAGGCGGGTGACCAACCGGTCGCGCACCGCCAGGCTGAGGGCCTTGTAGAGGTCGTGCGGGGTTGCGCCGCTGGCCCTGCGGCCGAGGCTGAAGAACAGGTGTTCGGTGATCGCCTCGAACAGGTCGTTTGCCGTCAGGCCGTTGCGCTGCGGATCGCCGTAGCTGGCGGGTTCCGGGATTCCGTAAAGGTGGGCGTTGCCAGCGGCAGCGGCCTGCGGGGTGGCGGTCATGGCAGCGGACGAGAAGCTTGTGCTTCCAGGCTGGGAAGGCTGCGTTAAGGCTTCGTGTGGATGGCGGCGCTGGTGGTGATGCCGGTTGTGTCGCCCTTGCTCGACATCAAGCGCGGGGGGATTTAGGGATCAGGCAACTTGGCCCCGCTGGTGATGGCGACTCCCGACATCGTGCTGGTGTGCGGCCTGGGATCCCTGGGCCAGGCCTGTCTGCTCCGCCTGCTCAGTTTCAATGTGCCCCTGGCCTGCGTGGATCTGGAGCCGCCCGAGTGGCGCGATCCCAGCCTTCACCAACGGCTCCAGGGGTGCCTCACCCTGGGGGACATGCGCCGGCCCCACGTGCTGCGCCAGGCCGGTGCCCCCCAGGCCCGGGCGGTGCTGCTGCTCAGCTCCGAGGGCACGGTGAATCTGGAGGCGGCGCTGCAGGTGCGTTTGCTCAATCCCCGCGCCGACATCGTGGTGCGCTCCGGCAGTCGGGAGGCTGACCTGGGTGCGCTGCTGGAGGAGCGGTTGCCGGGGGTGGCGGTGGTGGACCCGGTGCTGCTCTGTGCTGAGGCCATCAGCTCGGCCCTGCGGCCGGAGACGATCCCGGTGAGCTTCGATGCCCAGGGCCAGGATTTCCAGATCCTGGCCCATCCCTGGGACGACCATCGCTTTCAGCGTCCCCTGCGGATGCCCCTGGAGCAGCCGGGGGGCGAGCCCCTGCTGGTGATGCCCCGCAGCCGTTCCCAGGGCAGCGATGCTCCCATGGCTGCCCACCAGCGCCGGCGCCGGTGGCAGCGGCTGCCGGCACGGGCGGCGGCGGCTCTGGGCCAGGCCACCCGCAGCCAGAAGCTGATCCTGCTGGCCCTGGTCTCGCTGGCGGTGCTGGGGGTGCGTTTCTTCTCCGCGCTGGGCGGCTGGCGGCAGGGGATGTTCGTGACCTTGGCCCTGCTTAAAGGGGAGTATGTGGATCCGGTGAACGTGTTGCTGGACGCCGGCCCTGGCCTGCAGCAGGTGAGCGGCTGGCTGATCGGTGGCACGCTGTTCTATTCGCTGGTGGGCACCCTGCTCACCTCCGCCCTGGTGGCCGCGATTCTGGAGCGGCTGTTGCGCGATCGGCTCGGCACCTCCAGGCCACGCCTGCCGCGGCGGGCCGGCAGGCCCGTGCTGCTGCTGGGCAGCGGCAACCTGGCCGAGCGGGTGGCCAGGTTGCAGGAGCGACTGGGGCGCACGGTGCTGCTGGTGGGATCGGAGCGAACCACAGCAGCCGATGCCATTCGCTTTGACGATCTGCCAGCGGCCTTGCGGGCCCTGGACGGTCTTCCGGCACGGGCGGTGGGCCTGCTCTCCACCGACCTGCTGGCCAACCTGCAGGTGGCCCTCAGCCTGCAGCAGCGCTGGCCGGATGCGCGGATCGCCATGCTCGCCCACGCCTTTGGGGCCGCTGAGCAGCTGGGGGATCTGCTGGGGGGCGTGGCGGTGATCTCCGCCATGGATCTGGTGGCCGACGCCATGGTGGCCACCGCCTTTGGCGAGCGGATCTTGGCGGTGCTGCGCCTGCGGGGCACCAACCTGCTGCAGGTGCTCTACCGGGTCGAGCCGGACGACACCCTCTGCGGCCGCAGCGTGGCTCGGTTGGAGAACGGCTACGGGGTCACCGTGGTGTCCCTGTTGCGGCCGCGGCGGGGCTCTGCCCTGGCGCTGCCCAAGCTCGACATGGTGGTGGCCCCCGACGACCAGCTGGTGGTGCTGGCCACGGCGGACAGTCTGCGCCGGATCGAAGTGGGTGAGGCCAGCCCGCCCGGCTGTCGCCTCCGCCTGCTGAACACCCATGCCGCTTCGGCCGGCAGCCGCTTTGAGGCCCAGCAGCTCCTGGCCCGGGCCCTGGGATGCCTGCCCGGCCAGGTGGCCGACCTGCTCGATGGCCAGGAGCACCTCTCACCACCGCTGGATGGCGACCTCTGCGATCTCCTGATCGCTGAACTGCGCCGCCAGGGGGTGCGCTGCCAGGTGGAGCCGGCCTGAGTTAGGTGCTCTCCCCGGGCGCACGGTTAAAGCTAAGAGTTTTCACTGCCCCTGGTGCGGCGGGGACTTGCTCGCTTAGCAACGTTCCAGGTCGGCGCCGGGCATGGGCTTCTTCATTCAGCTCACCGATGCGATCGCCGCTCGCCAGTCCCTGCTGGTGACCGGGCTCGATCCCAACCCCGAGATGCTGCAGAGCTGGGCGGCGCGGCGGGGACTGGGCGGGCGTTCATTCCTCAGCCAGGCCCGCCACTGGATCAAGGCGGTGATTGAGGCCACCGCGCCCCACGTGTGCGCCTACAAGCCCAGCCTGGGCTTCTATCAGGCCCTGGGGCCCGTTGGGCTGGAGCTGCTGCTGGAGGTGCGCGACCTGGTGCCGCGGGAGCTGCCGCTGATCATCGATGCCAAGCACGGCGATCTCAACTCCTCCTCTGCCCTGGCCCAGTACCTGTTCAAGGAGCTGGCGGCCGACGCGGTGACCCTCTCGCCCCTGGCGGGCCAGGACATCGCCGCTCCCTTCCTGCTCTACTCCGGCAAGGCGGTGGTGATGACCTGCCACAGCTCCAACCAGGCGGCGCGGGTGATCCAGCACTACCCCAATGAGCAGGAGCCCCTCTATCTGCGCATCGTGCGTGAAACCCAGCTCTGGGCCACCCCCGATCAACTGCTGCTGGAGGTGGGCACCAGCGACCCGGCGATCCTGGCCCGGGTGCGCCAGGAGGCGCCCGAGCGCTTCCTGATCCTGCGCAGCCTCTGGGGCCAGGAGGAGAAGCTGGAGGCCATGCTCCAGGCGGGCTTCACCGCCGCGGGTGATGGCCTGCTTCTGCCCCTGCCCCAGAACCTGCTGGTGGAGGACGACATCGCCGAGCGGGCCGCCGCCCTCAAACGGCAGATCAGCGACAGCCGCGATGCCTGGTTGACCCAGCAGGAGCAGGCGGGCAGTTGCGTGCTCTGGCAGGCCCCGGCGGAGGGGGATCCGATGGATCAGCTGATCCTCGACCTGTTCGACATCGGCTGCCTGCTGTTCGGCGAGTACGTGCAGGCCTCCGGGGCGGTGTTCAACTACTACGTGGACCTGCGCCAGATCATCTCCGACCCCAACCTCTTCCACCGGGTGCTGCAGGCCTACGCCGGCTGCATGGCGGAGCTGGCCTTCGACCGCATCGCCGGCATTCCCTACGGCTCCCTGCCCACCGCCACCGGCCTGTCGCTGTTGCTGCACAAGCCGCTGATCTACCCCCGCAAGGAGGTGAAGGCCCACGGCGCCCGCCGCCTGATTGAGGGCGACTTCGAGGAGGGCGACCTGGTGGTGGTGGTGGACGACATCCTGATCACCGGCGGCAGCGTGCTGGAGGGCATCGCCAAGCTGGAGAGCTCGGGCCTGGTGGTGCAGGACGTGGTGGTGTTCATCGACCACGGCGGCGACCACGATCGCCACGCCAGCGAGCGCCTGGCGGCGGCCGGCTATCGCTGCCATGCCGTGCTGGACATCGGCCGCATCACCCGGGTGCTCCATGCGGCCGGCCGGCTGAGCGATCACCAGGCGGCCACCCTGCTGCCCGGCATCACCCTCGCCTGAGGCCCGCTTCGGTTAGGACAGCGGCCTTGACCAGAGCGCACACCGGGACGCGTCCCGCCGGTCCGCTCTGACTCGCCTGCCCATCCTCCGTGACCTCGTTTTC
>JBIIDV010000095.1:0-4387 GCA_044238185.1 Prochlorococcaceae cyanobacterium | reverse complement strand
TGGCTCTACGAGGAAGGCAGCGCCTCGGCCTACAGCCGCGAGCTCGCCCTCTACCCGCCCGATCTGATCGCCTGGGTGCAGGACGCCCAGCCCGACGCCTGGCAGGTGCTGCAGAAAAACCATGGCAGCAAAGCAGAAGCCACCCTGCTGCAGCGGGTGCGTCAGCAGCTCGATCAAGTGGGCACCCTCGATCTGCTCCGCCATGGCGTGGAGGTGCTCGGGCTGCCCAAGGCCCTCAAGCTGGCCGAGTTCAAGCCGGCCTTCGGGCTCAACCCACAGATCCTGGCCCGTTACAACGCCAACCGCCTGCGCGTGGTGCGCCAGGTGCGCTACTCCACCCGCAACGAGAACTGCCTCGATCTCGTTCTCTTTCTCAACGGCATTCCCGTTGCCACCGCCGAACTCAAGACCGACAACACCCAGACCATCGCCGATGCGGTGTGGCAATACAAAACCGACCGCAACCCCAGGCCCCCAGGCCAGGCCCCTGAGCCCCTGCTCTCCTTCCCCAGCGGCGCTCTGGTGCATTTCGCCGTGAGCAACCGCGAGGTGCAGATGGCCACCCGCCTCGACGGCCCCCGCACCCCGTTCCTGCCCTTCAACCGGGGCAGCGACCCCGGCGGGCCCGACTGCGGTGCTGGCAATCCGGTGATGGAAGGCCATCGCACCGCCTACCTCTGGGAGGAGGTGTGGAAGCGCGAAAGCTGGCTGGAGATCCTCGGCCGCTACTGCATCGCCGAGCGCGACAGCAAAAAGCAGATCAAACGCCTGGTGTTCCCCCGATACCACCAGCTGGCGGTGACCCGGCTGCTGCTCAAGGCGGTGCTGGAGGAAGGCGCCGGGTCGCGTTACCTGATCCAGCACTCGGCCGGCTCCGGCAAAACCGCCTCGATCGGCTGGAGCGCCCACCTGCTGGCCGACCTGCACGACGCCCATGACCGCAAGCTGTTCGACACGGTGCTGGTGGTGAGCGACCGCAGCGTGATCGATACCCAGCTGCAGGAAACCCTGGAGAACTTCGAGCGGCGCAAGGGGGTGGTGGCCTCGATCACCACCGAGCGGGGCATCAAGAGCGAGCAGCTGGCCAGTGCGCTCTCCGGCGACAAGAAGATCGTGGTCTGCACCATCCAGACCTTCCCGGCCCTCATCAAAAAAATGCAGGAGCTCACCGCCACCAGCGGCAAGCGCTTCGCGGTGATCGCCGATGAGGCCCACAGCTCCCAGACCGGCGATGCCGCCCTCAAGCTGCGCAAGGTGCTCTCCGCCGCCGAGCTGGCCGACCTGGCCGATGGCGGTGAGGTGTCGATCGATGAGCTGCTCACCGCCGACATGACCACCCGCGCCGGAACCACCGGCATCACCTATGTGGCCTTCACCGCAACGCCCAAGGCCAAGACGTTGGAGCTGTTCGGCCGGCGGCCCAACCCCTCAGAACCGGCGGGCCCCGGCAACCTGCCGGCGCCCTTCCATGTGTATTCGATGCGCCAGGCGATCGAGGAGCGCTTCATCCTCGATGTGCTGCAGAACTACACCTCCTACAAGCTCGCCTTCCAGCTCGCCCAGCAGGGCCAGCAGCTCTCCAGCGAGGAGGTGGAACGCAGCGCCGCCCTCAAGAAACTGATGGGCTGGGTGAAACTCCACCCCCACAACATCGCCCAGAAGGTGCAGATCGTGGTGGAGCACTTCCGCCAGTTCGTGTGGCCGCTGCTCGATGGCAAGGCCAAGGCGATGGTGGTGGTGGGTTCGCGCAAGGAGGCCGTGCGCTGGAAGCTCGCCATCGACCAATACATCCAGGAGAAGGGCTACCCGCTCGGCACCCTGGTGGCCTTCAGCGGCGAGGTGAGTGATCCCGAGCTCGGCCCGGATGGCTTCACGGAGCGCACGGCCACCCTCAACCCCGGCCTCAAGGGCGACATCCGCGAAGCCTTCAAGGGCAGCGACTACCAGATCCTGCTGGTGGCCAACAAGTTCCAGACGGGCTTTGATCAGCCGCTGCTCTGCGGCATGTATGTGGACCGCCGCCTCGATGGCATCCAGGCCGTGCAGACGCTTTCGCGCCTCAACCGCTGCCACCCGGGTAAGGACACCACCTTCGTGGTGGATTTCGTGAACGAACCGGACGCCATCCTGGCGGCCTTCAAGACCTACTACGCCACAGCCGAACTGGCCGAGGCCACCGATCCCAATCTCATCCTCGACCTCAAGACCAAACTTGATGCCCAGGGCCACTACGACGAATTCGAGATCGACCGCGTTGTGAAGGTGCTGCTGGATGGCTCACGCAGCGACAAGGCGCGCCAGAGCCAGCTGATGGGGGCGATCGAACCGGTGGCCCAGCGGCTGCTCACCCTCTACAAGGAAGCCCGGCTCGCCTATCGCCACGCAGAAGAGATCAACGACGCCGACGCCCAGAAGCGGGCCAAGGATGAACTCGATGCGCTCAGCCTGTTCCGCAGCGACATGGGCACCTACGGGCGCTTCTACACCTTCCTCTCGCAGATCTTCAACTACGCCAACACCGGCTTGGAGAAGCGGGCGATGTTCTACAAGGCCCTGCTGCCGCTGCTGGACTTTGAGCGCGAGGTGAACACCGTGGATCTCTCCAAGGTGGTGCTCACCCACTACCACCTGCGGGAGGTGGGCAAGCGGGATCTCGATCTGCGTCAGGGAGAGAACCCGGCTATCCCTGGCATGGCCCCGGGGGGCGGGGGGGTGCAGGACAAGCAGAAAGCCCAGCTGGCTGAGATTATCGAAAAGCTGAATCAGATCTTCAGCGGAGCATCTCCAGACGAACAGCTTAATTACGCCTGTGTCGTGCTGCCAAACCGGCTCCGCCAATCCACCACTTTGCGGCAACAGGCGGCGGCCAACAGCAAACAGCAGTTTGGTAACTCACCCGATCTCGACCAGGAACTGATGGACGCAATCATCGGTGCCTTGGATGCTCACCAGGCGATGAGTACCCAGGCTCTCAACTCTGCCGACGTGCGCACATGTCTCAAGGATGTGCTGCTCAACCACACCGGCATCTACGAAGACCTGCGCGATCAGGGTCAGCAGCCATGACCCCGGATCCGCTCACCCTGGCGGCCGCTGAGCAGGCCCGCAGCGTGGCCGTGCAGATGATGGCCGAGCGCGGCCGTGGGCTGGTGCTGGTGGGTGCCGCCCGGCTCGACCTGGCCCTGGAGCATCTGCTCAAGGCCGTGATGGCCCCCAGCACAGAACCCGACGACAAGCTGTTCACCCCCGATCGCTCGCTGGGCAGTTACGGCGCCAAGATCAGCCTCGCCGCCCGGCTGGGACTGATCGAAGCCGCGATCGAGCAGGCTCTGCACGCCATCCGCAGCGTGCGCAACGACTTCGCCCACAGCGCCGGCGAACCCACGCTGGCGGAACCGCGCCACCAGAAGCGGCTCCAGCGGGTGTATCCAGAGGCGGAGCGATCACCGCTGTGGCTGGCCATGGCACCGCTGCTGCACAGGCAGCCTGGGCTCACCCCCCAGGAGCAGGGCTTCATCCTGCTGGTCACCACCCTGGTGGCCTCGATCGAAGCCTGCGCCCTGCTCCAGCAGCCCTTCAGGCCGCGGGCCACGGTGCGGTTCAGCAACAGCTGAAGCAAGCATCTGCAACACCTCACGGGCCCGCTCGGTAGGCATTGCATGGCCATAGAGGAAGCCCTGGTGCAGATGAATGCCCAGATCATTGGGGATGCGTGATTCCTCAACAGTTTCAACTCCTTCAGTAATCACCCCATTGGAGAAGCTTGTAGATAGCACCCTTGCGGAACGAAGAATGTTTGGACTGATCAATCCCTCGAGTCAAGGATTTATTGAGTTCTATAATATCCCTGGAGAAAACGGATGGGCGACTCAAATTACTGCCATCCATGCCAAAGTCGCCCTAGACGATGCGATAGCCCATCGATGACAGTAGGGTCGGATGTTTGGCAGTAAGTCCTTCATCAGCTCGCGCACCGAGGAGCTGCTCTGAGGCCTCAAGAACGATCAAAGACCTGAAATCGGGTTCAATTCCCTCCAAAAGCTGTAGGAATGGGCCTTGCGATGAGGTCCTAAGTAGGACCAGTGAGTTCAGGCTTGCAGCCAAGTAGGTTTACTGGCTTGCATTGGCCTTCGCAGCGGTTAACTAGGGTCTGGAATGGTTCTGCGAAAGCTGGTGATGGGTTGCTCTCGCTCTCCCCGCGCTGCCTGCTCGCGGAGGACCAGTTGATGATCCATCAGGCCACCCTGATGCACCAGCTCCCGCCCATCCCTTCGGGCCACTGAGCGAGAACCCGCCCACACCCCTTGCAGCCCCTTCGCCCCACAACTGCCCGCCTGCTCGTGCTGGGCGTGATCGCCCTGGCCTTTGGCCTGGCCTGGCGCCAGTT
>JBIIDV010000064.1:0-15374 GCA_044238185.1 Prochlorococcaceae cyanobacterium | reverse complement strand
GTTCGGGCCGGTGATCCTGTTCGGCAGCGGCGGCACCCTGGTGGAGGTGCAGCGCGACAGCGCCGTGGCCCTGCCGCCGCTGAACACCACCCTGGCGCGGCGGCTGATGGAGCAGACCCGGGTGTACAGGGCGCTGCAGGGGGTGCGTGGCGGGCCGCCGGCTGACCTGCCGGCCCTGGAGCAGCTGCTGGTGCGGCTCAGCCAGCTGGTGCTGGAGCAGCCCGCCATTCGCGAGATCGACATCAACCCCCTGCTGGTGTTACCCGGGGATCCCCGGCGTCCCCTGGTGGCGCTCGATGCCCGCATCCTCATCCAGCCCCTGGCCGGGGCCAGCTGCGGCCTGCCGCGACCGGCGATCCGGCCCTATCCCAGTGAGTACGTGCGGCCCTGGCGACTGCGCGATGGCACGGCGGTGGTGATCCGGCCGATCCGGCCTGAGGACGAGCCGCTCGTGGTGGCCTTCCACCGCACGCTGTCGGAGGAGAGCGTTTACTACCGCTACTTCCACATGATGTCGCTGCAGTACCGCATCGCCCACGAGCGGTTGGTGCGGATCTGTTTCACCGACTACGACCGGGAGCTTGCCCTGGTGGTGGATCGCCTGGATCCGGCCAGCGGTGAGCACGCCCTGCTGGCGGTGGGGCGCCTCAGCCGCCTGCACGGCAGCAATGCCGCCGAGTTTTCCATGCTGGTGAGTGATGCCTATCAGAAGCAGGGCCTGGGCACCGAGCTGCTGGGCCAGCTGCTGCGCATCGGCCGTGATGAGGGCATCGACCGGGTCACGGCGGAGATCCTGCATGAGAACGGCGCCATGCAGCGGGTGTGCCGCAAGCTCGGCTTCCAGCTGCAGGACACCCCGGAGGTGGTGGAGGCCTGGGTGGATTTGCCGGGTTGGCAGCCACCGGCGGAGCATCGCGATCAGCCAGTGGTCGCCGGCTGATCGGCCGGGCCTGCGGCCTCCAGCAGCGCCGCTACGTGGGCCGCACTGCTCTCCCCCAGGGCGCCGAGGTTGTAGCCCCCCTCCAGCACCGAAACCAGCCGGCCGCCGGCATGGCTGGCCGCTACGGCGAGGCAGCAGGCCGTGAGGGCTCCGTAGTCGGCGCTGCTGAGCTGGAACCGGCCCAGCGGATCCAGCTGGTGGCCGTCGAACCCGGCCGACACCAGCACCAGCTGGGGGCGAAACCAGGTCGCCGCCGGCAGCAGGGCCTCCTCCAGGGCGGCCAGCACGGTGGCGCCATCACTGCCGGGCGGCAGGGGGCAGTTGAGGGTGGTGCCCGCTCCGGCCCCCTCCCCCCGCTCGTCGGCGGCGCCGCTGCCGGGGTAGTTGCCCCACTCGTGCAGGCTGAGAAAGAACACGCTGGGGTCGCTCCAGAAGATCGCCTGGGTGCCGTTGCCGTGGTGCACGTCCCAGTCGACGATCAGCACCCGCTCCAGGCCATGCACGGCCTGGGCATGGCGGGCGGCCAGGGCCACGTTGTTGAACAGGCAGAAGCCCATGCCCCGCTCCGGCTCGGCGTGGTGGCCGGGTGGCCGCACGGCGGCGAAGGCATTGGCGAGGGAGCCCTCCAGCACCCCGTCCACCGCCGCCAGCACGCCGCCGGCCGCCAGGCGGGCCACGTCTTCGCTGTGCTCGCCGATGGCCGTGTCGCCGGTGGAGAGTTCGCTGCGGCCATAGGCCCCATCCCGGCGCACGGTGTGGAGATAGCCCAGGCTGTGGCAGCGCAACAGTTCGGCGTCCTCGATGGGCCGTGGCGCGATCGGTCGGCAGCGCTGCAGCAGTCCCTGCTGGCGCAGGGCCTTCTCAATGGCATCGAGCCGCTGGGGGCATTCGGGATGGCCCCTGCCGGTGTGATGCAGCCGGAAGGCAGGATCCAGTAGCAGGCCGGTGGCGGGCATGACCTCAGCTCCTGCAACGCTTCCTCCACAATCGCGGACACCTGCGCTTTTGGTGGCTATCGAGAGGTTGTGAGTGGGCGGTTCCGCCGTCAGAGCCCATGGTGATGGCCTCCCTGCAGGACGCTCTCCCAGCCCAGGCGGTGGAGCGCACCACGCGGCTGATCCGCCAGCACGGTGGCCGCGCCGACGCCCTGATCGAGGTGCTCCATCAGGTGCAGGAGCTCTATGGCTATCTGCCCGCGGCGGCCCTCGATCAGGTGGCCCGCGAGCTGCAGTTGCCCTTCAGCCGGGTGCATGGGGTAGCCAGTTTTTACCACCTGTTCCGGCTGGAGGCCCCCACGGCACACCGCTGCGCGGTGTGCCTGGGCACGGCCTGCTTTGTGCGCGGCGGTGGTGAGCTGGCCGCCCGGCTGGAGCAGCGACTGGGGCTGCGGCTCGACGATGCCGCCGGCAACGGCACCTGGGCCCTGGAGCATGTGAGTTGCCTGGGGGCCTGCGGCCAGGCGCCGGTGCTGGTGGTGGATGGCCGGCTGGAGCCGCGCCTGCCGATGGATGATCCCGCCCTGCTGGAGCAGCGGCTCACGGACCTGGGCCTGGGGGGTGAGCCATGACGGCGATGGCCAACTCCCTGCAGTTGCGCTGCTGCGGCGCCAGCGGCTGCCGCTCGGCGGGCTCCCAGGCCCTGCTGGAGGCGCTGCGGCGGGGGCGCGACCAGCTGGGCGGTGCCGCCGAGGCGGTGACGATCAAACCGGTGGGTTGCCTGCGCCTCTGTGGCCGCGGCCCGCTGGTGGCCCTGGATCGCGGCGGGGTCACCACCCTCTACACCGGCCTCACCCCGGAGCAGGCGCCGGAGCTGCTGGCGGTGGCTGCGGGTGTGGTGGAGGGCGTGGACGACCCGCGTCTGCGCGAGCAGCGCCTGACGCCCGACCATCCCTTTTATGCCCTCCAGCACCCGGTGGTGCTGGAGGGTTGCGGACTGGTGGATCCGGAGTCGATCGACGACGCCCTGGCCAGCGGCACCTACAGCCAGCTCAAGCGGGTGGTGGCGGAGTGCACCCCGGAGCAGGTGCGCGAGCAGGTGAAGCGCAGCGGTCTGCGCGGCCGCGGCGGTGCCGGCTACCCCACCGGCCTGAAGTGGGACACGGTGGCTCTGCAGCCGCCGGGACCCCGCCTGGTGGTGTGCAATGCCGACGAGGGCGACCCCGGCGCCTTCATGGACCGCAGCGTGCTGGAGAGCGACCCGCACCGGCTGATCGAGGGGGTGGCGATCGCCGCGTTTGCCGTGGGGGCCGACCAGGGCTACGTGTACGTGCGGGCCGAGTACCCGCTGGCGATCGAGCGCCTGCGGCTGGCCCTGCGCCAGGCCCGCGGCAAGGGTTTGCTGGGGGCGGGCATCGCCGGCGGCAGCTTCAACCTGCGCCTGGAGGTGCGGGTGGGGGCCGGCGCCTACGTGTGCGGTGAGGAAACGGCGCTGCTGGCCTCGATCCAGGGGCAGCGCGGCACGCCGCGGCCGCGGCCGCCGTTTCCGGCCGAGAGCGGCCTGTGGGGCCACCCCACCCTGATCAACAACGTGGAGACCCTGGCGGCGATCCCGGCGATCATCCGCGAGGGGGGCGACTGGTATGCGGCGATGGGCAGCGCGGGCAGCAAGGGCACCAAGGTGTTCGCCCTTTCCGGCGCGGTGGCCAACACCGGCCTGGTGGAGGTGCCGATGGGCACCAGCCTGCGCACGGTGGTGCTCACCATCGGCGGCGGCGTGCCCGGTGGCGATGGGCCCGATGGCGGGGTGAAGGCGGTGCAGACCGGCGGACCATCGGGGGGCTGCATTCCCGCCGCCCTGCTGGATACACCGGTGGACTACGAGAGCCTGCGGGAGCTCGGCTCGATGATGGGCTCCGGCGGCATGGTGGTGATGGGTGAGAGCACCGCCATGCCGGCGGTGGCCCGCCATTTCATGCGCTTCAGCGTGAATGAGAGCTGCGGAAAGTGCGTGCCCTGCCGCGCCGGCACCGTGCAGCTGCTGCAGCTGCTCGACCGCTTCGCCGACCACCACGCCAGCCTGGCGGATCTGGAACGGCTCGAGCAGCTGTGCGGCATGGTGCAAGCCACCAGCCTCTGCGGCCTGGGCCAGGCGGCGCCCAATCCGGTGTTGAGCACCCTGCGCTACTTCCGCCAGGAGTATCAGGCGGCCTGCCGGGAGCCGCAGCAGTGTGAGCCGCTCACGTCCTGCGCGCTGCAGGAGGCATCGCCATGAGTGTGCTCACCCTCACGGTGGACGGGATCGAGGTGGCGGTGCCGGAGGGGGCGAGCCTGCTCGATGCGGTGCGGGCCGCCGGTGCCGAGCTGCCCACCCTCTGCCATCTCGATGGGCTGACGCCGGTGGCGGCCTGCCGGCTGTGCCTGGTGGAGGTGGAGGGCAGCGGCAGGCTCCAGCCCGCCTGCGCCACCGCCGCCGTGGAGGGCGTGGTGATCCAGACCCAGACGCCCCAGCTGCGCGAGTGGCGGCGGATGGCGGTGGAGCTGTTCTTCGCCGAGGGCAACCACATCTGCGCCTTCTGCGTGGCCAACGGCGCCTGCGAACTGCAGGACGTGGCGGTGGCGGTGGGCATGGACCACTCCCGCTTCCCCTATCAGTACCCCCGGCGGCAGGTGGATGCCTCCCACCCCCTGTTTGCCCTCGATCACCACCACTGCATCCTCTGCACCCGCTGCGTGCGGGTGTGCGATGAGATCGAGGGGGCCCATGTGTGGGATGTGGCCAACCGGGGCGCCGAATGCCGGATCATTGCCGGCCTCGACCAGCCCTGGGGGGAGGTGGAGGCCTGCACCAACTGCGGCAAGTGCGTGGATGTGTGCCCCACCGGCGCCCTGTTCCACAAGGACGACACCACCGCTGAGAAGCAGCCCCACCGCGAGCGCCCGGCCCTGCTGCGCCGGGCCCGCGAGCACCAGCACTGGCAACACCAATGAGCACCAAACTCCGCTTCGCCACGGTGTGGCTGGCCGGCTGCAGCGGCTGCCACATGTCGTTTCTCGATCTCGACGAGTGGCTGTTCGAGCTGGCCGAGCAGGTGGAGGTGGTGTTCTCGCCGGTGGCCAGCGACGTGAAGGTGTTCCCCGAGGGGGTGGATGTGTGCCTGGTGGAGGGGGCGGTGGCCAATGCCGACAACCTGGAGTTGGCGCTGCAGCTGCGCGAGCGCAGCGCTCTGGTGGTGTCGTTCGGCGACTGTGCCGTGAGTGCCAACGTGCCGGGGTTGCGCAACCTCTGGGCTCAGGTGGATGGGGGCTCGCGTCAGAGCGTGCTGGATCGGGGCTACCTGGAGCTGGCCGACACCGGCGCCCAGCACCCCCACGCCCCCGGCATCGTGCCGGAGCTGCTGGAGCGGGTGCTGCCCCTGCACGAGGTGATCCCGGTGGACTTCTTTCTGCCCGGCTGCCCGCCCTCGGCTGAGCGCATCCGCAGCTTTCTGGAGCCGCTGCTGCGGGGTGAGCGGCCGCTGCAGGAGAGCAGCGGGCAGCTGCGCTTCGGTTGATTCGCCGTCTGCCTTGATCCGCCTCCCGCCATGACCCGCACGATCACGATCGACCCGGTGACCCGCATCGAGGGGCACGCCAAGATCACGCTGCACCTGGATGAAGCTGGCCGGCTGGCCGATGCCCGCTTCCACGTGGTGGAGTATCGCGGCTTTGAAACCTTCTGCGAGGGGCGACCGTTCACGGAGATGGCGGGGATCACGGCGCGGATCTGCGGCATCTGCCCGGTGAGCCACCTGCTGGCGGCGGCGAAAACGGGCGACAAGCTGCTGGCGGTGCAGCCGCCGCCGGCGGCGCGCCAGCTGCGGCGGATGCTGAATCTGGCCCAGCTGTGCCAGAGCCATGCGCTCTCGTTTTTCCATCTGAGCAGCCCCGATTTCCTGCTGGGCTGGGAGAGCGATCCGGCCAAGCGGAATGTGTTCGGCCTGATGGCGGCCGACCCGGACCTGGCCCGGGCCGGCATCCGCTTGCGCCAGTTCGGCCAGCAGGTGCTGGAGCTGCTGGGGGGCCGCAAGATCCACGCGGCCTGGGCGGTGCCCGGCGGGGTGCGCACGCCGCTGAGCGCTGAGGCACGGGATTGGATCTTGGAGCGGCTGCCGGAGGCGAAGGCCACGGTGGCCACGGCGCTGACGCTCTACAAGGGGCTGCTGGATGGGCCGCTGCAGCGGGAGCAGCGCACGTTTGGCGATTTTCCTTCGCTGTTCATGGCGCTGGTGGCGGCCGATGGCGGCTGGGAGTGCATTGAGGGGGCGATCCGCTTCGTGGATTCCTCGGGCCGGATCGTGGCCGATGGCCTCAGCGAAGACGACTACGCCGCGTTTCTGGGCGAGGCGGTGGAGAGCTGGAGCTACCTGAAGTTTCCGTTTTACAAGCCGCTGGGCTATCCGGAGGGGATCTACCGGGTGGGGCCGCTGGCGCGGCTGAACGTGTGCGAGCGGATCGGCACGGCGTGGGCCGATGCGGAGCTGGCCGAGTTCCGCCAGCGCAGCGGCACCGCGGAGAGCGGCGGCCGGATTGTGACGTCGTCGTTTGCGTTCCACCATGCCCGGCTGGTGGAGATCGTGGCCTGCCTGGAGGGCATTGAGCAGCTGGTGGCCGACGACTCCTTGATGACGGGCCGCATCCGCGCCCGCGCCAGCCTCAATGCCAACGAGGCGGTGGGGGTGAGCGAGGCGCCGCGGGGCACGTTGTTTCACCACTACCGGGTGGACGACGACGGCCTGATCACCCGGGTGAATCTGATCATCGCCACGGGCCAGAACAACCTGGCGATGAACCGCACCGTGGCCCAGATCGCGCGGGAGTTCATCACCGAGCCGGTGGCCGAGGAGGCCGAGATCCCCGAGCCCCTGCTCAACCGGGTGGAGGCGGGCATCCGCTGCTTCGACCCCTGCCTGAGCTGCAGCACCCACGCCGCCGGCCAGATGCCCCTGCGCATCGCGCTACTGGATGCAGGCGGAAGGGTGCTGGCGGAGAGGGTGAGGGATTAGAGGGCGCAGGCGATATGCGGAGGGTGGGCTGTGCTCGCGGCGCTTGGTGTAGAGCTGAACGGTTATAGGCGGGTCCAGTGAAGATCCCGACCATCGCTGTCGGCTATGCGAAAGCCATTGCTATGCAGAGGGGCAGCATGTTGCCTGCAATGGGAAAGGTGTTTATTCTGCTGGGGACAGCAGGGGGAGGGTCTTATGTGGATCCGCCCATTTAGCGTTATACGTTTAGTTCGGAGTCACTGACCAATCACTTTACCGACGAGCTCAGCTCGCAATTCGGCCGCATTATTGCCAACATCAACGGATCCCGCACCCCCGCCGCGCTCCGCGACGCTATGCTAACGAAGCTACTGAGCGGTGAGTTTCGTACCGCCGACTAACTCCCTACCGACCATTGCTCCTTAGTGGGATCTATGACAGCAGAACAGATTGCTAAATCGATGGCTGCTAAGTTCCTCGAAAACGGGAACTATGAGGCGTTGGGTGCAGCGCTAAGTGACCATAGCGTCGCGGAGTTTGCCTCGGCGGCAGCGACAACAGCGATCGAGAGGACTTTTTACGACGAAGACAGTTTTTCTGGCCTCTCGGTTCAGTCGGTCGGCTACACACCCGGTGCCGAGGAAGAAAAAGTCGTTGTCTACGTCACCAAAGGCTCGCAGCGGTTTCTGAATAAGCTGCCGAAGACGGTTGCTGAAGTGCCGGTCGTTGTCCGTTTGATGGGCAAGGTGAAAGTCACGCTCCAGCCGGCAATGGCAGCCAGCAACTCCAGCTACTTCTTCGAGCGGAACGGTCGGATCGCGTGCGGCGGCAGTGTCGCTCCAAGTCGTGAGGACTACGCGGGAACACTTGGCGCGTTTGCTACGGGGCCTGCTGGCACCTTCGCACTCTCGAACAACCACGTCTTTGCGGCGTGCAACCACACCCCGGTTGATATGCCGATCCTGGCGCCCGCGACGATGGATGCACGCCCGAACCGATCGGCGCCGCGGGAGGTCTGCCGCTTCTGCGACATGTTCGAGCTTCGCAGCGGTGTACCAGCATTGGTCACTCCGATCAGTTTGGACGCCGCCGTCGGTAAGGTCAAGGACGACTCCCGCATCTCGTCGTGGCAAGGCGATGACGCCGACGGCTACGACACGCCCAAAGACGTTGTCGCGCCCACCTCAGGGCTTCGCGTTAAGAAGTTCGGACGCACGACAGGGTTAACTAAGGGGACGATTGAGGCTTTCGTGCCGACGCCCTGGGTGTTGCCCTACAAGTCGCGGCGGTTCACTTCCGAGGTTTGGTTTACCGATACATGGACGGTCCGTGGCGATGCTGGTGAACCGTTCGCTATGCCCGGCGACTCTGGCAGCCTAGTCGTGACGGAAGATGGATCGCAAGCTGTTGGCCTAGTATTCGCTGTTAGCAACCGGAGCGAATACGCGATATTCTGCCCGATTGCTGACGTGCTCGCCCAGTTCGGTGGGCTTTCTCTCCTGAGCGGCCATGGCACCTAACGCAACATCCCGCGAAGCCGCAATTTCCTTAGCGGAGATGCTGAAGGAGCGGGTGCCTGCTTTGAGCGTCGGCATCGGACAAGATGCGGCCGGACCCGTGCTGATCGTCTACCTGTCTCGAAAGATCAGGCCTTCTGAATCCGATCGAGTACCGCAGCGTTGGAAAGACTTTCCAGTGAAGACATCCCTCTTCGGTCGCGTTGAGCCTGCCACCGGCACCGCCGCTTCCACTTCGCAGCGATGGTGCCACTGATGCAGCCGGGGGATCTCCGAGAAGACGCCTACGCGCAGCAGACTGATGAGCTAACAACATAACGATGCTGGCTGCCGATAGGCGAAAGTCCGAGCGCGCGGTGCGCTCTCAGTTCGCATGATCGCTCGCTGCAGAAGCCAGCTCTATAAGCACATGAGATCACTCACAACCAATTCAGCTTGTCAGAAAAGCCCATTTATAACAAGCGGTAGTTGCAATATGGTCATCCATCAATCTGGTTTAGTCCTTTGTGAGTCTGCTTCAAGGATGTGCGGACTTTTTTGATGTCATCGGCGAGCTCCATGTCCTCGGGCTTTGTACCGCTAATGTCAAGCATTGTCTTTCTCACCTTTTTGCCAACATCCTCAGCGACTCGTTCAGCATTATTCTGGCCACGAACTTGATCGTTCTTTAGTTTTAGCTCAGTCTGTGTTAATCGGAAAAGATTGGCGGCAAGCTCGTCTTTTCCCATAAAGTCAAGCAATGAGCGATTTGCTTGCTGCAAGCCCTTGTGCTTCTTAAGCTGGCTTAAGTTCATATTATACATTCCTCTGTAGCCTGCGTTTTGGAACAAAGCAAACCCTTGGTCGGAAACCCCAGCCGTCTTTGCAGCGGAGTTCAATGCCTTCTCATGGGTTGAGACTTCTTCTCTAATCAGTACCCGCTCAACATCCTCGGCATTATCAACGTATCTTCTAATTGTTTCAGCGGTTGCCGCAAAGAACGCTTGCGCTTGAGCAACCTGCAGCTTCTTGGGGTCGGCATTCATAGCCACCAAGTAGCATGCAAATCTTGACAACCTGAAGTCCTTCTCAGGCCGACCTGCAATATCTATAGTGGTTTGCTGAAAGTTCTCGGATACGTCAATATCTAAGGTGGTGCAGGTGGAAATCGCTTTATTGATTGCTTTCCGGAAAGCCTCATAAGACTCATATCCAAGCATTTCCATATACTCGCGGGCCGACCAATAAGTAAATCCATTAATATCCTTTGCCAAATCATTGAAATTCTGGTTCTCCTGTTCAAAATGAAAGACATTTTGGATAAAGGGGTTCGGGCTGGTGTGTTCGTCCACGCTGGATTTCGCCTGGTTAGAGAGTATGAAGATTATACAGGGGCCGGGAAGGGGCATGTTCTTAGAAAGTCGACTCATGGCAGGCCGGTGATTACCACACCTAGACACGAGATGTACCTTGTGAGCCCTGTCAGTAAAAAACCACCCTTTAGCGAAGGTTCCGAGACCAGTAGCCTGAGATAGTTTGTATAAGCGACAGGAGGCACTGCCAGCTTTATGCCTCTTGCAATCCTCCGCTACGATTCCTGGGTGACGTATAACACTGCCATTCACCAGAGCCGCCACCGTAAGGCTTCTAATTGTTCCCGCCGTCACTCTGCGGCCTGGTGATGGCAAGCGTTAGGCGGACTAACCAGCCTAGAAGGATGCATGAGGCTTTTCTGTGGAGACCAAGGATTCACGCCCCTTGCCTGCGCAAGGGGTTTTAACGGCTCCATGTTTACCGTTAATCGTCTGCCACATAAGCTGGCAAAGTCCCTGCGGCGCAATGGATGCAAGAGTTGGCGGATCAGAGAGCTGGTCTGCTTTGCAGGATGTAAAGCCAGATTGCAATGGTATGCGGATCCGGCTAAGACAGGATAGATCATGATGTCGTCTGAATGTTCGAAGGTAGAATAGTGCTTTTCTATTTGGCCAATCCACCAGAGGGATTTGACGGAGGCATCGCGATTGCCAACCCTCAATTCATTGAGGTTGAAAATAGAAAGTTTGTGGTGGGGACTGTCCCGACGGCTCCAGATGATTGGGCATCGGGCCTCCGTGCGAGCGTGGCATTTGATCTAGTCGCATATTTCCTCGAGTTCATCGACGAGAATGAGTTCTTTGCCAAATCCAGGGAAGATGTGCCAAGGACCAGGGCTGGCTCTATTCAGTAACAGAGATATACGGTGCATTGCTTTTTGGTCTAACGTCTCATTCAGGCAGGCAGCGTATTCACAGATTTCCTTTCTGGCTTTTCTCGATGCGGCGCCGCTTATTTCAATGTAAGGCGAATATCAACAACCCCTACACCCTGGCTGCCTACCTCCTCCGAACAGCTGTCCTTTACATGCATCACCTTGCCATCCATCCGACTGAGATAAGTTCACCTCCTGCCACCCTTGCCCAGCGCGTAACCCTTCTGGCATGCTGAGTCGTCGGAACTGCTCTATCCGTTGGCCAACGCCGCTGAGAACCCACTGAGCGACGCCGGAAGCAACGACGACCTCGCCGACGAGTTCCTCGGTGCGCTTGCTGCCCTGGGTGGATCAGCGGGCAACGGCCGCCTGCGGGAAACCCTGGAGTGGGACGAAGCCAGCTACGAAGCGGTGAAGGGCGATCTGCTGAGCCGCAGGTTGATCGTGCCCGGCAGGGGCCGGGGCGGCTCAGTAGCCCTGGCGGATGGGTCTGCGGGGGAGTCCTCCGGCAATGGTCAGGGCGCCAGCCGCGCCCCCCGCACTCGCGCCCCCAACGGTTCCCGCGCCGCCTCGGGCCCCAGCTCGTTCGAGCAGGCGTTCCGCGCCATCGACGACTGCCTGCGCAAGGAGGCCGGCTGCGGCACCGAGCTCGACTACACCGAGCAGACCTCCTGGCTGCTGTTCCTCAAGTATCTCGATGGGCTCGAAGACGACCGGGCCACCGTGGCCGCACTGGAGGGCCGCGCCTACAGCCCCATCCTGGAGGAGCCCTACCGCTGGAGCCGCTGGGCGGCGCCGAAGAACGCCAGCGGCCAGCTGGATCACCACGCCGCCCTCACCGGCGACGACCTGCGCGACTTCGTGAACCAGCGCTTGTTCCCCTACCTGGAGCGCTTCAAGCAGAGCGCCAGCGGGCCGAACACGATCGAGTACAAGATCGGTGAGATCTTCGGCGAACTGCGCAACAAGATCAGCAGCGGCTACAACCTGCGCGAAATCATCGATGGGCTCGATGGGCTGCGCCTGCGCTCCCAGGCCGAGAAGCATGAGCTCTCGATGCTTTATGAGGAGAAGATCAAGCGCATGGGCAACGCCGGCCGCAACGGCGGTGAGTACTACACGCCCCGGCCCCTGATTCGCGCCATCGTGCAGGTGGTGAACCCCCAGATCGGCGAAACGGTCTACGACCCGGCGGTGGGCTCCGCCGGCTTCCTGTGCGAAGCGTTCGAGTTCATGCGCAAGGGTGGATCCTCGGGGGCCGAACTGAGCACCGCCGATCTGGACACGCTGCAAAACCGCACCTTCACCGGCAAGGAGAAGAAGAGCCTCGCCTATGTGATCGCGATCATGAACATGATCTTGCACGGCATCGAGGCGCCCAAGGTGCTGCACACCAACACCCTCACCGAAAGCCTCAGCGATGTGCAGGAGCGCGACCGCTTCGATGTGATCCTGGCCAATCCGCCGTTTGGCGGCAGCGAACGCAAGGAGGTGCAGCAGAACTTCGAGATCCGCAGCGGCGAAACCGCGTTTCTGTTTTTGCAGCACTTCATCCGCCTGCTGCGGGCCGGCGGCCGCGCCGGCGTGGTGATCAAGAACACGTTCCTCTCCAACACCGACAACGCTTCGGTGGCCCTGCGCCAGAAGTTGCTGTCCGACTGCAACCTGCACACGGTGCTCGACTGCCCCGGCGGCACCTTCCAGGGGGCGGGAGTGAAAACGGTGGTGCTGTTCTTCGAGAAGGGCGCGCCCACCCGCAAGGTGTGGTTCTACCAGCTCGATCCCGGCCGCAACCTGGGCAAGACCAACCCCCTCAACGACCGCGACCTGGCGGAGTTCGTGGAACTCCAGAAAACCTTTGCTGATTCGCCCAAGAGTTGGAGCGTGGCGGTGGACTCCATTGATCCAGAGAGTTGGGATCTGTCGGTGAAGAACCCCCATGGGGGTGAGGCGTTGGCGCTGCGCAGCCCGCAGGAGATCATGGCGGAGATTGCGGCGCTGGATGCGGAGAGTGCTGAGGTGCTGGGGAGGATCAGGGCTTTGGTATGAAGGAAGACTGGGAAACACAACGTTTAGGAGATTTATTCACCTTTAAGAATGGGCGCGCCTTTAAGAAAGAGGAGTGGACGGACCAGGGGCTGCCAATTATTCGTATTCAGAACCTCAATAGAGAGGATGCATCGTTTAACTACTTCGCTGGCGAGTATGGGCAAGATATTTTCGTCAATCCTGGTGACCTGCTGTTCTCTTGGTCTGGCACTATTGGCACTTCTTTCGGGTCTCATATTTGGAGTGGGGAGCCTGGCCTTCTCAACCAGCATATTTTCAAAGTTGCTCATCGCGAGACGATTTCTAGGCGATATGCTTTCTATGGCCTGCGGTTTATCACTGCAGAAATTGAGAAGTCAGTAAGCGGGGCTGTTGGTCTTGTTCATATCACTAAGGAGAAGCTAAACGAGTTCACGCTCTCTCTCCCGCCACTCCCTGAACAGCAGCGAATCGTCGCCCTACTCGACGAAGCGTTTGCGGGTCTCGCCACCGCCAAAGCTAATGCCGAACAGAACCTCCAGAACGCCCGCGCGCTCTTTGAGAGTCATCTTCAATCCGTCTTCACTGAGCGGGGGGAGGGGTGGGTGGAGACGGCACTAGAGAGTTGCTGTGAGCAGATCTTTGCGGGTGGCGATGTGCCCAAAGATCGACTCTCGAAAGTGCGGACCTCGCAATACAGCGTGCCTATCTACTCAAACGGCGAGAAGGATAATGGCTTGTATGGCTTCACTGATATCGCTCGCGTGGCTAAGCCAAGTGTCACAGTCTCGGCGAGAGGAACGCTTGGTTTTTCAGTAATCAGGACCGAACCATTTCTACCAGTGGTTCGGTTGATAGTCCTCGTTCCTGACGCGGAGCAGATATCCCTACCCTTCCTGTATTACACAGTTGTCGGGATGGACTTTGGGAATACCGGCACGTCGATACCACAATTAACTGTCCCAAATATCAAGGAGTCAATACTCCGTGTTCCTCCACTTTCTGAGCAAAAAACCATTGTGGAAAAGCTAGACGCATTGACAGATGAAATCCAACGCCTAACCCGCCTCTACGAACGTAAACTCGCCTCCCTGGAGGAACTGAAAAAGTCCCTCCTGCACCAGGCGTTCAACGGCGAGCTCTGAGCCCCAGGCTTAGGCCTTCAGTTCATCATGCCTTCAGCCAGCCAACCCGGTCAGCCGCTGCCATGACGGCTGCCATCTCTCCACTCTGCCCGGACGCACAGTCGACCTGCTGGCACCTCGCCATGCTCCCTTACCGGTCGTGATACCGGCAGGCCAGGATTACAAGAAGCTCACCATCCAACCGGTAAACCAGGCGATGGTCCCCATCGATGCGTCGGGACCAGCAGCCGGCCAGGTTTTCCCGCAGGGGCTCCGGTTTGCCGATTCCAGCGAAGAGATCGCGCAGGCAGGCCTGGATCAGCTGGTTAATGCACCGCAGCTGCCGGCCGTCCTGGCTCTGCCAGTGGAGATAGTCCTCCCAGGCCGCAGTGGTCCAGGCCAGCCGCTCAATCGCCGGCATCGGCCGGATCCGGATCGATCAGCCCATGGGAGAGCAGCTCCCCACGCCCGGCCTGCTCCAGCGACCGCTGCAGATGGGCCGCATGGGCCGGCGAACGCAGCAGGTGCACGGTTTCCATCAGGCTGTTGGTCGTGTCGAGCGACATCACCACCGCCCCCTTGGCGTGCCGCCGGGTGATCAGGGTCACGTCCGCATCGGCCTCCACCCCATCCAGCACGGCCTTGAAGCTCTCCCGGGCTTCCGAAAAGCTCACCACCTGCATGGCGTTGTCCAGCGAGCTGTCCATCAGCATGGCTGGATGGAGAGCGTGCCCACCGTGATCGGCATCGACGTGGGCGGCCGCCGCAAGGGCTTCCATGCCGTGGCGCTCACCGGTGGTGCCTACGCCGGCCAGCTGGCTGCGTCTGAGGTGCAGGAGCTGGCCCACTGGTGCCGCTCGGTGATCGGCGCCGATCGGATCGCCATCGATGCGCCCTGCCGCTGGAGCAGCGATGGCCGGGCCCGGCCCTGCGAGCGCGAGCTGATGCAGCGAGGGATCTTCTGCTTCGGCTCCCCCAGCCGCGAGGCGGCCCTCAGCCATCCCAGCAACTACTACGGCTGGATGCTGCAGGGCGAAGCGCTCTACCGGGAGCTGGAGGAAAGTCATCCGCTGCTCTCTGGCCTCCCGGCCCCTGGCTTGCCGGCCAGCGGTCCGGCCTGCTTCGAAACCTTCCCGCATGCCATCACCTGGCAGCTGCGCGGCGGCAACGCCGCTGCTCGCCAGAAGCGGCGGCAGCGCCGGGCCCTGCTGGAGCAGGCCGGCATCGACACAGCACTGCTCACCAGCATCGACTGGATCGATGCGGCCCTCTGCGGCCTCGCCGCCCACCAGCTGGCCAGCGGCCGTCCTTGCCGGGCCGATGGCGAGGCGGGCTCGGGGTTGATCGTGGTGCCGCAGGTGCCCGATTGGAGCGACTGCACAGCCTGAGCGCGGCTCGTTTTTTCCTGCATCAGCCGGCCGACTTTTCCTGCATTGGAGCGCCGACTTTTTCGGCATTAGGATCCCGATATTTCCTGCATCAGGCCGCTGAGCGCGGCGCCTCCCATGGCCTCCAGCGCGGGCACTGCCTACCGCCCCCGTATCGCTGATGCCGAGCTGCGGGTGTGCCTGGCTGCCGC
>JBIIDV010000063.1:0-15406 GCA_044238185.1 Prochlorococcaceae cyanobacterium | reverse complement strand
AGTGCAGCCAGCGCTTGTTGGAGAAGGCGATCCCGAAGATCTGGCTCCAGAAGCGGTTGGCGGTGACCATCGAGTAGGTCTCCTCTTCCTGGGTGGGCTCGAACGCCTTGAAGGTGTTCGACTGCTCGCCGTCCTCAAACAGGGTGTTCTCCACCGTGGCGCCGTGGATGGCGCACAGCAGAGCGCCGCCGAGGATGCCGGCCACGCCCATCATGTGGAAGGGGTTCAGGGTCCAGTTGTGGAAGCCCTGCAGGAAGAGCAGGAAGCGGAAGATCGCCGCCACCCCGAAGGAGGGAGCGAAGAACCAGCTGCTCTGACCCAGGGGGTACATCAGGAAGACACTGACGAACACCGCGATCGGGCCGGAGAAGGCGATGGCGTTGTAGGGGCGGATGCCCACCAGGCGGGCAATCTCGAACTGACGCAGCATGAAGCCGATCAGGGCGAAGGCGCCGTGCAGGGCCACGAAAGGCCAGAGGCCGCCGAGCTGGACCCAGCGCACGAAGTCGCCCTGGGCTTCCGGACCCCAGAGCAGCAGGAGGCTGTGGCCCATGGCGTCAGCGGGGGTGCTGACGGCGGCGGTGAGGAAGTTGCAGCCCTCCAGGTAGGAGCTGGCAATGCCGTGGGTGTACCAGGAGGTGGCAAAGGTGGTGCCGGTGAGCCAGCCGCCCAGCGCCAGATAGGCGGTGGGGAACAGGAGCAATCCGGACCACCCGACAAAAACGAAGCGGTCGCGCTTGAGCCAGTCGTCGAGGACGTCGAACCATCCCCGACCAGCTGGGGCGCGCCCTACAGCGATCGTCATGGAAACAGCGGGATACCGGGCGATGGTAACAACGTTTCCGGACACCGCGAGGCGCTTTGCAACGGGCTGAAATCCCTGACCTGATCTTGTTTCTGGCTCTCTGCTTGTGGCCCTGTCGCCCACTGTTTCCGCCCGAGCCGCCTTCTCCAGGCGCCAAGATGGCGCTTCGACGTTTTCTGGAGCTCGATGCCTCCCACCGACGACCTGCTGGAGCAGCCGGTGCTCGGCTCGCGCCGCCTCTCCAACCTGCTCGTGGCTTTGACGGTGAGCCTGGGCGGTGTGGGTTTTCTGCTCACCAGCCTGTCCAGCTACCTGCATCGCGACCTGCTGCCCGTGGGCCATCCCGCCGAGCTCGACTGGGTGCCCCAGGGCCTGGTGATGGGCCTCTACGGCCTGGCTGCCGTGTTGCTGGCCTCCTATCTGTGGGCGGTGATCGGCATTGACGTGGGCAGCGGCAGCAACCGTTTCGACCGCGCTGCCGGCCAGGCCACCATCTCCCGGCGGGGATTCCGCCAGCGCATCGATGTGGAAATCCCCCTGCGGGACATCCAGGCGGTGAAGGTGGAGGTGCGCGATGGCCTCAACCCCCGGCGCCGGCTGGCCCTCAAGGTGCAGGGCCGGCGTGACCTGCCGCTCACGCGGGTGGGAGAGCCCATGCCCCTCGCCGACCTGGAGCTCTCCGGCGCCCAGCTGGCCCGCTTTCTGGGCGTGCCCCTGGAGGGCGTATGAGCTGCTCCGGTTGGGTGCGGTCCCTGATCTATGGCGGACTCTGTCTGGTGGCCAGCGGTGTGATCACGGGCTGTGCTGCCGAGGGCAATGCCTCGCGGCCGATCGGTTGTGCCACCGCCAGCACCCCTTGCCTCAGCGGCAGCGCCACCGTGGCCATGGACACCAGCAAGGGGCAGGTGCGTTTTGAGCTCGATGGCGCCGCCGCGCCCCTCACCGCGGGCAACTTCGTGGATCTGGTGCAGAAGGGGGCCTACAACGGCACGGTGTTTCACCGGGTGGTGCGTCAGCCCTCTCCCTTTGTGGTCCAGGGCGGTGACCCCCTCAGCGCCAATCCGATGACTCCCCCCAGCCAGTACGGCCAGGGCAGCTTCATTGAGAGCGGCGAAGCGCGACTCATTCCCCTGGAAATTCGCCTCAAGCAGGATCAGGCGCCCACCTACGGACAGGAACTCACCTCGCCTGGCATCACTCGCCAACTGGCGCTGGTGCACCAGCGCGGTGCCCTGGCCATGGCCCGATCCGCCGATCCCAATTCCGCCAGCGCCCAGTTTTATGTGGCCCTGCAGGCCCTGCCTGAGTTGGATGGCCGCTATGCCGTGTTCGGCCGGGTGAGCGAGGGCATGGAGGTTGTCGATCGCATCGAGCAGGGCGATCGGATCATCCGCGCCACTGTGGTGGATGGCGGCAAGCTGGTGAAGGTGGCTGGCGCCAGCCAGGCTGCATCCCCGGGGTCGTGACGCTGGCCGCGTTAGGCGGGTACCCGCTTGTCTGAGGAGGTGACCTTCAGCCAGGCGGTGTTCACGCCGGAGGCCCGCTCCAGGGCCACCCGGCCGGTGCGGGCGATCTCCAGGATCCCGTAGGGCTCCATCACCTGCTCGAGCGCCACCAGCTTGCCGGGGTCGCCCACCACTTCCAAGGTGAGGGCCTCGTCGGCCACGTCCACCACCTTGGCGCGGAACACCTGCACCAGCTCGAGGATTTCGCTGCGCTGCCGGGGCGGCGCCGCCACCTTGAGCAGCATCAGTTCGCGCTCCACTGCAGGGATTGTGGACAGGTCGATCACCCCCAGCACGTTCACCAGCTTGTCGAGCTGCTTGGTCATCTGCTCGAGGGTGCGGTCGTCCCCCTCCACCACCATCGTGAGCCGCGACATGCCGTTCTTTTCCGCTGGCCCCACGGCCAGGCTCTCGATGTTGAACCCTCGCCTGGCAAACAGCCCGGAGATGCGGCTGAGCGCACCGGATTCGTCTTCCACCAACACCGAGAGGGTGTGCTTCATGGCTGGGGACGGTCCGGAAGGAGCAATTCAGCCAAATTACCGGGCCAGGGAGGTGGGTTGGTCTGCTGGCAGCTCGGCCAGCCACTGCAGCAGGGTGCGATTGAAGGCCTCGGCATCCTCGTCGTGGGGGCAGTGGCCGCAGTGATCCAGCACGGCCAGGGGCACGTCCGGCCGGTGCTTGCGGGCCTGGTCGGCCACCCGTAGGGGAACGAGCTGGTCGCGGCCTCCCCAGATCAGCAGCAGGGGGCGTTGCAGCCGCCGCAGCAGGGCCGGTGCCGTGGCCCCGTGGGGGCGCAGGGCCATGGCGATGCTCATGGCCCGCAGGGTTCGCACGGCACTGGGCCGCCGGGCTGGCCTGGCAATCAGCCGGTGCAGCTCCTGATCGCCGATCACGGGCGTGGCGTAGGCACTTTGGATGCCCAGGTCGAGCAGGGGGGAGTGGGCCAGCAGGGGCACCAGCAGCTCCAGGGGCAAGAGCCGGCAGAGCAGTTGCACCAGCCAGCGCTTGAGCCGACGCCGCAAGGGGGGGCGCCGCGGTGGCTGCGCCCCCAGGTCCATCAGCAGAGTGGGATCGGGCAATGGAGCTGCCACCACGGCCCTCACCCAACGGGGGAAGAACACGGCGCAGCTCAGGGCCACCAGGCCGCCGAGGGAGTGGCCCACCAGCACCGCGGGGTGGCCTACCACCTGGGCCAGGAAGTCCTGCAGTTGCCTCGCCCAGAGCCGGTTGTCAAGCCGGAGGGCTGGCTGGCTGGAAGCGCCGAAGCCGATCAGGTCCACCCCGTACACACACCACCCGGCCGCCGCCAGCACGGCGGCATTGCGGCGCCAGTGGCCGCTCGCCGCTCCGAAGCCATGCACCAGCAGCAGCGGCGGGTGGCTGGGATCGCCCAGCTGGCGCCAGTGGCAGCTCTGGCCTTGCCAGATCCACTGGCTGTGGCGACCCCAGCCGGCACTCGCCTTGCCAGGCTGGGCGTGGCTGCTTTGCAACTGATTCCTCCCGATTCCAGTTCTGCCGCTCACTATTGCGAAGGGCCGGTCCGTGTGCAGCCTGGCGGGGGTTTCTTCCGGCCGGAATCGCGGCCATCCCGCGATCTGGGGGTGCTCCTGGCCTGCCTGCTGGCGGAGGCGGGGCCACTGCGGGTGCTGGATGGGATGGCGGGCTGCGGCATCCGGGCCCTGCGCTATGGCCTGGAGGCGGGAGCCGGGGCGGTGTGGGCCAACGACGCCGATCCCGAGCGTCTGCCCCTGCTGCGCGCCAACCTGGCCCCCCTGCGTCAGGGCTCCTGCAGCCTGCGGCTGAGCAGTTGCACCGCCCAGAAGCTGCTGGCGGGCTGCCTGCTGCGCGAACAGCGCTTCGAGCTGGTCGACCTGGATGCCTTCGGCTGTCCGGTGGCCCTGTTGCCCCTGGCCCTGGAGGCCGTGGCCTTTGGCGGCGTGCTCTATCTGGCCAGCACCGATGGCCGTTCGCCCACCGGCCACGACCGGGTGGCGGCGATCCGCCGGCTGGGGGCCGCGGCCCGGGCCCATCCCGCCAGCTGGGAGCTGGCCCTGAGGCTGCAGCTGGCCGCGGTGGCCCGGGTGGCCTGGGCGATGGGCCGCGGCGTGGAGCCCCTGTTCAGTTTCAGTGAGGGGCGCACCTTCCGCACCGCCATCCGCCTGCGCCGCCGAGCCGTCGCCGGCGAGGAGGCCCAGTTGGGCCTGCTCGCCCATTGCCATGGTTGTGGCGACCAGCAGGTGCAATCGTTGCTCAAGCTGCGCGGCTGGACAGCCTGCCTCTGCCCCGGCGAGCAGGCGCCGCCGCTGGCGGTGAGTGGGCCCCTCTGGATTGGACCGCTGCAACATCCGCCCACACTCGAGGCCATGGGGCGCCTGGCGCAGGAGTCGCCGGCGAGCCTGGGGCCGCCTGCCGCCCGGTTGCTGGCCGCCCTGGAGGCCGATCCCGGCCAGCCGGCGCGCTGCTGGCCCCTGGCCGAGATCGGCCGCCGCCTGGGAGGGGGGCCGCCCCGGCTGGAGCGGTTGCTGGAGCGGCTGCGCCAGCGGGGACACCGGGCCACGGCCAGTGGCGTGATGGCTGGTCAGATCCGCAGTGATGCCCCCTGGCGGGAGGTGCTGGCCGGCGCCCGGGCCCTGCAGGCCGAGCGGAACCACGGCTCAGCGGCGGCTGCGCAAGTGTCTGGTCCTGCTGAAGCTGCTGCTAAATAGGAGAGCCATCCATCCATGCCAGCCCATGGCCTCCGAAATCTTCGGCACCGCAGCCCTGTTCTGGGTGCTGATCCCCGTCGGCCTGCTGGGCGGCGCCCTGCTGCTCAAGTTCGCTGATGAGGACTGAGTCCGCCCAGCCCTCAGCCGTCTCCCCGCCGCCGCTCTCACTGGCGGCGAGCGCACCCCTAGGCTCAGGCGCGCTTGAGCGGTGAAGATGCAGGTTCTGGTCGTCGGCGCCACGGGCACCCTCGGTCGTCAGATCGCCCGCCAGGCTCTCGATGCCGGGCACCAGGTGCGCTGCATGGTGCGCTCGCCTCGCAAGGCCTCTTTTCTCCAGGAATGGGGCTGTGAGCTCACCCGTGGCGACCTGCTCGAGCCCGACAGCCTCGACTATGCCCTGGAGGGCCAGGAGGCGGTGATCGATGCCGCTACGGCCCGGGCCACCGACCCAGGCAGCGCCTACGACATTGACTGGACCGGCAAGCAGAACCTTTTCGCTTCCTGTCAGCGGGCCGGCGTGAAGCGGGTGGTGTTTGTGTCGCTGCTCGATGCGGCCCTGCACCGCGATGTGCCACTGATGGACATCAAAGCCTGCACCGAGCAGTGGCTGGAGGCCTCTGATCTCGACTACACAATCCTGCGGGGTGTGGCCTTCATGCAGGGCCTGATCAGTCAGTTCGCCATTCCCGTGCTGGAGAGCCAGACGGTGTGGGTGAGTGGCACCCCCACACCAATTGCCTACATGAACACCCAGGACATGGCCCGCTTCGCGGTGGCTGCCCTGGAACGGCCCCAGACCGTGCGCAAGGCGTTTCCCGTGGTGGGTCCGCGGGCCTGGACCACCGGCGAGATCACCCAGCTCTGTGAGCGCTACACCGGCAAAGATGCTCGGCTGTTCCGGGTGCCGCCCCCCTTACTTCAATTGATGCGGGGGGTGACCAGCTTCTTTGAGGCCAGCCTGAATGTGGCTGAGCGTCTCGCCTTCGACCGGGTGATCGGCGGCGGCACCCGCCTGGACGCGCCGATGGAGGAGAGCTACGCCGCCTTCGGCCTCGATTCATCGGAAACCACCAGCCTGGAGGACTACCTGCGCGAGTACTACGACACGATCCTCAAGCGCCTGCGGGAGATGGAGGCCGACCTCGACAAGGACGCCAAGAAGAAGCTGCCCTTTTGAGTTAACAGAACCTTGCGGCAGGGCAAGGGGGCAACATTGCTGAGGGCGCTGGTGAGGGGGCTGCTGAAGGCGCTGGTGACCGCCCCAAACAGCCTGCCCCCCACACAGCCTGCTCTGGTGCATCTGTACTATTTTGTCTGAGTTCGCCCTCGGGAGCGGAGTGGATGTCGGTTGCGCAAATCAAGAACCTGCAGCGTCGCCTGGCCAACATGGAGAGCGAGGCCTGCGATGAGCTCACCCGGGCCTGTGGCCATGAGCTCTGGCAGACCCTTGGTTTCGACGCCCTCGATAGCCTGGAGGATCCGGACCGACGGGCCAGGGCCAACTACTACTACGGGCAGCTGCAGACGGTGCGTGAGCTGCGCGATGGCCTGGGCTGAGGGGGGCAGTCCCCCCTACCCGCCGCCGCCAGCCCGGCCCGATTTCCCGCCCCCGGCCCGGCCGCCACGCCCTGGCGAATGCCGGCCCAGCAGTTGGCTTAGTCGCTTGTCCTCGCCGGGGGATGCCCGGCGCCACTGGCCCGGCGCCAGGTCCCTGAGATCGAGGGGCGGCTGGCCGTCCATCAGGTCGATCGCCATGCGGATCAGCCGCAGGGTGGGATAGCCCACGGCTGCCGTCATCCGCCGCACTTGGCGGTTGCGCCCCTCCCGCAGCTCCAGTTCCAGCCAGCTGGTGGGCACCTGCAGGCGGTGGCGGATCGGTGGCTGGCGCTCGGGCAGGGCGGCGTCGTCGAGTTCGGCCGCGTAGAGCACCCTGGCGCGCGCCGCGCGGGTGCGCTGCCCCTGCACCAGCACGCCGGAGCGCAGTTGGCTGATCGCCTCCACGGCGTGAGCGTCGCCAGCTGACAAGTCGCCCTCCACCTGCACCCAGTAGCGCCGCCAGTGCCCGAAGGCCGGATCGGTGAGGCGCTGCTGCAGGCGACCCTGATCGGTGAGCAGCAGCAGGCCTTCGCTGTCGGCATCGAGCCGACCAGCGGCGTAGACGCCCGCACAGTCGATGAAATCGGCCAGGCAGCCCCAGCGACTGCCGGTTTCAGGTGTGAACTGGCTGAGCACCCCGTAGGGCTTGTGGAACAGGAGGGTGGTCAGTGCCGCTCTCCGTTCAGGACTGGCGTGCCTTCCACAGGTTCACCACGCCGATCGAGATCAGCAGCAGGCCCAGGTCGATCGAAAGGGGAGGAAACACCATCCAGTGGCTGGCCGTGGAGGGCTGACCCTATCGCTCAACAGCCGGATGCGCCGTTCGGCCAGGGGCAGGGCGACGCTTAAACTGAAGGCTTAACACTGATCTGGTTTGAGTTCCCCTGCATGATTGAGACCTCTGGTGTGATCGAAAAGGAACAGGGCAACGGGTTCTACCTGGTGACCCTGGAGCAACCTGCCGGTCACCAGTGCCTCTGCCGTGCAGCTGGCAAGCTCACCAAGTTCCGCATCAAGCTGCTCGCTGGCGACAAGGTGCTGGTAGAGATCAGCCCCTACGACCTCACCCGCGGCCGGATCACCTACCGCGAGCGCAACGCCGGGGCCGCTGGCCCTCGTCCCGGTGGCAATCGCCCCGGGGGGCCGAGACGGCGTTAATCGCTGGACGGTCCGTCGAGCCTCAGTCACCCACACCACGGCCGGGAGAGAGAGGTTCTCACTTCTCTCTCCCGGTTGGTTCCGTGAGTTGGCCCTGACTTGACCTCAGGCGTGCACGCCCAGCAGGCTCTCGATGGCTGACTTGAACTCGCTGCGCTGCTTCACGCCCTTGAACTGCTGCTTGAGCTCCTTCTGGAAGAAGAGCTGCACGGTGGGGGTGCCGGTGACGCCGGCCTGCTGGGCGATCTCCTGATCGGCCTCAATGTCGATTTCCACCCCCTGAGCCGCGCCGCCCAGCTCATCGAGCACTCTCTTGAGCTGGGGCTTGAGCACGTGACAGGGGCCGCAGGTGGGGGAGGTGTACACCACCAGCAGGGGCTTGCTGCTGTCGTGATAGAGCTTGCGCAGGGCGAAGCTGCCCTTCTGCCATAGGGCGTTGGTGTCGTAGTTGGCCTCATCGCTCTCGGCTGTGCGCTTCGGTTCACCCACCTCCTGGGGGTCCACAACCTGGCGCTTCACCTCCACCGCCAGGTTGTGGTGGCTGAGCCACCGCTCGGCCGCCAGGGCCGCCTGGCAGCCGCTGCCGGCGGCGGTGATGCCCTGGCGCCATTCGGCGTCGGCCACATCACCGGCGGCAAACACGCCGTCGATGCTGGTTTCGGGCCGACCCGGCCGAGTCACCAGGTAGCCGTGGTTGTCCACCTCCAGCTGGCCGCGCACCAGGCGGGTGTTGGGGGTGTGGCCGATGGCATAGAAGAGGCCCTTCACCGCCAGCTCCTCGGTGGCGCCGCTTTCGGTGTCGCGCAGGGTGATCGCTTCGAGCCAGTCGCTGCCGCTGCAATCGGCCACCTGGCGGTGCCAGTGCACGGTGATGGCGGGGTTGGCCAGCACCCGGTCGGCCATGGCCTTGCTGGCGCGCAGCTGGCCGGAGCGCACGATCAGGTGCACGTGGTCGCCGTATTTGGTGAGGTAGACGGCCTCCTCGCAGGCCGAGTCGCCGCCGCCCACCACGGCCACCGCCTGGTTGCGGAACTGGGGGGTGGCGCCATCGCAGATGGCGCAGGCACTGATGCCGCTGCTCCAGAAGCGCTCTTCCTGGGGCAGGCCCAGCCGGTTGGCACTGGCGCCGGTGGCCAGGATCACGCTCTGGGCGAGATAGGTGGTGCCGTCGGCCGTGATCCGGAAGGGTCGCTGGGACAGATCGATTTCGGTGGCGTCAGCCAGCACCAGGGTGGTGCCCCAGCGCTCAGCCTGCGCCTTCATCCTGTCCATCAGCTCGGGCCCCAGGATGCCGTCGGGGAAGCCTGGGAAGTTCTCCACATGGGTGGTGGTCATCAGCTGGCCACCGGGGATGCCGCCGTCCTGGAACCCCGTGATCAGCAGCGGGTTGAGGTTGGCGCGGGCGGCATAGATCGCGGCGGTGTAGCCGGCGGGGCCTGAGCCGACGATCACCAGATTTTCAACTTCAGGACGCTCAACAGCCACAGCTAAAGCGGATCAACTATGACTTAACGCTAAGCGATCGCTGGGCTGGGCGCCGCTCAGATCTCCAGCAGTCCGTCGGTTTCGGGATTGGAGCCCCAGCTGCTGCCTGAACCCGGAGGTCGATCGGCGAGGTTGCGGGGGACCATCAGCACACTGGGCTCTAGCAGGTGGGGGTGGTCCTCCAGGCAGACCAGCCACTCCCTGAACTCCTCGGTAAGGGCGTAGCTCTCCTCATAGTGCTCAAGGGCGTCGAGGGTGGCCCTGCGAGCAAGGGCCCAGCTCACGGCAACGGTCAGTCTGCGATTCACTGCGGCGTCCATGATCCGCTGCCCCCGTTGGTGTCACCACGTTGCCGGGGCACGCAAGGATCTGGAGTATTGGTTGACACAACGTCGCAAACTTTCAACGCCATTCTGCGTGTTTCGGTTATTCTACTGGCCTTGGTTGTTCGTGAATTGCTAAGTCGCTGCAGGTTTGCTGGTCTTCAGCTGCTGTTTAGTTGTTATAGACATTCTACCCTAGGGCAAGCTTATATTTATTCCATCGGAGTTCCGGTGGGAGCTCGTGGTGCAGGCGTCCCTGGGTCGAAGCGTCCCTGGCTTGCGCGCTAGCAACGCGAGCCGTTCAGAGTCGAGTCGTTAAGGCCAGGCCGTCTGCCCTGAGCCCTGCTAGGGCGGCGGACCTCGTGAGAGACACCACCCAGCTCTTCAGGAGGCTTCGGTGCTGCGCAGACCCGTCGACCTCTGCAGAAAATCAGGCAGCTCCGGGCCCCGGACCCGCAGCAGCGACCCCGCCCGCTCGTCGATGGCCTCGAGGGGATGCTGGCCACCTCTGGGTAGGCCTCCCGTCATCACTGTGGTGGCGACCTGTCTGCTGCGCAACAGGTAGGGCTCGCTCAACGACCAGCTGCGGGCATAGCTGATCAGCAGGGGGTCGGCTGGTGCGTACACATAGGACGCCCTGCGGGGCACGGGCTCCAGCGTGGCGCGCTCCCCGTCCATCCGCACCGCCCGGGTGATCGCCTGCACGAAGCGACTGCGGGTCACCACGGTGGTGAGGTAGGCCACCACCCGCACCCGTGGTGCATCGAACCCCTCGGCGCACATGTCGATGCTTACCAGCCAGTCGGCCCGGCCGGCTCGGAAGGCGGCCAGGCGCTCGGCGGCTCCGGGATCCTGGGAATGCACCAGATGCACCGCGTCCCCCTGCTCCCGTAGCAGGGCACTGATCTGTTCAGCGTGGGCGATGTCGCGGGCGATCACCAGTCCGCCGGCACCCGGATGCTGCTGTTCGCGCAGCCGTTCCAGCCGACGGCGGGCGCCCAGCAGCAGGCGCAGGGCGATGCTGCTGGCATCGCCCAGTCGGATTGCCCGGCGTAGGTTGCGGGCCCGCCAGCTCTCACGGGTCTCCGCCGACAGGGGGGAGGTCTCGCTGTCGCCGCTGCCACCGCCGTCGACGCCGGGGCGGCCATGGTCCACCCAGCCGTCCTGAAAGCGGAATTCCAGTGGGCGCACATCGCCGGCGCTGATCAGCTGCCGCGGTTCCACGCACAGGTCCGGCACGATCTGCTCCAGCACCTCCTCGCCCTGGCGGAGCCGCTGGCGGCGGGCCGCACAGAAGGCCAGGTTGTCGGCCCTGAAGGGCGTGCCGGTGAGACCGAGGCGCAGGGCGGCACCAGCGGTGAGGCTGCTGAAGGCATGGCCCCAGGCGGCGGCCTCCGGTTCATCGGGATCCAACCCGAGGTGATGCACCTCATCGGCGATCGCCAGCCAGCGCTCCAGGGCGAGGCCGGGCCATTGGCGTTCCAGCAGCCGGCGATGGCGGGCGGCGCTCTGGTAGCTCAGCAACAGGCCATCCCAGTCGGGATCAGCCGCCTTCACTGCATCGGCTCCCACCAGGGCCCCGTCCCAGTCCCGCAGCGTCAGCCCCAGCCTGGCGGCCGCCTGGTGCCATTGCAGGGCGATCGAGGTGCGGTGACAGAGCACCACAAACCGCTGCAGTCGGCCTTCCTGCCGGAGCTGGCGAAAGCTGAGGAGGGCACCCAGGGTCTTGCCTGCTCCGGGGCCGGCGTGGATCAACACATCCTGGCCGCCCGGCATGGCTTGCACCAGGCGGGCCCGCAACAGCTGGATGAGCTGGCGCTGCCATTGGCGTGGTTGCAGGGGCTCCCGTGGTTCGTCGGTGCCGCCAGTCCGGGGAAGGCCTCCGAGCTGGAAGGAGAGGGGTGCTGGCGGACGGTCCATGGCGGCCATTGTGCGGGCAGCCCCCTGGACACGGCCCCGCAGATGAGTGATCTGGCCTATGGGCGTCGGCGCCGGGCTGCCTAGCTTCGGGCCAGATCCCCGGCCCCACGGCCGATCCCGCATGGCCCATCCCCACGATGTGCGCTTGCGCAGCGGCGACGATCCCAGTGGTGAGGACCTCGTCGCTGGGGCCAGACGCCACCTGAATCGCTGCTGGCGGCGGGATTGTGACATTGACCCGTTGATCCTGCGGGTGCGACTGCTGCGCCGGCAAGGGGCCAGGCGCCTGGCCGTCTGCCTGGAGCAGGAGTTGTTGCCCCTGATCTGAGGGCAAGCTTTTCGGTCCATTTGTGGGGAGGGAACCACAAATGGACCGAAAAGCTTGCCGCCGTGCGGCGGTCGGCCCCCAAATGGATTAAGTCAGTTTGTCCCGTCGTTGACCCAGTTGCTCATTCCCAGGGAGGGCCGTCCGGGGGAGACCCGCGTGGCGGCCAGTCCCGAAACCGTGCAGCGCTTCTGTGCCCGTGGCCTGCAGGTGCAGGTGGAGGCCGATGCCGGCGCCGCAGCCGGGTTTAGCGATCAGGCCTACGCCGAGGCCGGGGCCACTCTGGTTGCCCCCGGCCATGGCGCCTGGGCCGAGGCGGAAGTGGTGCTGTGCGTCCACCCACCAGAACCGGAGCAACTGCAGCACCTCCAGCCGGGCGCCCTGCTGATCGGTTTGCTGGCGCCCTACGGGGCCCATCCCCTGGCCGAGCAGCTCAACAGCCAGCGGGTTTCGGCCCTGGCTCTCGAGCTGCTGCCCCGTATCAGCCGGGCCCAGACGATGGATGTGCTCTCCTCCCAAGCCAACATCGCTGGCTACAAGTCGGTGCTGCTGGCCGCATCAGCCCTCAACCGCTATGTGCCGATGCTGATGACCGCCGCCGGCACCATTCAGCCGGCGCGGGCCCTGATTCTGGGGGCCGGGGTGGCCGGGCTGCAGGCGGTGGCCACCGCCCGCCGGCTGGGGGCGGTGGTCACCGTGAGTGATGTTCGCCCGGCGGCCCGCGAGCAGGTGGAATCGCTGGGGGGACGCTTCCTGGCGCCGCCGGAGCAGGTGCCGGCCCCCGCCGAGCAGGGGGGCTACGCCCAGGCCGCCAGCGAGGCCTTCCTGGAGGCCCAGCGCCAGCAACTCTGTGAGCAGCTGGCCCTGGCCGACATGGTGATCTGCACCGCCCAGGTGCCGGGCCGGCCTGCGCCACGGCTGATCAGCGAGGCGATGCTCGACCATCTGCGCCCCGGCTCGGTTGTGGTGGATCTGGCGGTGGCCCAGGGCGGCAACTGCGCCGCCACGGTGGCCGGGCAGACGGTGGAGCGCCAGGGCGTCACCCTGATCGGCGCCGATGCCCTGCCCTGCAGCGTGGCCCACCACGCCAGTGCCCTGTATGCCCGCAATCTGGCGGCCCTGCTGGAACACCTGCTGGATACCCCGCCGGCCACGGCCGGCGCGATTGCCCTGAACCTGGAGGACCCGATCGTGGCCGGATGTCTGTTCACCCATGCCGGCGACTGCCTGCGCCCTGACGTGCTGGGCGAGCCCGCCGACCGCGCCCTGGAGGTGGTGGCATGAGCAATCTCAATCAGGCCCTGTGGGTGCTGCTGCTGGGCAGCCTCCTGGGGCTGGAGTTGATCGGCAAGGTGCCCCCCACCCTGCACACCCCGCTGATGAGCGGCGCCAACGCCATCAGTGGCATCACGATGCTGGCCTCGCTCACGCTCATCCTTCAGGCCGACGGCAACACCGCTCTGCTGGTACTCGGATCCACCTCTCTGGCCTTCGCTCTGTTCAACGTGGTGGGAGGTTTCCTGGTCACCGACCGGATGCTGGCGATGTTCTCCCGCAAGCCCGCCTCACCCAAATCCGAATCCCCGAAAGAATCCTGATGACCGTTGAAGTTGCCCTTGGCTGGGCGATTGATCTGCTGGCGGTGCTGCTGCTGGCCCTGGGCCTCAAGGGCCTCTCCAAAGTGCGCTCGGCCCGCTCCGCCAATGGTCTGGCGGCCTTGGCCATGGGCCTGGCGGTGCTCGGCCTGCTGATCCAGTCGCCGCTCACCCCTGAAGCCTGGTTGTGGATCGCCATCGGTACCGCGTTCGGTGGTTTGGCTGGCCTGCTCACCGCCCAACGGGTGCCAATGACGGCGATGCCCGAGACGGTGGCCCTGTTCAACGGGTGTGGAGGCATGGCTTCCCTGCTCGTGGCCCTCGGGGTGGCCCTGTTCCAGCAGGCTGGCGGTCTGGTGGAGGCGATCTCGATCGTGGTGTCGGTTTTTGTGGGCGCCATCACGTTCAGTGGTTCGGTGGTGGCAATGGGCAAGCTGCAGGGGTGGATCGGCACCCCAGGCTGGACCCAGGGCCAGGTGCGCCATGGCCTTAACATCGCCTTGGCGGTGGCCGCTCTGGTGGCGGCAATCGCCCTGCCTGGGAATCCGGCAGGGGAGGCCCTCTGGATCCTGGTTGGTGCTTCCACCCTGCTTGGCATCGGCGTGACCCTCTCGATTGGGGGGGCTGACATGCCCGTGGTGATCTCCCTGCTGAACAGTTATTCGGGGGTGGCCGCCGCAGCAGCAGGCTTCGTGGTGGGCAGCCCGCTGCTGATCGTGGCTGGCGCCATGGTGGGAGCGGCCGGCCTGATCCTCACCCAGGTGATGTGCAAGGCGATGAACCGCTCGCTGCTGAACGTGCTGTTCGGCGGAGCCCTCGGTGCCTCCGGGGGCGGCCATGTGGGCGGCGGCGGCGATGAGGCCGGCTACACCCGCATCACCAGTTGCAGCGCCGAGGAGTGCGCCCTGGCCCTGGAGGGGGCCGAGCGGGTGGTGTTCGTACCGGGCTATGGCCTGGCCGTGGCCCAGGCCCAGCATGCCCTGCGCGAGCTGGCCAAGCTGTTGGAGGCCAAGGGGGCCGAGGTGAGTTATGCCATCCACCCTGTGGCAGGCCGCATGCCGGGCCACATGAACGTGCTGCTGGCCGAGGCCGACGTGCCCTACGAGCAGTTGGCTGAGATGGATGCCGTCAATCCCGAATTCCCGCGCACCGACGTGGTGATCGTGTTGGGGGCCAACGATGTGGTGAATCCGGACGCCAAGAACGATCCCACCAGCCCCCTGTACGGCATGCCCGTCCTGGAGGTGGATCGCTCCCGCCAGGTGTTCGTGGTGAAGCGCAGCCTCGGAGCCGGCTATGCCGGCATTCGCAATGCCCTCTTTGAGCTGCCCCAGACGGCCATGGTGTTCGGCGACGCCAAGGCCGTGCTCCAGTCGTTGGTGAGCGAACTGCGCAGCGCCGCATGATTGGCTGCTGAAACTCCGGCATGCCATCGCCAACCCCTGGGCCGCCCCCACCACCCGCCATAGCCTTTCGACAGCGCTGGCCCTGGATCGGCCCCGATCTGCAGACCATCCGCGACAGCCTCCATCCCGACCGGCTGCCCGCCGATCAGGGCCAGCCCTGGACGGTGGATCTCCCCACGGGCGGCAAGCTGCTGCTCATGGAAGACCAGCCCTGGCAGGGCCGTCCCAGGGCGTGGGTGCTTGTCGTGCATGGCCTGGGGGGTAGCAGCAGTCGCCCGGGCGTGCGACGTCTGGCTCTGGCGCTGCTGGCCGAAGGGTTCGGGGTCTGGCGCCTCAACCTGCGCGGAGCCGGTGCGGGCCGGAGCCTGGCCACGGGCACCTATGCCGCCTCCTGCAACAGCGATCTGCTGCCCGTGCTGGCGGCGGCGCGCCAGCGGGCTGCCGGCTTACCCCTGCTGGGAGCAGGGCTCTCTCTCGGGGGCACGGTGCTGCTCAATGCCCTGCTGGAGCAGCCGGCTGGCCTCGATGCCCTGGCCTGTGTCAGCAGTCCCCTCGACCTGGCCGCCTGCTCCGCGCAGAT
>JBIIDV010000094.1:0-4477 GCA_044238185.1 Prochlorococcaceae cyanobacterium | reverse complement strand
CACCGAATCAGCCGCCGGCCAAGCCAAGGCGGAACGACTCCGAGAACAGCCGCCCCTCAGGCGCCAGGGGTGGCTCAGTTTTCGATGTCGGAAGTGGCTCAGTTTTCGATGTCGCTTGACACAGCTCGAGGCGATGACGTTCAGGTCAACTACAGCCAGCTGCTGGAGCAGCCACACCCTGGCGTGAGGACGCCGCCGTGGCCGCCCTGCTCCGTGAGGCCGGCGTGGAGGGCACCTTGTGGCTGCTGGATGAACGCCTGGGTGAGCTGCGAGGCCAAAACCGCCCCCGCGCCGAGCAGCGCTTCTCGCCGGCCTCCACCTTCAAGATCGCCAACGCCCTGGTCGGTCTCGCGCTCGGAGCGGTACAGAACGTGGATGAGCTGATCCCCTACGCAGGCGAGGTCAACCCGTTCATGCGCGAGTGGTTGGAGCCGATGGCGCTGCGCGGGGCGATGCGCGTGCCCAATGTGCCGTTTTATCAGGAACTGGCCCGCCGCATCGGCCCTGAGCGGATGGGCGAGGCGATTCGGCGTCTGCAATGCGGCAACCGACGAATCAGCAGCAACGTGACCACCTTCTGGCTGAGGGGCCCCCTGGCGATCAGGTGACAGCCGGCCGGCGCTTCTGCGTGGTGTAGAGCGCTGCGCCACCGGCCGCCAGCACCAAACCACCGCTGATGGCCAGGAACACCAGAGCCTGCAGCAAAAGCAGGACAATCCCCACCGCTGAGCCTGTCGCGATCTGCACCCTGGACTTGATCAGGAGGGTGAGCAGCAGCAGCACCGTGGCCTTGAGGGCAACCAGCTTGGCGGTGCTGAACGGGCAGAACGGGTTGAGAAGCACGTTGGTGATACTGGGCTACTCATCCTGGCGGCCGCAGGACAACGTCGTTGTTCATGTCTCAGAGAAAAAGCTGGGCCTTAGCCCAGCTTGTCTCGATACCGCCGAGCAAGAGGCGGCCAATTCGATGGCCCGATCACCAACCCTGACGGGCGGGGATCAGCCGCGCCAAGTGGGCATGCCGCCACTCTCAAGGGTGCCACGGTTACGCCAGAGCGCTTCCGGGGTCACTGCGATGCCATGGTCACAGGCGACCTGGGCTGCCTCTTCAGTGGTATTGGCGCAACGCAAGGCTTTCGCGAATGCAGGATCTTCACGCAGCAATGTTTTGAGATGATGCAGCTCATCAGCAGCAGACATGACGCTCTGGTCTGGGCCATCGCCGATCTGCACATGACAGTTGGTCATAAACCCTCCTTCCCTTGGTGAATGAAGTCTAGAAAGATCAAAGAGCGCATTGGCCTCCCTGCTGTGCTGGCTTGTGAATCGTTACGCGTTTGATCGTTCGGTGCGGAGCCGTCAGAGGCGTCACATCAGCCCATTGGCCATCATTCATCACCAAAATCAAAGTGCAAGCCAACGCACTGCAGGCGAGGATCCTGCGGATGGGGCCGTTGCCAACAACAGACCACCGGCCGGTGGTTGCAACCGCCCCCATGCATCGGCGTGGTGAGCATGCCACGCATCCCTGGGAGGGCTGGGTAGCTGGCACTGAGCACCACGCCGATGCCACGTCCATTGAAGGACACCAGTTTCACCTGAATGGGAGCTTGGCGCACACCGTCAAGCTCCAGCCAGCCTTCCTGGGACATCCCCATCGGCCAGGAGGGAAGAGAACGACAAGCCCCACTGGTGCAACAGATTCGCGGCAGCTCATGCAAGGGAAGGAGGGCCTCCCAGCTCGGTGCCAGGTGCCGCTGGGATGGCCGACGACGATCAACCGAATGAAAGCGAGCCATCTGACATCCCCTACCTCACTGAAACAACCCTAGAAATCAGCAACAACGAGCTGCCCATGGGCAGGCCGATGCGCATCAAATCGCAACCTGAAGATTTCAAAACCCAGCCAGCAAGCCAAAGCCATCACCGTCAACACTTCAAGCCCCTCAATGGAAGTGCAACAGTGCTGAATGAATGATCAGCGCACATCCGTTGTAGGTGGTCAGCAAGACCAGGGCAGCGAATGGGGTCAGACCATCGTTCCCAGGTCGGCTCTGGCTTGAAGGTGCCAAGACGAGACGTCAAGGATGAGCGCCAGAGTCGGAGTTCCTCACATCATGCTCAAGCTTATTCATCATCATGGCAACATCAAGATCATCCCTCGTTAAATGGCCCTGCCGATGGTTGAGAATATCCGTCTCAATCCGACCATTACCAACATGACCTAGATAGAAATAGCAATCTCCACTATGACGCTCGCTGAGCTCTCTCGCCAGGCCATGCCATTTGAGTGCCTGCTGGGCACTTGAAAAATGCCAGCTTTTGTGCATGTGGTGCTGGCCAGCAAATGTCCAGTCTTTAAGTTGCTTCTCCAGCTGATGGATTTCGGAGGGATCCAGCTCCGATGATTTGGAATCTTCAGAGTTCATGATCATCATTCCCGAGCACCTCTTCGCTCCTGTGCTCCGTGAGCAGTCCAGGTTCGTTGATCATGGCTGAAGTTGAGGCATCCACCTGCTGCACCACATCGATGAGCTGGGGATCAGTAGAGAGAGCCTGAATCATCGCAGCGGGGCGGACCATACCGACCCGGGTCTGGCCAGCATCGGTGTAGACAGAGATCCGACAAGGCAGGGCCGTGTTTAACAAATAATTGCGCTCAAGAACAAGGCCAGCCTGCTTGGGATTACACACTTCAAACACACGGTCACTCTCAGAAAAGACGATTCCTTTGGAGCGCAAGGTTTCGCCCAGATCGTGAACAGGCAACAATCCAAATCCATGATTTACAACAGCCCCATCGAGATCGGTGCATGCTCCATCAATGGATTTTTGGGTATCAATGATGAAGAATGCATTCATGATGTGCATGTCCTGAAGCCCTTACAGGTGGGTGTTGACCTTGAACTTGGCCGATTCCATCAACAGCTTCGGCGTGAAGGTCAATGTGGTTCCAGGTTGATGGGGAACACGGCCAAGCAGACCAATGCCTGGCGCCCACGTTCCTGGCTTTGTTGTGGTGATGGTGTTCAGGGAGCTTCACGCGGCAACTGCTTCTCCAGAGCCTTCACGGTTGGGAACAGATGGTTGTTCTCCTTGTGAACATGCAGGTGGGTATCGGCCTCCAGCTCCGCCAGGCCCGCCATCAATGCCTTGGTTGACGCACAGGTGTCGGCCGGCGCCTGGTAGCCATCGGTGAGCTGCCGAAGCTGCGCCAGCAGCCCGCCAACCACGCTGTGCTCACGCTCCAGCACGGCAATCGGCTTGGCAATTGAGCCGCCATCAAAGCTGGGCCGGCTGCTGGCCGAGGCCAGGGTGCGAATCATCGGGAAAATGATGTGCTCCTCCTTGCGCAGGTGGGGCTCCAGGTCGGTGCGGATCTCGGCAAACACCTCCGCAACGCGAATCAGCTCTGGATGCCGCTCGCCATGGGCACGTATCACCCTCTCAGCCAACTCACTCAGGCGCGGCATCTCCCTCTTCAGGAACTGGTGATGGGTAGCCTCCACGTGGTCCACCAGCTCAGCCGGCTGCATGGCCAGCCACGCTGCTGGTGGTTCATCCTCGAGGGGCTGCCGACTCAGCTCAGCCACCACAGTCGCCAGATCGAGACCCTGCTGCCGGCAGGCCTCCTCGAGGCTGCGCTTGCCGCCGCAGCAGTAGTCGAGCCCGAGGCGCTCCAGCTCCCGCGAGAGCGATGGGTAGGTGGATGCGAGCTCAGCCAGGGTGGCAGTTGGGGGGAGTGCCATGGCTTCGTCTGCCCTGTTCCCTGAGTGTGACCACGCCACAGACCAGCGAGGGGTGAGACCTGGAAGTGGACCAGCACAGCAGCAAATCAGCGCAGACCTTGCGGCTGAGGGTCCTGAGCAGGCGGCCCTCATCAAGGGAAGGCGGGGGCCGGCGAACAGGTCGGTGCCGGCGCCGCGTCCCGTGGCCTGCAGATCCAGCCAGCCCCAGGAGTAGGGGGTGGCGGAGCGGCTGTGATGGCGGAACTGGTTGAAGCCGCCCACGTAGCCGGGAAACGCCTGTTCTGGGTCTGGTTCCAAAAGGTCTGATAGCCCCGCAGGGGGGCATAGGCGTACAGCAAGCCTCCTCGGCGATCGCCTTCGCTTCGGCGGGGGTGGGGGTGGGGGCCAGTAGCGCCTCAACTGGGAGCACCATCAGGCCGGTGAGGCTGAGCAGGGAACGCATGAGGGTGTGGCGACCGGCCTCAGGGCTTGATCGGCGCGATGTCGTTGAGCTGCCAGGTCTTGGCGAAATAGGACTCGGTGGGGCCGTAGAAGCGGAAGTAGGCGAACCAGCCCTTGCCCGGGCTGGTCTGGATCCAGTTCTTGGCGCCAGCAGGACGAGCAGGACCGAAATCCACATCCACCGAGCCGTCGGCGTTGCTCACCAGGTCGGGTTTGCGGGAGCTGAGGTCGGCGGCGCCCTGGGGGGTGATCAGCGGGCCGCGGCTGAGGTTGTCGTAGAGGGTGAT
>JBIIDV010000017.1:0-48107 GCA_044238185.1 Prochlorococcaceae cyanobacterium | reverse complement strand
GCAGCAGGGCAAAGGCGGCCCCCTGCTGGCGCAGGTGGCGGATGCCGGCGCTGATCTCCTGTTCCGTGGCCATGCCGGTGGAGGCGATCAGCGGCTTACCCGTGGCGGCGATGGCGCTGAGCAGATCGTGGTTGGTGAAGTCGGCCGAGGCCACCTTGAAGCCGGCCATCCCCCAGCGGTTGAGCTTGTCCAGGCTGGTGCCGTCCCAGGGGGTGCACAGGGGGATCAGTCCCCGCCTGAGGGTGTGCTCAAAACACTGGTAGAGCTCGTCGTCGCTGAGCTGGAAGCGCTCGAGTAGATCGAGGGTGTATTGGGTGCCCAGGTCGGAGGCCATGTCGTTGCTGTCGCCTGCATTCACGTACAGCTGGCCCATGTCGCGCATCTGGAACTTGGCGCAGTCGGCGCCCGCGGCGGCGGCGGCATCGATCAGCTGCAGGGCCAGCTCCAGGCTGCCGTTGTGGTTGTTGCCGATCTCGGCGATCACAAAGGCCGGTGCCCCGTCGCCGATCGCCCGGTCAGCCAGCAACAGGCGGCGCTGCCCGCCACGGGCCACCCCCACCACTCGGCCGTGGTCATCCAGCAGGGGAATGACCTGGATCTTGGGAGAGAGGAGGCCAGCCAGTTCCGCTGGTCCGCTTCCTTCTCCAGCTGAGATGCAGTGGGGATTCATCGCAGCGGTGACCGGCCTGTTGAGGTCGATCACATCGGTGGCGGCGATCCAGCGGCGGAAGTCCCCATCGCTGAGCACCCCCTGGAGAATGCCCCCTTCCGACACCACAAAGATCAAGCGGCATTGGTTGGCCGTGATTTTGTTCAGGGCCGCGAGCAGCGAGTCTTCCGAGAAGACCACGAACTGGGTGAAATTCCGCTCAATCTGCACCGATTGCACGTATGTCTCGTCTCCACGACCGGACCCGGACTCTAAAGCCGGAAGCGGGGTGTCACCAGGAGGGCAAGGGCACGCAGCCAGGGGGTGGTCTGGCGCACAGCGGCGAGACGCCGGTTGATGTTGCGGTTGTCGGGGCGTTGCAGCTGGGCGATCTCCAGCAGCCGGATCGCCTCCGCCTGATCGCCGCAGCGGATGGCGGTCTCTGCACCACGGCGCAGCTGGTTGGTGGAGAGGTCGGCAGCGTTCACCACGTAGCCGGGCTGCTGCAGCGGCAGCGGGTTGATGGGCCGCTGCGCCAGGGCCCGCAGTGCCTCCCAGAGATTGTGAGGGGAGAAGTCAGGGTGGTAACCCACCCAGTGCAACCAATCCGGGTCGGGATCCGGGCCCTCTTCCAGAGCGTCCAGGTCGTCCGCAGTGGCCAGCGATTGCAGCAGGCCTGAGCCTGCAAAGAATGGCGTACCCAGATCGTGGCGCAGGCCGAAGTCATCCATCACCACGGGTTTGCAGCCCAGATCCAGGGCATCGAACAGGGCGGTGGACGACACGGTGGCCAGCAACCTGCTCTCCAGCAGCAGCTGGGGGAGGGGTGCGTAGCTCAGCTTCAGGTTGGCGGGCGGACTGCCCAGGGTCTCCTGAAGAGTGTGGCTGATGTGGGTCTCCACGCTGTGAAAGGTGGTTTCGTGGGGTGCCACCCGCGGTTTGATCAACAGCTCCCAGTGGGGCGAGCGGCGGGCCAGGCGGGCCAGGATCCGCACCAGCCGGCGCCGCTCCGCAGGGGCAGCGGGCATCACCACCTGTTCGGCAAACACCAGACGCCGGGGCCGATCGCCGGCAGCGGTCGCGCTGCCGGCCTGCTGGCGGTTGCGCCCCAGGCCCGTGACCACGCTGCGCTGGTCGCTGAACGGGGTATGGCGGAGCAGCATGTCCAGCCGGGCCTGATCGCGGGGGCCATTCAGGCAGATCAGGTCGTAACCCAGCCGCCAGGCGATCGCTTCCTCAAAGCGCTCGAGCACCACGCCGTTGAAGCCGCAGAACAGGGGACGTCGTGCCGCTCCCAAGGGTTTGCGGGTGCTGTGGTATGAGCTGCGGAACTCGGCCAGCTTGCTGCCGGTGAGGTACACGCCGATGGCGTCGAACTGATCGAGCCGTCGGTCTGCCAGGAGCTGGGGCAAGGTGAATCCCCAGACTGGCCCGATTGCACGCAGGGCCGCCAGCACCGCCGCCGGCGTGCCCGGCTTGGGAATGGCGTTCACGCAGATCTCGATGTTCTCCTCCCCGCTGGAGCGGGCCAGGGCCTGACAGGCCAGCAGCTGGCTGTCGCTGTCGGCAATCAGCAGCAGGCGCAGGCTCATCGCGCCAGCTCCTGAAGGCGTCGCAGCAGCCTGGGAGCACCATCGGGAATGGCCCAGCCCCGGTCTGCCAACCATTGGGCATTGGGCCTGGGCAGCTCCAGCAGTCGATCCAGCGGCAGGCAGTCAGCCAACCGGTGCATGGCGCCACTGCCAAAGAACAGGGGACCGTTGAAGTCGGTGCGGATGCCGTAGTCACCGAGTACAGCCGTGGGCTTGCCCCACACCATCGCGGTGAGCAGCCAGTCGGAGGCGATGCCCAGGCAGGCAGTGGCCTGGATCAGGGCCTGCGGCAGGTCGTCGGCCTGCCCCAACTGAAGATTGGTCGGCGGATGGCCATCCTGGTTGTGGTGCCAGGCCAGGCTGGTCTCCGGCCAGCTGCCGGGATCCTCGGGTGTCGAGGCGCAGAGCTGCGTGTCGGGCTGCAGGCGCACCTGCCAGTGGGGATTCTCCAGGGCGATGGTGCGCAGCCGCTGATAGAGCACCGCGTTGGCGAAGGGAGAGGGGGGAATCGTGGCCTGGTCGAGCACCAGCACAACCCGCTCAGCGGTGTTGCTGGCTCCGATTGGCTCGGTGGGGAGGCACCACAGCCCGAGCAGCTCACGGGGCTGGTGCTGGTGACGGCCGCCGTTCAGCAGCCAGCTGAGCTCCATCTGCTGGGCTTCTCCCTGCAGGCAGATCAGGTCGTAACCCAGCCTTGGCAGCAGATCGCTGGTCAAGGCGTCGCCGCAGAGGGGCCGGATCGGACCGGTGAACAGGGGGATGGGGGGCCGGCCGAGGAGCCGGGCTGCGTTGCCGTGGACTTGGCGGAAGGATGCCGTCTCGGCACCTTCCAGAAACACACCCGCGGCATTCAGGTTCATGAACAGCTCGCTGCTGGCCGCCACCAAGGGCGGCAGCGGGATCACTGGTAGGGCGCCGGTGAGAGCTCGGCCGGAGCTCTCACCTGTGAACAGCGTCACGCTCACCCCCAGTGCCTGCAGCTCAAGGCCGAACTGCAGGCAGGCACGCAGGCCGGGTTCGGCTTGGCAGACCAGCCCCAGGTTCATCGTGGTTGCGTCATCGTCCCTTCAGCACCCTCTCCAGCAACCAGAACCCCACCAGGTTCTGGCGCAGTCGCCGCAGTAGATCCCGGCCCCGATGGCTGGCTTCCTGCTTGGAACGGGCGCCGGCGGAGCTGAGCATGCGCCGCCCGCCCTTGGCCAGGGCGTAGCTCTGCCAGGCTGCGCTGCCCCACCCTGCCGGCCCAGGTTCTGCTGCCGGGTGGGCGCCCTCTGGCGGGTTTTCCAGCAGCCGGCTGAGCGCCGCGATGAATCGCTGGGCGCCATCACTGCGATGACCCTGGCGTTCCAGCCACTCCCGGTTGTGGTTGGGGGTGAATGGGTCGCGCACGATGGCGTCAAAGTCGGCCACTGCGCCGGACTCCAGGAAGTAGTGGTTGCCGAGGCTTTCATTCACGCCCAGATCGCAGACGATCCTGGTGCTCACCCCCATCGCCATGGCCTCCATCGCTGCCGTCGATGACACGGTGATGGCGCAGCCACACTGCTTGAGCAGGCTCAGGCTGGGCTTGTAGCTGATCTGCAGGTTGGCCACCCGGCGGCTGAGTTTTTCGATCCGGCTGGCCATCTCGCCATGGTGGCGATGCAGGGTGGCCTCCACCCTGGAGGTGCGCGGCTTGAAGATCACCGGATGCTCGGGCCAGGCCCGCGCCAGCTTGGCCAGCCGCCGGCAGATGTACTTCCGCTGGATCGGGTTGTCCGGCACCGAGGGCTGCTCGAAGAACACGATCGAGGCGTGCTCGGGGATCTGTGGCCGCGGCGCCAGCGTCCAGAGAATCGGCAGGCCGGTGACCACCGCATTGCCACTGTCCAGGCCCAGGGCTGTGCAGCCCTGGCGATAGAGCTGGGCATCGGATTCGGCGTTGAGGCAGAGCAGATCCACGCCTGAACGATCCATCATTCCTTCCAGTTGATGGCGGAACAGGATCCCGGGATAGGCACTGACCAGCACAGGCCTTCGCTGTTGCTCGGCCCAGGTCGCCTGCAGCAGCAGCTGGGTCTCCCGGGTGCGTCTGCCATCGAGACCGAGCACCAGCGCATCCAGGTCACTGAGTTCGTTGCGCAGGTTGCGCAATTGCGGCCATTCCCGCTGGCGGATGGCGGTGCGTGGGTCGATCCGGCGGATTTCCAGCACCTGGCGCCGCGACAGCTTGCGGCCCGGCAATTCCAGCAGGATCAAGGTGGTTTCGGCACCGTGCTGCCGCGCCACCTGCAGCAGATTCATCGCGGTCTTGCCGAAGGAATCGAAACAGGCCAGGGCTGCCACCTGGCGCCCCTGCAAGCTGCTCATCAACGCTGGCCCGCCGGCGGAAGGGTGGATGGCGGTTGTCTAGCGCCCTCCAGCAAGGACGCCAGGCTTTCGCAGAGATTGAGATCCTCGGGCGTGTCGATCTCAGGGGCCATCCCCTCCAGGGGAACCGGCAGGGTGGGTGGCACGAAGCGGCTGCCAGCTGCCAGGAACACACTGGTGCGGATGGCGTAAATGGCTCCGGTCTCCAGATAGGTGGGGCTGAGATCCTGGCGACGCTGCCTGGGTTGGCTGGCGTCGTGGTTCACCCCTACGCCATGGCCACGGGCATCATGACGCCAGAGGAAGCCATGCCAGGGCACCACACTGAAGGCCATGTTGGCGTCGCTGGCCGTGAGGGCGGAGACCACCGCATCGATCTGGGCGCCGGTGGTGAACGGCGAGGTGCATTGCAGGAACACGAACACGGGCGGCAAAGGTCCTTGCACCGCCAGCTGCTGCAGGGCATGGATCAGGGCCGTCTCAGAGGAGGCCTGGTCGCCGGCCAGCTCGCCTGGGCGGCGCAACCAGCCTGCCCCAGCCTGCTCGGCCAGCTGCCCGATCCGCTCGTCGTCACTGCTCACCCACACCCCATCGAGGCAATCCGCCCTGCGGGCTGCCTGCACGCTGCGAACCACCAGGGGCACACCAGCCACGGGCTGGAGGTTTTTGCCGGGAATGCCCTTGGACCCTCCCCTGGCCGGAATCAGGGCGATCGGTCTCAGGGTGTCGTCGATCTCAGGCCGGGGTGTCTGCATCGCCGGCCCTGGGCTGGTGGAGTGGGGGGTAGGTCCGACCGTTGGCACCGAGGGGATAGAAGCGCAGAGGATCCGCCTGGACAGCTGGCTGTGAAGCCTGGAAAGCGGGCGGGCCGGGGGCTGGTGTGCCGGCCTGCTGATGGCGCTGGGCGCTGAGCAGGATCTTTTTCACCCGGCCCATGGGAATGCCGGTCTCCGCGGCCACGGCTGCGGACAGGGTGTCGAGCTCTTGTTCAGGACCGTCCTCACCCTGCATTGGCCTGCCAACCCCTGGTCGGGTGGAGCGAACGTAGCAGCCATGGGCTTCGCTGACCTTCGGTAACTTGAGCGTCTGCCGCAGGCCCTCTCCCTTCCTTGGCCCCCTCCAGCGCCGCCGTGCGCCTCGGTCTGCCGGCAGTGGGCATGCTCCAGCACGCCACCCTTTCGGCCCTGCTCGCTCCCCACACCCTGGTGTGCGGTCGTTCCCGCTGCCGCCGTGAGCCCGTGGATGCGCTCCTGGCCTGGGGCCGAAAGCCCAGCGCCCGCGCGGCTGAACGGCTCGCAGCCCAGCGCGGCCTGCCCCTCTGGCGCTGCGAGGATGCCCTGGTGCGATCCCTGGGGCTGGGGCCGGACAGCCCCCCCCTGGGATTGCTGCTCGATGACCTGGGCGTCTATTACGACGCCAGCCAGCCCAGTCGCCTGGAGCAGCGGATTGCCCGCGCCCACAGCGTCAGCGAGCGGGAGCGGGCCCAGCGGTTGCAGGAGCTCTGGCAAGAGCAGCGGGTGAGCAAATACAACGGCGCCCTGGACGCCCCCACCCCAGCCGAGCCCTACGTGCTGGTGGTTGACCAGACCGCCGGCGACCTCTCCATTGCTCTGGGCGCCGCTTCGGCCCAGCAGTTCGCCGCCATGCTCGCGGCGGCCCTGGCCTCCCATCCGGGCTGCCGGGTGGTGGTGAAGACCCACCCGGACGTGGTGGCCGGTCGCAAGCGGGGCCACTTCAGCCGCCAGCAGCTGGTGGATCCCCGCCTCGTGATCGAGGCCAGCGGCGGCCATCCAGCCGCCCTGCTGGAACGGGCCGAAGCGGTGTATGTGGTCACCTCCCAGCTGGGCTTTGAGGCCCTGCTCTGGGGCCGGCCGGTGCACTGCTTCGGCATGCCCTTCTACGCCGGCTGGGGGCTCACCCAGGATCGCTTGCCCGCTCCTGAGCGCCGGCGGCTGGCCGAGGCACCTCAACTGGCCGATCTTGTCCATGCCGCCCTGGTGGAGTCGGCGGTGTACATCGATCCCCATCACCACCAGCCCTGCCCGCCGGAGCAGTTGATTGCCGCCATCGGCCTGCAGCGCCGCCTGCGTCAGGCTCACCCCGGCCCGATCGAGGCCTTCGGCTTCACCCCCTGGAAGCAGCGGGTGCTGCGCCGTTTTCTGGCCGGCCCGCAGCTGCGTTTCCGGTTCCCCTGGCAGCGTCCCGGTCGCTCAGCTGCGCTGGTGGCGGTCTGGGGCCGCCGGGCCAGCCCCGGGCTGCTGCGGCTGGTGGAGCGCCGCCGGCTGGCGCTGTTGCACGTGGAGGACGGTTTCCTGCGCTCGGTGGGCCTGGGGGCCGATCTGATCGATCCCATCTCCTGGGTGCTCGACCGGCGCGGGATCTACTACGACGCCACCGCTCCGAGCGATCTGGAGCATCTGCTGGCCCATGGCCAGTGGAATCCAGCCCAGCTGCGCCGGGCGGCTGGGCTGCGCCGGCGGCTGGTGGAGCAGGCCGTCACCAAGTACAACCTGCAGGCCGCCCCCTGGCAGCGCCCCGCGGCCGCTGGGCGAGTGGTGCTTGTGGTGGGGCAGGTGGAGTCGGATGCCTCCATCCGCCTGGGAGCGCCCGGCGTGCGTCGCAATCTGGAGTTGCTGGAGGCGGTGCGCCGGGCGGAGCCCAACGCCTACCTGCTGTACAAACCCCATCCCGATGTGGTGGCGGGCCTCTGCCGCCAGGGACAGGGCGAGGCGCAGGTGGCCCGATGCTGCGATGAGGTGTTGGTGGAGGCCTCGATCCAGCAGCTGTTCACCCAGATCGATGCCCTGCATGTGCTCACCTCGATTGCCGGATTCGAGGCTCTCCTGCGCGGCATTGAGGTGCATACCTGGGGGTTGCCCTTCTATGCCGGCTGGGGGCTGAGCCACGACCGGCTCCGCTGTGATCGACGTGGCCGGCCTGTGGAGCTGGATGCCCTGGTGCATGCGGCCCTGATCGACTATCCCCGCTACGTGAGCCGTCACAGCGGCCTGTTCATCGAGCCAGAGCAGGCGATCGAGGAGCTGCTGGCGTGGCGAGCCGCCCCGCCTCAGCCCCTCAGCCTGCGGCAGCGGATCTTTCGCCATTGGGGACGGCTTCGGCAGCGTTGAAGCGCTGCGAGCACATGGCAAAGTTGAGCCCGGCCGAGCGGAGTGAGCGGACGTTGACAGCAGATCGGGCTCCAGCGCTGGTGCAGGTGCGGATTGACGGCCCGGTGCTGCTGCTGATGGGACCGATCGGGCTGTTTTTTGCTCGTTTTTGTCGGTATTTGCGCGGTTGTGAGATTCCGGTCACCAAGGTGGCCTTCCCCCTTCATGAGTTTGGTTTTCCCCGGGAGGTGAAGGTTCCCTTCTCCGGAGACATGGAGGCATGGCGCCCGTTTCTGCGTCAGCTGTTGGCAGATCGGGGCATTCGGCACGTTTTCATGTATGGGGACTTCATCATTCCCCACCGCATTGCCATTGAGGAGGCACAGCGCGCGGGGATTGAAGCCTGGGTGTTCGAACTGGGCTACATCCGGCCCAATTATGTGAGTCTGGAGCGGGATCGGGTGAATGCCCGCTCCAATCTGAACAAGCCCGTGGAGTTTTATCAGGCACTACCGCCTGTGAACAGGCTTCCTGGTGGCACGCTCGATCCGGGCTGGCGCTGGCGAAAGATCTGGAAAGCACCCACCTTTGTTCAGCATGCCTTTACCGATTATCCAATCATTGAAGGGGAGCATAAGCTCCAACCCTCACCGAGATTTCTCTGGTGTCAACTGAGGGGAAACTGGCGGTATTGGCTCTATCGCTGGCAGGAGCGGGCTCTGAAGCGCCGCTTGCTGGAGCATCTTTCCTTTTTTCTGGTGGTGCTGCAGGTGTCCAGTGATTCCCAGATCCAGCTGGGATCGCCCTACCGGGGCATGCACGAGTTCATCGAAGACGTGATTCGTTCGTTTGCCGCCCATGCCCATGCCTCGGATCATCTAGCCTTCAAGCATCACCCCCGGGATCGGGGCTACAACCACTACGGGCGCCTGATTCAGTTGTTGGCCCTGCGTTATGGCGTGGTTGGTCGAATTCATTATTTCCATGACGGCGCCCTAAGTCGCTTTCTGCGAACCTGTCGAGGTGTCGTCACTGTGAATAGCACGGTTGGATTGCAGGCTCTGTATCATGCAGTTCCCACCAAAGTGATGGGCAATACGTTCTACAATCTTCCTGGCCTCACCGATCAAAAACCCCTTGATCAGTTCTGGCAGGAGCCCACCACCAGCGACCGCCCACTCTTCTACCGCTTTTATGCCCACCTGGTGACCACCACCCAGGTGAATGGAAACTTTGATGGTGATTTCCCTTTCCGGATCACCTTCCCCATCGGGCCGGAGGCCAGGCGGCTGCCCCCGGCGCCTCGACTGCCCGGTGCCCCCAGCGGCGAAGCTGCCCTGGGCTGGGCCGTGCCCTGGCGCGTGCTCCGGCGGGCCTGTTGGGGCGTGTCGTATTTCCTTGTCTACGGGGTGCAGTTGTTGGCTCTGGCCCTCGGCTTGCGCAAACTTGCCGCCAACCTGTTGGTGGTCACAGCTCAGGTCGGTCTGCGGGCGCTTGGGGTGAGTGTGGTGGTGGATGACAGCCAGCCGGCTGAGCCGCCGGGTCGGCCCGTGGTGCACCTTTGGAACCATGAAAGCCCCGTGGATGTGCTGGTGGTGCAGGGCGTCCTCCGGCTCCCCAGCATCACCACTGCCAGCCTGCACCTCAGCCGGATCATGCCCTGGTTCGCTGCATCGGCCGCCAACGCTGGCCATGGCTTGATGGATCATCGGGACGGCCGATCGCGGACGTCCGCCCTGTACCGGGCCTCCGGCACCCTGGCGGCCCGGGGACACGTGATGCTGGCGCCCAATGGTTCGCTGGTGACACCGATCAGCGAGCGGGTTTCGCCCAGTGCTCTGGTGCTGGCACGGAAGCACGGGGCCCTGATTGTGCCCTGGACCTTCACCTACTACGGCCTCTCCACTTCGGCTGAGGATCTGTATCGCCCCCTGCGGTTGCTGGTTTCTCGCCTGAAGGCGCCCCTGGCCACCATTCATTGCCGCCGGGGTCGTGCGGAGGATCTCGGCTTGCCAGACCTCGGCTTGCCAGACCACGGCTGTGATCGGGAGTCCTTCGTGCGCGCGGTGCAGGCCTACTACGCCCGCACCACAGGGATCGGGATCAAGCCGCCAGAATCCAGCTGATGTTGTGCCCGCCAAAGCCGAAGGCGTTTTTCAGGGCGTAGCGCTCACGGTCACTGGACGGCAGGCTGTAGGGCATGTCCTGGACAACCGCCAGGTCGATGGCCGGATCCAGAGGGTTGGAATTCACGCTGCGGGGCACGGTGCCGTGCCGCAGGGCCTTCAGCGCCAGGATGGTTTCCACGGCTCCCGCTGCCCCCAGCAAATGCCCGAGTTGGCCCTTGGGTGCAGTAACAGGCAGCGTATCCAGTGCCTTACCAAGGCCGCGGCGCAGGGCGCGGGCCTCCGCCAGGTCGCCGACGGGCGTTCCGGTGGCGTGGGCCTGCACAAAGCACAGATCGCTGGCGGTGAGGCCGCCACGGCGGAGGGCATCGCTGATCGCTTCACTGGCCTGCAAACCTTCCGGTTCCGGGGCCACGATGTGGTGACCGTCGCTGCTGCTGCCACAGGCCTGGAGCCAGCCCTGGGGCGCCGGGTTGCTGCTGGCCAGATCGCTCGCGCGTTGCAAAACGAGGATCCCGGCCCCCTCCGACAGCACAAAGCCATCCCGGTCCCCGGCGTAGGGCCTCGAGGCCAGTTCCGGCGCATCATTTCTGCACGAGAGGGCCCGCATGGCGGAGAACCCCACCAGGCCGAGTCGGTTCACGGGGGCCTCACTGCCGCCGGCCAGCACCACGTCGGCCCGGTCGTCCTGCAGCAACAACTGGGCAAGCAGCAGGGCTTCCGCGCCGGCCGCACAGGCAGAGACAGGTGTGTGGGCTCCGCCATGGAGGCCCAGGTCGATGGCGATCTGGCCCGCTGCCGCGTTGGGAATCAACATCGGCACGGTGAGTGGGTTGACCCGGCCGGGTCCGGCCTGCAGCAGGTTGGTGTGCTGGCGTTCCAGGGTGGCCAGGCCGCCAATGCCGGTGCCGATCACCACAGCAACCCGACGGGGATCTACCCCGCCGCAGTGGGGGGCAGCGTGGGCCCAGGCCTGTCGGGCGGCCACCAGGGCGAGCTGCGCTGAGCGGTCAAGACGCCGTTGCAGCAAGGGTTCCAGACTGGCGTTGAAGTCGTCCTGCACCCGCCCGGCAATCCTGGCCGGCAGGTCTGCCGCCCAACTCTCCGCAACCGTCGCGATGCCCGAGGAGCCGGCCAGGGTGGCCTGCCAGGTGGCCTCCACGCTCGCTCCCAGCGGCGTGATGCATCCCCAGCCGGTCACAGCCAGGCGTTCAGTGGGCCTGGGCATCAGGTGACTCCAGTCTCCTCAGGTGGTTCTGAATATCCCCCACCGTGCGGAACTTCAGCAGGTCTTCCTCGCGGATCTTGATGCCGAGGCATTCGTCCGCCTCGATCAGGATCTCGTAGAACCCCAGCGAATCGATGCCGATGTCCTCGATCAGCCTGGCGTCCGGCGTGATCTGCTGGGGATCAGCCCCAGAAATACGTTGCAGGATCTCCTGGAGGCGGAGCTGAAGATCCCTGGGGTCTTCGACAGGATGGCTTGCCCAGACTTGCTCGATGGCCCCTGGACCAGCGGTGGAGGACACGGCTGCTCCGGAGTTCTCGTTCTCGGAGCCTCCTCCCATCAACCCCCCCAACCAAGCTGCATCACCATGGAAACGTACCAGTCCAGAGGCAGCGGCTCAGTTGCCGCGGTACCAGCTGAAGCGCCGGTAGACCGGCTCATGGGCGAAGTCGATGAAGTGACTCAGGCGGCGGCTGGGGATCCGGCGGAGATCGGCAGCCATCAGGATCTCGGTGATCTGATTGAAATCCCGGGCCAGGGAGAGGTTGCGCACCCGCGCCTCCATCAGGTTGATGTACTGGCGCAGGAGTACGGGGAGACGGAAGGCGGGTTCCAGCTCGGTGCGGATCTGCAGCTCCAGCTCCTGGATGGTCTGGGCTGGGCCGGCATCCGTTCCCGCTTGGATCGCGGTGAGGGGATGGCGTGGCTCGGGCGAGGGGTGCAGGTCATCCCGGAACGGTGGCCGCATCAGGCTGCCCAGGAAGCGCTCGTTCACTGCGTCGTCATAGGCAAAGTGGTTGTAGGAGACCAATCCGTGAATCGAGCCGTAGCCCGAACTCACCGCCACCTGCAACCCTCCTCGGAACAGGCACATCAGGGTGTGGGGTAAGCGTTGGAATCGGGGTGCGAGGGCGACCCGTCCGATTTCCAGGTGGTTCCCCTGCTGGGCGAGTTCAGCCTTCAGCCCTGGGTAGACATGCTCCAGGTAGGAGTGCTGGCCGGAGGGCAGTGGTTGGCCCCCCGGCTTGGCTGTGCCCTGGGGCACAAACTGCAGCCTGGCTGAGCCAGCCAGCTCGCCACTGCTGGCCTCCACCAGCAGAAAGTGGTCGTAGTGAGGGTCCCGGCTGTCCAGGTCATGGCTGTGGCCCGAGCCCGACAGCTGCTGGCGATAGGTGAGTTCCCGAAGGATTCCCACGGCGTCGGCATAGGGGGCGAAGCGATCGCCAGGGAGCAGGTAGAGGTCGAGGCCTTCTGAGGCGTAAAGGCGAAGCCCGCGGAGGTCGCGTTCCACCAGCGGGAGCGGAAGAGCAACCGGGCCAGGAGGATTCAGCATGGCTCCGCTGGGGGAATTCCCGTCCGCCGCCTTCACGTTTGGGTGCGATGTGCGGGAAGATTACCGCGACTGGTCCCTGCGACAGCCAAGGCGTAGAGCCCCCACCACCGTCCCTTCGCTCCACCACTTTTGCCTGCAGCATTCCGTCATCGAACAAGTGTTCCCGGATCCCTGGCCGGATGTGTGGCGGCATTCAGTCTTCTGGCTCCCCTGGCACCTGCCGTCGCTCAGGCCCAACGACAGGTGTTCCCCCTCGCGGATGGCGAGATCGCCCCTGGCCAGCCAGCGAGGCCCACTCCGGCCCAGGCTATTCCGGCTCCCGTGGCGGTTCCGACCCCTGTTGTGCGCTACTCAGCCCCGCTGCCGGCCCCCACGGTGCAGCCCCAGCTGGCCGTTGCCCCCCTGAGTGATCCAGGCCGCAGTTTCCGCTACCGGCTTGGTCCGGGAGATCGCTTGCGGATGTCGGTGTTCAAGGTGGAGGGCTACGAAGCGGAGGTGGAAGTGCTCAGTGACGGCACGATCAACCTGCCCCGACTGGGCTCTGTGCCGGTTTGGGGGCTCACGATCGATGAGGCGCGTCAGCGCATCACCGCCGGTTATGACCGCTACCTGCGTCGGCCTCTGGTCTATGTCGACCTGGTCGTCCCCCGACCTGTGCGCGTCACCCTGGTGGGTGAGGTTCAGAAGCCTGGCTTCTACAGCCTCACCCAGGCCCCCAGCAGCGCCAATCTCCAGGCTGCAGGACCTGCTTCCAGCGGCACCCAGATCCTGAGCGCCGGTTGGCCCACCCTGGTCGACGCTGTGCAGAGGGCCGGGGGGATCACCGCCGTGGCCGATCTCTCCAGCGTTGTTCTGCAGCGCCCCAGTGCCATCCCAGGGGGTGTGCCGACGGAGTACCGCTTCGACTACCTGAGGGTGTTGATGGATGGCGGCAGCACCGTCAATCCCCTGCTCTACGACGGCGACATGATTCTGGTATCCAGGGCTGAAGGCGTTCAGCCCAACGAGGTGCTGATCCGCACGGCCGCCTCCAACTTCGCCCCGGACACCATCGGTGTGACCGTGGTGGGTGAGGTGAAGGCCCCTGGCCTGCAGCGCGTGCGCTCCAACAGTCCTCTGGGTGCCGCCGTGATGTCGGCCGGTGATGTGAATCCCCTGCGGGCCAATCCGAAGGACATCCGTCTCCTGCGTCTGGAGAGCGATGGCACGGTCTCGGCCCGCACCATCGTGTTTAACCCTGCAGCCCCACTCGATTCGCCTGCCAATCCAGCCCTGCACAACGGCGATGTGGTGATCGTTCCCCGCAACGGCTGGACCCGCGGCAACGACTTCCTCGCCCAGGCGGTCTCGCCCCTGGGTCCGCTGCTGAATGCGGCGTCCCTGTACCGGATCCTCTCCGGCAACTGACCGTCAGCGCTGCGGCCTGAGCACCAGCCACATCACCAGCAGCAATCCAGTGCTGCTGGTGATCGCGTAGAGCCAGTCGGCCTGAGGGATCCAGAACGCCGCCAGGGTGGCTGTCGGCATCAGATCCCCAGCCGTTGCCAGATCACATCCAGATTGGCTTGGTGCAGCTCGCTGGAGAAGCACTCCGCCAGCTGCTCTCGGCTCAGACGGGCCATCACTTCAGGGTCGGTCTCCAGGTTGGCGCGGAAGTCGCCACCGGCGGTGTTCCAGGCGGTGTGGGCGTTGCGCTGGACGATCCGGTAGGCGTCTTCGCGGCTAATGCCGCTCTCCACCAGGGCCAGCAGCACCCGCTGGCTGAACACCACGCCGCCATACACATTCATGTTGCGGGCCATGTTGGCTGGGTAGACCCCCAGCCCCTTCACCACGTCGGTCATCTCCCGCAGCATGAAGTGCAGGGTGACGGAGCAGTCGGGCAGCATCATGCGCTCCACGGAGCTGTGGCTGATGTCGCGCTCGTGCCAGAGGGCGCAATTCTCCAGAGCTGCCACCACGTAGCTGCGCAGCACCCGCGCCAAGCCGCTGATGCGCTCGGAGCGGATCGGGTTGCGCTTGTGGGGCATGGCTGAACTCCCTTTTTGCCCCTTGGCGAAGTTCTCCTCCACCTCGAGCACATCGGTGCGCTGCAGGTTGCGGATCTCGGTGGAGAAGCGCTCCAGGGCGGCGCCCACCAGGGCCAGGGTCTGCACGTATTCGGCGTGACGATCGCGGGAGATCACCTGGGTGCTGGCGGTGTCGGGCACCAGGCCGAGCTTGGCGCAGGCGATCTCCTCCACCCGCGGGTCAGTGTTGGCGTAGGTGCCCATGGCGCCGGAGATCTGGCCCACGCTCACCACCCGCTCCAGCCGCTCCAGGCGCTCCTGGTTGCGCACCACCTCGGCCAGCCAGCCGGCCACCTTGAAGCCGAAGGTGATCGGTTCACCGTGGATGGCGTGGGAGCGGCCGATCATCACGGTGCCCTTGTGGGAGCGGGCGAGCTCGCGCAGGGCCTCGGCCAGCTTGTCGAGCTCGCTGCGCAGCAGTCCCACCGAGGCCTTCATCTGCAGGGCCAGGCCGGTGTCGAGCACATCCGAGCTGGTCATGCCCACGTGGATGTGGCGGCCGGCATCGCCCACGTGCTCGTTCACGTTGGTGAGGAAGGCGATCACGTCGTGGCGCACCTCCGCCTCGATCTCCAGGATCCGCTCCACGCTGAAGGCGGCCTTCTCCTTGATCGTGGCCACGGCCTCAGCCGGCACCCGGCCCAGCTCGGCATTGGCCTCGGTGGCGGCAATCTCCACATCCAGCCAACTCTGGAACTTGGCTTCCTCGCTCCAGAGGTTGCCCATCTCGGGCAGGGTGTAACGCTCGATCAAGGCCGCGGGGGGCTCACATCCAGACCAATGTATGGGTCGCCGGTGCCGCCGCTGCTGCACTGGCTCCGGCGTAGAGAGGGCCGATCAAGGCCTGGACTCTTGCTCAATGGGGTCAGGGGGGCCGTCAGGCGGCTGCGCTGGTGAGGTGCTGATGGGCCACTTCCCATTGCACCAGGGCTCCCCAGGTCTGCTGCCGCACCCAGCAGCGTCCGCCTCGACATTGGATCAGCTGAAAAGGAGGCAGATCGGCAGGCTGATTGCGAAGCCGCACGAAACTCCCCGGCCGCAGCAATTGCACCACGGTGACACCGTCCTGGGAGGGGGCGGCATGGCGGGATTCAGTCAGGGCCATGGCAGCTGGAGCGAGGGGCAGCAGTCCGGTGGAGCAATCTTCCGGCGCCTGCCGCATAGCCCCTCACTTCCTTGGACTTTGTTCCAATTGCTGTATGGAATGATCACACCATGGCCCGCAAGCAACGCCTCGACCTGGTGCTGGTGGACAGGGGGCTGGCGCTCAGCCGCCAGCAGGCCCAGCAGCTGATCAGGGCTGGACGTGTGCGCAGCGGCGACCGGGTGCTGGACAAGCCTGGTCTGGATGTCCTCCCCGATGTGGCGCTGGAGGTGCAGCAACCCCAGCGCTATGTCTCCCGTGGTGGCGAGAAGCTGGAAGCCGCACTGGACGCGTTCCCGATTCCCATCGCCGGCCGGGTGTGTGTGGACGGGGGAATCTCCACCGGTGGCTTCACCGATTGCCTGCTGCAGCGGGGGGCGGCCCGGGTGTATGGCATTGATGTGGGCTACGGCCAGACCGCCTGGAGTCTGCGCAGCGATCCCAGGGTGTTCCTCAGGGAGCGAACCAACCTGCGCCATCTCACCCCAGCAGCGTTGTATGGCCCGGATGACGTGCCCGCTGACCTGGCGGTGGCCGACGTGTCCTTTATCTCGCTCGCTCTGGTGATGCCCGCCCTGCTCGGCTTGTTGCGGCCGCCTGAGGATCGCTCCGGGGTTGATCTGGTGGTTCTGGTCAAGCCCCAGTTCGAGGTGGGCAAGGCCCGCGTCGGCAAGGGGGGCGTGGTTCGCGACCCAGCGGCGCACCGGGATGCAATCGCCGGCGTGGTGGCGGCGGCTGAAGACCTTGGGCTCGAGGCCTCCGGACTGGTGGCCTCCCCCCTCACAGGCCCTGCCGGAAACCATGAATATCTGCTCTGGCTCAGCACTCGATGCCTGACTGCAGGTGCTCCCAGCGTCTCCAAACATCAGATCGAAGAGACGGTGGCCGCCACCTTGAACGGCCACCCTGCCTTGTGAAACCCAGCGTGCAGGGGCTCAGATCGCGCCGCTGTCGCGGTCGCCTGTACGGATGCGGATCACCGAGTCGATCGTGCTCACGAAGATCTTGCCGTCACCGATTTCGCCGGTGCGGGCCGCGTCCTGGATGGCACCCACCACGATGTCCACTTTGTCGTCGTCCACGACGATCTCCAGTTTCAGCTTCTGCAGGAATTCAACGGTGAACTCCGAGCCGCGGTAGCGCTCCACCTGGCCCTTCTGGCGGCCGAAACCGCGCACTTCGCTCACCGTCATGCCGACGATGCCCGCATTCACCAGGGCGATCTTGACATCCTCCAGTTTGAAGGGACGGATGATGGCCTCGACTTTTTTCATGGAAGCAGCTGGGCTTGGAGGTGGTCGTTGTTGAACAGTCTCTCAGGATCCCCGGCCGGGCCGGAGACGATCCCATCAGACCTGAGCTGATCGGGGGTTGTCGTAGCCGTTGCTACGGGCCCTGATCCCTCCTGCATAGGATCGCCCTTCCGCTGCACTTGCGCCAGCCATGTCGTCGCCCCTGCAGACCGCGGAGCAAGCCCCCCCCGCCCAGACCCGGACCCCCCTCTACGGCGAGCGGGCGATCGCCGAGGCCCAGCTGATCTGCTTCGACAATCCAAGGCCCGGTCGGGCCTATGAAGTGGCCATCACCCTGCCGGAGTTCACCTGTCGCTGTCCCTTCTCCGGCTATCCCGATTTCGCCACCCTGCGCCTCCTTTATCAGCCCGGCCCACGGGTGATGGAGCTCAAGGCGATCAAGCTCTATGTGAACAGCTACCGCGATCGCACCATCTCCCACGAAGAAGTGGCCAACCGCATCCTCGATGACTTTGTGGCGGCCTGCGAGCCGGTGTGGATGCAGCTCGAGGCCGACTTCAACCCCCGCGGCAACGTGCACACCATGGTGCGGGTGAGCCATGGTGTGCGCCAACCCTGCTGAACCGGTTCGGTTGCCCGCTCAGGTCGGCTCCGCCAACCCGTTCAGCAGCTGGGGCAGTTCCCTGGCCAGGGCGGTGAGGTTGCGGTTGCAGAGCCCAGCCAGGTGCAACCGGCCCGGTTCGGCGATGGCCCAGAGCTGACGGGTGGCGAGGAGGCTCAGGCCCCCCCCCACCAGGGCGATGGCAAAGCCTGCATACACCAGGGGAACGCCAGGATCCCGCTTGAGCAGAATGCCACTGGCGGGCAGCACGCTCTCCACCCGGATTGGCAGCTCGTTCAGCTCCTGGGCAGGACCCCCCACGGCCAGTGATCCCAGCAGGGTCCCATCGGCGCCATAGACGTCGACTGGTCCCTGTTCACTGGTCAGGCTGAGCAACACCGGCTGGGTCCCGTCTGGCCGGGTGGGCAGCACCAGGCCCCACACCTGTTCCCCCAGCTGGGGGAAGCTCTGTAGGGGTAGCTGGAGAACTGGGCTGCGGCCCAGCTGCACGGAGATGGCAGCGAGGCCCCAATCGGCTTGATAGAAGGTCACCCCCCGGAAGCGCAGGGGGTGATTCACACTGATCTCGGCTTGGCGTAGCACTTTGAGCGGATCCCGGCCGGCTTCTTCACTGCCACTGCCACTGCCATCGCCACTGCCATCGCCATCGCCATCGCCATCGCCATCCAGGATCCGCAGCGAGGAGCGGAACTGTTCGGGGCGACCGGCGGGATCCCGCTCCACTGCGAAAGCGTCAAGGGCCAGGGTGAGCTCGCTGCGGCCGCGGCTGTCCATCAGCTCCAGGGTGCGCCCCGGAGCCAGAAACTGCTCGGCCCGCCGTCCCCCCAGCGCACCCCAGGCGGCTCCGAGCATCAGTACCACCAGGCCGGCGTGCACCAGCAGCGGACCCACCCGTCCCGCTACGCCCTTGCGGGCCGCCAGGCGCTGCTCCTGGCGGATGATCTGCCAGCCCTGTTGCCGAAGGCGCTGCTCCAGGCCATCCAGGCAGGTCTCTGCCTCATCGCAGCACACCGTTTCGGCCAGACTGAGTTTGCTCAGCTGGCGGGGTGAGCGGTAGTCGATCCAGCGCAGCGCCGCCCGCAGGGCAGGCCACTGACGTCGCCAGCTGCAGAGCAGCAGCGACAGGGCCAACCAGGCCAGCAGGCCGAGAAACCAGCTACTGGAGTACACGTGATCCAGCTGGAGGTTGAGCACCGCCTCGCCCCTCAGCAGGCCCAACCACGGGGTTTGGTCATACAGCTGGTGATAGAGCCCCTCCGTTTCCCGCTGGGGGATGGCTGTGCCGATGCCGCTGGCGATGGCAATCACCAGAAGCAGCGCGATGGCCAACCTCAGATCGGAGATCCAGGCAGCCAGGCGGCTGATGCTCCGTGAGGCCAAGGAGAGGTTGGGACTGGGTCTGGTGGGGGCGGGCATCAGCTACGGAACAGGTGGCGCAGGGCTCAGGTCCAGTTGGCCAGCAGGGTAAGCAGACCGGTGGTCACCAGCACCACCCCGCTGATCGGAGGCACCCATTGGCCGAGACGGCGCAGATTCAGCAGGCTGGGCAGGCTGGCGGCCGCTGTGCCGGCGATCAGCAGGGGCACCACCTGGCCGGCACCAAAGCTGGTCAGCAGCAGCATGCCCACCAGGGGTCTGCCGGTCTGGGCCATCCAGCCCAGCAGCACCGCCAGGATCGGTGTGGTGCAGGGGGTGGCTGCCAGGCCAAAGGCCAGGCCCGCCGCCAGGGGAGCCAGGGGAGCCGGCACCCGCTTCCGCCAGCGCTCCGGGTCAGGTCCGCTGGGCATCGGCAGTCGCAGCAGACCCAGCAGGTTGAGGCCCATCAGCAAGGCCAGCAGGGCCACCAGGGTGGGAATCAGTCCGGGAATCTGGCCATAGATCCGGCCGAGCAGGCCACTGAGCAGGCCCAGCATCACCAGGGAGCTCACGATGCCTGCCGCAAAACTCAGGCTGCGCTGCCAAGGCCTCGGGCCCCGGTCTGAGCCAAAGCCTGCCAGGTAGGCAAGCGTCACCGGCAGGAGGGAGAGGGAGCAGGGGCCCAGGCTGGTGAGCACCCCCCCCAGGAAGACCACGGCGAGCGTGGTGGGGCCTGGATGGGAGAGGGATTGGTGCAGCAGTCGCTCACTGGCATGGGCCAGATCGCTCAACGCCGGTGTCCAGTTGGCCGGAATGGCCCCGAAGCCGTTCATTTGAGGAGGCTATCGGGCGATGCCGATGGCAGTGGGCGATTCAGCCGGCCCTGGAGGGGGTGGATGTCCGTCTGCGCCTGGTGGGGGCACTGCCTGCGATCTGGCCACTGGACTCCAGGGAGCAACGGATCAGCAGACCGCACACCAGCAGACTGGCCATCAGCGAATTGCCCCCGTAGCTGATCAGGGGCAGGGGCAATCCAGTGGTGGGCATGGCACCACTGGCCACGGCGATGTTGAGAATCGACTGCCCCACCAGCAGCGTGGTGCAGCCCATGGCGATCAGCCGTTGCTGATTGCTCCGGCAGCCAAGGGCAACCCGCAGGCCAACGAAGCCGAACAGCAGCAGGAAGCCCAGCAACACCACCGAGCCGATGAAGCCGAACTCTTCAGCGAACACGGCGAAGATGAAGTCCGTGCTCTGGATCGGCAGATATTGCAGTTTCTGGGTCGACAGGCCGAACCCCTCACCGAAGATGCCGCCAGAGCCGATCGCCAGCAGGCTCTGCACCAGCTGGTAGCCATCGCCCTGGGCGTCCTTCCAGGGATCGAGGAAAGACACCACCCGCAGTCGCTGGTAATTGTTGAGGGCGATGCTGGCGGTGCCCAACAGCCCGCCGGCGCCGGCCGCCCCAAGCAACAGGGGCAGGCTCACGCCGGCAGCCAGGGCCATGAACCACAGCAACAGCCCCGTTAGGGCAGCCGTGCTCAGGTTCGGCTGCTTGAGGATCAGCAGGATCAACCCCCCGAACACCCCGAGCCACATCAGTTTCTGATCGAGGCCGATCCGTCGCCAATGGGCGAACAGGGCAGCACCTTGCAGCACCACGAACGGTTTCACCAGTTCCGATGGCTGCAGCTGCACCGGTCCCAGCACCAGCCAGCGGCTGGCGCCGTTCACCGTGGTGCCCAGCACCAGGGTGGCGGCCACCAGCAGGCAGCCCACCAGCACCGCCAGGGGCGCCAGATGCAACCAGCGGCGCAGGCTGGTGCGAACCCCCAGCACCAACAGCCCCCAGCTGGCCACCATCCAGATCAGCTGGCGCTTCAGGTAGAAGGCACCATCGCCCATTTCCCGCACGGCGACCCACCAGCTCGCGGAAGCCAGCACCAGCAGGCCCATCACGCTCCAGATCGCCACCAGCCCCAGCAGCAGGCGGGCTTCTGCGGGCCAGGAATCCCATGGCCAGGCCCATGCATTGCTGGAGCGGCCCGGCCCGGCCACGGCGATCGATCGACTCAAGGGTGGGAAGCGCTGGCTGAGACCATTGAGCCGTGCCGGCCCCCTGCTTGTCGAGCCCTGGGTGGCACTGTGAGCGCCGGACTTGATGTCGTCGAAACAGAAAAAAACCCGACCTGGTGGCCGGGTGCATTGTGCTCAGCAGAGCGGGGGATTCAGTTGCCGACGTTCACTTGGGGGCGACCCGTGGCCAGTTCAACTTTCAGGATCTTGCCCCCCTGCTTCATGATCCGCTGCTGCTCAGCGAACCAGCTTTCGTAGGGCACCCACTTGGTGAAGTAGGTGTTCTGCAGCTCACGCTGGGAGCGGCTTTTTTCGGGGCAGGGGATGCAGGCTGTGATTTTGAACAGACGCATGGCAAGGATCCGTGAGGTGGGTGACTGGCCTGATCAGTTACCCAGACCGGAGCAGATGTAGTCGAAGTACACGGCCATTTCGCGGCCTGCATCAGGACCCACCAGAGAAGCGGTGACTTCCTTCATGGCCTGGATGGACTGGACGGTGGCACCGATGGGCACGCCGAGGGAGTTGTAGGTCTCCTTGAGGCCATTGAGCACCCGCTCATCGAGGATCGAGGTGTCACCGGCCAACATGGCGTAGGTGGCGTAACGCAGGTAGTAGTCGAGGTCGCGAATGCAGGCCGCATAGCGACGGGTGGTGTACATGTTGCCGCCCGGACGGGTGATGTCCGAGTAGAGCAGCGACTTGGCGACAGCTTCCTTGATGATCGCGGAAGCATTGGCGCTGATCGTGGCAGCAGCGCGAACGCGCAGTTCGCCACTGGCGAAATACTGCTCGAGTCGGCCCATGGCGGAGCCGTCGAGATAGAGGCCCTGAACGTCAGCTTGGTTGATGACGTTGGTGATCGCGTCTTGCATGAATCCGGCTGGAATGGGCGGTTGGAACGGGAGAGGAGGAGCCTCAGGAGAGGGCGCCGACGACGTAGTCGAAGTAGAAGCCGGCCTCTTCAGCGTCAGAGCCGGTGAGCATGCTCAGGGAGGCGTTCTTCATCTCGCGCACAGCTTCCGCCATGGCTTCGAGGGGGGTGCCGAGGGAGCGATACATCTCCTTGGCGCCGATGATGCCGATTTCCTCAATCGGGGTCACGTCGCCGGCAATGATGCCGTAGGTGACCAAGCGCAGGTAGTAGTCCATGTCGCGCAGGCAAGACGCCGTCATTTCCTCGCCATAGGCGTTGCCGCCGGGGGAGATGACGTCGGGGCGCTTCTGGAACAGGGCGGCGCCGGCCGTCTTGATGATGCGCTCGCGGCCCTCGCTCAGCACTTGGGCCACGCGCACACGGCGCTGGCCCGCAGCCACGAAGGATTTGATCTGGTCGAGTTCGCCAGGGCTGAGGTAGCGGGCTTCGGCGTCCGCGTTGATGATCGAGTTGGAGACGATGCTCATGCAGTTCTGCCTCGAAACAAGCGGTCGCCTTAACGGAGACCGTATCCGGTGGGTAAGGGGATGACCGACTTGCGCCGATCGCCCAAGCATTCTGCGGCAAGGCCTGCGTCGGGCTGGAACCGCGGTCACAGTTCTTCATGCTGCTTTTTTGGGCGAAAAGCCTTGTGGCGCAAGGGTTCTGCCAGGTGTTGCTGATAGTTGCCCGGCGCAGCAATTGTTCACCAAGTTGTGCTGCTGATGGGCTGCTCCCACCACCGATGGCGTCGCCAATTTCCGACGCCCATTGATCAAAATTTGGCCATGTTCATTGCAGAAAACCCCCGAAGGACTGATTCCTCCGGGGGACCGCTGGCTGCCGCGGGTGAGTGGGCCTGGGCTGGCCGCTGCCTCAGATGGCGCCGCCCGGCGGCGGGGTGAGGCCGGCAGGGCCGCTGTAGAGGGACGCAGTTCGGTTGACCGTGGTGAGTGGCTGGCCGTCACTGGTTTGCATCCCGCGCAGGTAGGGCACCGTGTCCTGGCCGAAGGCCTGGGCGTACTCGGCACTGGCCAGCAGTTCATCGATGGCGTTCTGCAGACCCTCGCTGGTGCGGCGAGCCAGAAAACGGCTGGTTTCCTGGGGCTGGGCTGCACGACCGAGAATGGCCAGATAGGTGGCAGCAGCTGTGCGCAAGGGGGCCAGGCGGTTGAGACGTTGCTGGAAGAGATCGCTGCCGGCGACCACGCCAACGAACTCCGCCACGGTGAGCTGGCCATTGCGGAACTGGGACTCGGCATCCACCAGGCGCTCGGCCGCCAGGGCGGGGCGGTTCAGCAGCTGGCGGTACACAGCATCCACCGCTTCCTGCACCTGCAGCTCACTGGTGGTGCGGCCCAGTTTCAGGGGCTGGGACAGGCTCTGGCGGCGGCTGAAGCCCTGGGGGCGGCTGGGCTGAAGGGCCTTGGCCATGGCAGCGCCTGGCTGGAGCGCCGTGGTGGCGGCCAGATTGCCACTCTCCTGCTTGGTCCAGCCACCGGGCGAAGGAGCTGATGGCCTGGCTTGGCCAAAGCCTGATCCGCCTGGGGTGACCCAGGTGCCTACCCCGGGCGTACTGCGCCAGCTGCGGGTGGGCTCGGGGTTGCTGCGAACGCTGCCGGGTCCGCGAGCCACGGATGGTGGTGGAGCCATCACCTCCCCACCGGCCACTTGGGCGCTCCAGACCCCACGCACCACGTTGCGCCGATCCGGCAGGTTGCGCGGTGTGAGATCTCCGGTGGTGCGCAGGCTGTTGCCGGCGGACAACTCAGGGCGCGGGCGGGCATTGAGGTCGGCGTAGGCCGCGGCGTTGAACGCCCGGTTGAGGCCAGGCACTGCGCGGGCGTTGCGGTCGGCCGGAGTGATGAAGCGCTCGTAGGGAACGGTGTCCTCCCCGAAGCAGTCGTTGTATTCGCGGCTGTTGAGCATCTGGTCGACCACGCCATAGAAGCCCTTGCGAGCAGCGGTGTCGAAGTAGGCGTCAATTTCCCAGCGGCCGAAGGTGGGTCGGCCCAGCAGGCGGCGATGCATCACCTCGATGGCCTTGGTGATGTACAGGCCATTCCAGTAGCGGCGCCGGAACGCCTCGCTGCGGGCCACCTGGCGCACGAACTCGCGCAGGCTGATATCGCCGTTCTCGAGCTTGATCTCCTCCACTTTGTTGCGCTCGCCGGCATAGCCGGCGTTGCCGAGAACCTGCACGTACACCGCGTTGATCACGGCCTGGGTGCTGCTCTCGGTGCCCCTGGTGCTGGGCTGGCCGCCCCGGCGGGGCACGGAACTGCCGCCGGTGGCAATCTGCTGCAGACGCACCACCCGGGGGCCGACCCGCCTGGGTTGGGCCTGGCGGAAGGCTGGGCTGTCCATCTGGCCGGGCTGGCGCATGCCGTTGCCGATCAGGATGCGGCGACTGTCATAGCTGAACGGTGCCGGGCGGGTGGCCACATTGGCCGTGCCCGAAGGGAAGATGGCGCCGTAGGTAAGGCCGAGGGGATCATTGCCGCCGCCATACGGGTGCTGATCAGCCAGGGGCTGGCGGTAGGAGGCGTAGAGGGTGACGTACTGGGGAGCCCCTTCAAACGGTGCACTGAAGCGGAACAGCTTGCGGTTGCTGCCCCAACCGGCGCTCTCCTGGGCCTCTTCGCCCAGATCGCGCAGGTAGGGCACGGTCTCCTCGCCGAACACCCGGGCGTACTCCATGGAGTTCACCAGGCAGTCGACCAGGCCCGGCAAGCCCTGCTCGCTGACGATGTCGAAGGTGGTGGTGAATTCCTCCCGGGAGCTGATGCCCCGGCCGAGGAAGTGGCGGAAGGCCAGTTCCACGGCCCTGCTGTTGGAGAAGCGGCCGTAGAACTGCTTCTGATACTCCTTGCTGCGGCCAAGGGCGCGGATGAACTCGCGCATCGAGATCTGGCCCTGGCGCACCTGGGTGGTCTCCACCGGACACACCACCTGGCTGTAGCCCTTGACGATGTCGCGCTCGAACACCTGGCGGTAGGCCGCCCGCACCACCTCCGCTTTCTGGGCACCAGTCATGGCCGGCTTCATCACGAAGCGCTGGGCCTTGCCCTGGGCGGCCAGGGCATAGGTGGCGGGCAGTTGCAGGCCCTGGTTCACCGGGCTGCCCAGCCGTTGGCGGGCCGAGGGGGTTGGCACCTCCAACTCGCTGATCAGCACGTTGAAGGTCTGGATCACCAGCTCGCGGATCTCAGGCTGGTCTGTGAACAGGCCAGCTGCTGCGGCCCGCATCTCCTGCAGGGCCACGTTGGTAGCGGCCAGGGAGCAGGCCTTCTCCAGCACGTCCCGCAGGCCGCGGGTGTTCACCGTGAGGATGCTTGGATCCCCGGCCACCAGGGCATAGCCCACGTAGCGCAGGAACCAGGCCAGGTCGCGGATCGACTTCTTCATCCGCGCCGTGCCGTAGCGACCCACGGCGATCGGGGTGAAGCCGCTGGGCAGCACCACGCGCACGTCGGCATCACCGCCAGCCCCTTCGAGGAGACGGCTGAACAGGTTGCCCTTGCGCTCAGCAGCGCCGGCAAAAGTCTGCACCGAGCGCTGGAAAGCCGCTTGATCGGCGGCCAGGGGTGTGCCATCGGCGGCGGCCACCGGCCGCAGGGGCGCGTCGAGATAGGAGAGCGGCGTGCCGCCGGTGAAGATCCGGTTGGCGGCCTTGGCCACGATGAACTCGGCGTTCTCGGAGATTCGCCGGGCGGCCTCAACCCTGCGTTGACCGCTCTCAAAGAAGTTCACAAGGCTGCTGAGCTCGCCTCCGTCCGGGAAGCGATCCTCTTGCTCGGCCTGACGGACGCTGGAGAGCGGCAAGGTGTCGTAGCGCTGGGGCGCCACCCTGGTGCTGCCGCTGCTGGCGGTCACGGTCATGGACGAGAGCGAACCGGGCTGGGCCAACTTACGGCTGGCCCCCTGAACCGCCCGGGAGCCATGAACAAATGTTTGCAGCGTGGGGAGCGGCGCCGTGAAATGCTCGCCCCAGCCGCCCCGTAACCGTGTCCGCCCGTGATGCCGCCACTCCGGTGGTGAGTGCCTTCTACGACCGCTTTCCCTATCCGGGGGATCCTTTACAGGACGGGCCGCCGCCTGGATACAACTGGCGCTGGTGCGTGGACAGCGCCCGGGCCTTCGCCGCCGGTGTGTTGCCTCCTGTCGCTGGAGGACAGTCGCGGCCCTGGCGGATCCTCGACGCCGGCTGTGGCACAGGCGTGAGCACCGACTACCTCTGCCATCTCAACCCCGGCGCCTCGGTGCTGGCGGTGGATATCAGCGCTGGCGCCCTGGCGGTGGCACGGGAGCGTACCCGTCGTTCCGGCGCGGCCGCCCAGGTGCAGAACCTGCGGCTCGAACAGCGCAGCCTGCTGGATCTGGCCGGGGAGGGCCCCTTCGACTACATCAACTCGGTTGGGGTACTCCACCATCTGCGCGAGCCCGAACTCGGCCTGCGGGCGCTGGCCGATCTGCTGTGCCCGGGAGGGTTTCTGCACCTCTTTCTGTATGCCGATGGCGGCCGCTGGGAGATCCAGCGCACCCAGCGCAGCCTCAGCCGTCTGGGGGTGGGCAGTGGCCCCGAGGCGATTCAGCTCGGCCGGGAGCTGTTCTCTGTGCTTCCAGCCAGCAATCGCCTGCGGCGCCATCACGAGCAGCGCTGGGCCCTGGATACCCAGGCGGACGTGAACTTCGCGGATATGTACCTGCACCCGCAGGAGACCAGCTACAACCTCCACACCCTGATGGCCTTCGTGGCCCAGGTCGATCTTGACTTTGTCGGTTTCTCCAACCCTGAGGTCTGGGATCCGGCCCGGCTGCTGACCGGCGGGTTGCTGGATCGGGCCCGATCCCTGTCCCAGGACGAGCGCTGGGCCCTGATCGAGGACCTCGATCCCGACATCAGTCATTTCGAGTTCTTTCTCAGCAAGGGGCCGCTGCAGCGGCCTGACTGGGGGGACGACAGCGTGCTGCTGGCCGCCAGTGGTCAGCGCAACCGCTGCCTGTGGGGCTGGCCCTCCACGGATCTGCTGGGACCAGACCTTCTGCCACTGACCATCGAGCCGGCGGCCCTGGCGCTGATGCAGGCGGTGGAAGCCGCCCCCGGCATGCCGCTGGCGGACTTGCCGCTGCCGTTCACGGCCGAGGAGCGTTGTGGGCTGGCGCGCCGGCTGATGGCCCTGCAGGTGCTGCAACTGGTTGCTTAACGCAGCGTGATAAGTTGCCCGGGCTTTGACGCCCCTCAGCACTTGCAGATCAGCCTCGCAGCGGATGCCGGCTCCCCCGGTACGCCATCTGCGGATGGGGAAGCGGTGCTGGCGTCAGTGGATCGGCATTCCGCCGATCTGACAGTCGCCGATCCCTTTCTCCGCCTGCAACGCCGCCTGCTGCTGGCCACCCTCCTGCTCACCCTTGTGGTGAGCGTGATCGCCTGGCCCCTGTTCGGTGCCAGTGCTGCTCGCAGCCTGCTGTTGGGTGGATCTTGCGGACTGCTCTACCTGCGTCTGCTGGCCCGCAGCGTGGCCCGGATCGGTCCTGAGTCCCGCTCTCTGGGACGCTTTCAGATCGTTGTACCGGCCCTGCTAGTTGTGGCCGCAGCCCGCATTCCTGCCCTGGAGTTGTTGCCAGCCCTGCTCGGCTTCCTGCTCTACAAGCCGGCCCTGCTGCTGCAGGCCGTCCTCGCCCCCTGAACCACCCTTCACCCCATGGTTCCCTTGCCCCTTGCCCTGCCGTTCGCCGAACTGGAGGTAGGCCAGCAGTTTTACTGGCACCTCGGCAAACTCAATCTCCATGGTCAGGTCTTCCTGAGCTCCTGGGTGGTGATCGGCGCTCTCCTCGCTTTGGTGGTGGTGGGTACCCGCAGGATGGAGCGTGAACCGCGCGGGGTGCAGAACCTGCTCGAGTTCCTCTGGACCTACATCCGCGATCTGGCCCGGGAGCAGATCGGCGAGAAGGCCTACCGCGACTGGCTGCCCTTCATCGGCACCCTCTTTCTGTTCATCTTTGTGTGCAACTGGGGCGGTGCCCTGATCCCCTGGAAGCTGATCGAACTTCCCAACGGTGAACTGGGCGCTCCCACCGCCGACATCAACACCACAGTGGCCATGGCACTGCTGGTGTCCCTGGCCTACTTCTATGCGGGCCTGAGCCGCAAGGGTCTGCGTTACTTCGAGTACTACGTGGAGCCCACGCCGATCATGCTCCCGTTCAAGATCATTGAGGATTTCACCAAGCCCCTCTCCCTATCTTTTCGTCTGTTTGGAAACATCCTCGCTGACGAACTGGTGGTGGGTGTGCTGGCCTTCCTTGTGCCGGTGATTGTGCCCCTTCCGGCCATGTTCCTCGGCCTGTTCACCTCCGCCATCCAGGCCCTGATCTTTGCCACCCTCGCCGCTAACTACATCGGCGAGGCCGTGCACGAAGAGCACCACTGAATCGTTCAGCCGGACCGGTCCGCCGATCTGGCAAACTCATCGCGCGCAGGTCCGGGTGGAACCGGGCCCGCTCCCCTTGGGGAGTGTCCCGGCCGCGCTCCAGCCCTTTCCGCGCTCATCCCTGCGCTCCCCTAACTCCTTTCCACCAATGAGTGATCTGACCTCCGCCGCTTCCGTACTGGCCGCCGCTCTGGCCGTGGGCCTCGCCGCCATTGGCCCTGGTATCGGCCAGGGCACCGCAGCCGGTCAGGCTGTGGAAGGCATCGCCCGCCAGCCCGAGGCTGAAGGCAAGATCCGCGGCACCCTGCTGCTTTCCCTGGCCTTCATGGAAGCCCTCACCATCTATGGCCTGGTGGTGGCTCTGGTGCTGCTGTTCGCCAACCCCTTCGCCGGCTGATCACTCACGTCGGGGGGTGGCTGTGGCTGCCCCCCTGTGACTGTTCCCCCGTCCACCCCGGCGATCCCTTTCCAATGACCAGCTGGCTCCTGCTTGCCACAGCTGACGCCGTCAACGGCGTTGCTTCCGGCGCCCCGGAGGGAGGTCTGTTCGACCTTGATGCCACCCTGCCGCTGATGGCGGTGCAGGTGGTGCTCCTCACCTTCATTCTCAATGCCCTGTTCTTCCGCCCTGTTGGTAAGGCCGTGGAAGATCGAGAGGGTTTTGTCACCACCAGTCGCGCTGAGGCCAAGCAGCAGCTGGCCCAGGCGCAACGACTCGAAGCAGATCTCACGGAACAACTCAAGGAAGCCAGGCTGGACGCTCAGAAGCTGATCGTCGAGGCCGAACAGGAGTCCGACAAGCTGTACCGCGAAGCCCTCGCCACGGCTCAGGCCGAGGCTATTGCCGTGCGTGAGAAAGCCCGCCGGGAGATTGAAGCCGAGAAGGACCGGGCACTCGCCTCCCTGAAGGTCGAGGCCGATCAGCTCGGTTCCCTGATTGTTGACCGTCTGCTGGCCGCGAAATGATCCTCCCTTCTCTGTCCACCGTGCTGTTTGCCCACCACGGCGGCTTCGGCTTCAACCTCAACCCCCTCGAAACCAACCTGATCAACCTGGTCATTGTGATCGGGGTGCTCACCTGGTTCCTGCGGGGCTTTCTCGGCGGGATGCTCGACCGGCGCCGTCAGGCCATCCTGGCCGACCTCAGTGACGCTGAGGAGCGGCTGAAAACCGCCACCGCCGCTGTGGCCAAGGCCCAGCAGGATCTCCAGGCCGCCCAGCAGAAGGCCGAGCAGATTCGTGCGGACGGCCAGGCCAGAGCACAGGCTGTCCGTGAGGAGAGTGAGCGCCGCACCATTGACGAGATGGCCCGTCTCAAGGAAGACGCCTCTGCCGATCTGAATGCCGAAGCGGAGAGGGTCTCCAATCTGCTTCGCAGGGAAGCTGCCCGCCAGGCGATTGAGAAGGCCCTGTCCACCCTGCCTGGAAAGCTCGATCAGGGGGCCCAGGCCCGCTTGATCGATCAATCCATCAATACCCTGGGGAACTCCTGATGCCAGTCCTCAATACAATTGCTACCCCCTACGCCGAGGCTCTGCTTCAGGTGGCTGAGGCCCGCAACGAGACTGACACTGTTGCGGAACAGGTCAGGGAACTGCTCTCCATCTGGAACGGCAGTCCTGAACTGCGGGCTGCCATGGCGTCTCCGGTCCTGGAGCCTGAGGCGAAGAAGGCTGCACTGACCAAACTGTTCGCCGAGCAGCTCACTCCTTCATTTCAGAACCTTCTGAAGATGTTGGCTGATCGGCACCGGATTGTTGTTCTCGATGCGGTGCTGGTTCGTTTTCTGGAGCTGTACCGGGATCTCCGAGGCATCACTCTGGCCAAGGTCACCTCGGCGACGTCGCTCAGTGATGAGCAGCAGCAGCAACTCAACGACAAGGTGCGCGCCATAGCCGGCACCAAGGATGTGGAATTCGATCTACAGGTCGATCCTGATCTGATTGGTGGCTTTGTCGTGAGCATGGGTTCACGCGTCATCGACGCCAGCCTGTCCGGCCAGGTGCGTCGCCTCGGTCTGGCGCTCGCCAAGGTGAGCTAGCCCAACTTCCCTCTCTCCGGCTTCACCCTCCTCCTCCCATCCACTCCCCCTGCGGGGACTTCCCACCATGGTTTCCATCCGCCCCGACGAGATCAGCGCCATCCTCAAGCAGCAGATTGAGGACTATGACAAATCGGTTTCGGTCAGCAACGTCGGAACCGTGCTGCAGATCGGCGACGGCATCGCCCGCGTCTATGGCCTGCAGCAGGTGATGGCCGGTGAGCTGGTGCAGTTCGAGGACGGCACAGAAGGCATCGCCCTCAACCTTGAGGACGACAACGTGGGTGTGGTGCTGATGGGTGAGGGCCGCGGCATCCAGGAGGGCAGCACGGTGAAGGCCACCGGCAAGATCGCCGCCGTGCCCGTGGGTGACGCCATGCTGGGTCGGGTGGTGAATTCCCTCGGTCAGCCGATCGACGGCAAGGGGGAGATCGCCTGCACCGAGACCCGCCTGATCGAGTCGATGGCGCCTGGCATCATCCAGCGCAAGTCGGTGCACGAGCCCATGCAGACGGGCATCACCGCCATTGACGCCATGATCCCAATCGGCCGGGGCCAGCGCGAGCTGATCATCGGCGACCGCCAGACCGGCAAGACCGCGATCGCGATCGACACGATCATCAACCAGAAGGGCGAAGACGTCGTCTGTGTGTATGTGGCCGTGGGCCAGAAGGCCGCTTCGGTGGCCAACGTCGTGGAAGTGCTCCGCGAGAAGGGCGCCCTGGATTACACCATCGTGGTGGCTGCCAGTGCCTCAGAATCGGCTGCCCTCCAGTACCTGGCCCCCTACACAGGCGCAGCCCTTGCCGAATCCTTCATGTACAAGGGCAAGGCCACCCTGGTGATCTATGACGACCTCACCAAGCAGGCCCAGGCCTACCGCCAGATGTCACTGCTGCTGCGTCGTCCCCCCGGCCGTGAGGCCTATCCCGGCGACGTGTTCTATTGCCACAGCCGTCTGCTCGAGCGCGCCGCCAAACTGAGCGATGCCATGGGCAAGGGCTCGATGACCGCCCTGCCCATCATCGAAACCCAGGCCGGTGACGTGTCGGCCTACATCCCCACCAACGTGATCTCGATCACCGATGGTCAGGTGTTCCTCAGCTCCGACCTGTTCAACTCCGGTCTGCGCCCCGCCATCAACGTGGGCATTTCGGTGAGCCGGGTGGGCGGTGCCGCCCAGACCAAGGCCATCAAGAAGATTGCCGGCACCCTCAAGCTGGAGCTGGCCCAGTTCGATGAACTGGCCGCCTTCTCCCAGTTCGCCTCCGACCTCGACGCCGCCACCCAGGCCCAGCTGGCCCGCGGTAAGCGTCTCCGCGAGATCCTCAAGCAGTCCCAGTTCAGCCCCCTGAACCTGGCTGAGCAGGTGGCCGTGGTCTACGCCGGTGTGAAGGGCATGATCGACGAGGTACCTGTGGAATCGGTGGTGGAGTTCTGCCGCGAACTGCGCGACTACCTCAAGACCAACAAGGCCGACTTCATCACCAAGGTGATGTCCGAGAAGCAGCTCAGCGACGAAGCTGAGACCATCCTCAAGGACGCCATCCAAGAGGTGAAGTCGACCATGCTCGCCACCGTCTGAGGAGGACACTCAGATGGCCAATCTCAAGGAAATCCGCGACCGCATCGGTTCGGTCAAAAACACCCGCAAGATCACCGAGGCCATGCGCCTGGTGGCGGCCGCCAAGGTGCGGCGTGCCCAGGAACAGGTGCTGCGCAGCCGGCCTTTCGCCGACCGCCTGGCCCGGGTCCTGGAGAACCTCCAGTCCCGCATGCGCTTCGAGGATGTCGATGCTCCCCTGCTGGAGGAGCGTCCGGTGCAGACCATCACCCTGCTGGCCGTCACCGGCGACCGGGGCCTGTGTGGTGGCTACAACGCCAACATCATCAAGCGCACTGAACAGCGCCACGCCGAGCTCACCGGCCAGGGTTACCAGGTGGATCTGGTGTTGATCGGCCGCAAGGCGATCACCTACTTCCAGAACCGCGCCTCCCTTTACACCGTGCGCGCCACCTTCACCGGTCTGGAGCAGGTGCCCAATGCCGAGGAGGCCCGGGGGATCGCCAACGAGATCCTTGCCGAGTTCCTCTCGGCGTCCACCGATCGGGTGGAGATCATCTTCACCAAGTTCATCAACCTGGTGAGCTCCAGGCCGGTGATCCAGACCCTGCTGCCCCTCGATCCGCAGGGCATCGCCACCCCAGAGGATGAGATCTTCCGTCTCACCACCCGGGAAGGTCGCCTGGTGGTCGAGCCCGGCAGCTCCGCCAACGCGGCTCCGGCCCTGCCTTCGGACATCGTGTTCGAGCAGAGCCCCGAGCAGCTGCTTAACGCCCTGCTGCCGCTGTACCTGCAGAACCAGCTGCTGCGCTCCCTGCAGGAAGCTGCGGCCTCCGAGCTGGCCAGCCGGATGACGGCCATGAACAACGCCAGCGACAACGCCAAGGCCCTCGCCAAGACGTTGACGCTTGACTACAACAAGGCTCGTCAGGCTGCGATCACCCAGGAGATCCTGGAAGTGGTGGGCGGAGCCTCGGCGATGGGCTGAAGCCAAGCCCCCAGCGCTCCAGTCAGCTCGAACCCCCTGGGCTTCTTCGGCCGTTTCGCACGCTCCGCGCGCAACACGGCCACAGGAGTCCCAGGGGGTTCGGCCGTTCAGGGGCTGCTGAGTGCCCATCGTCCACTGATGGTCTCGCCCCCATCGCTCTGCCGGCCGACGACCCGCCGGCCGGCAGCACCCCAGAGTTGGGCGTGTTGAGCCCCTACCCGATGTCCCTGCCCCTGCCGCTGCCCGCGCCGGGATCGCTGCAGATCCAGCCCCTGTTTCCCGTGGCCCTTGGGCTGGTGCAGATGAGGCCCGATCCCCTCGATCTGGCACGGCAAGTGCAGCTGCTGCTGGAGCTGCGCGGTGCCGCCGAGAGCAACCCGGATCCTGGTTGCGCCTGGACCGGCGACCTCAATGGCGTCTGGCAATTGCACCGCCATCCCCTGTTCGCGCCCCTGCTGGCGCAGATCGCCAGCCATGCCCAGGCGTATCTGGTGCAGCTGGGCTTCGATCCGGATCGGGTGGCGCTGCACATCCAGCGCTGCTGGCCCGTGCTCAGTGAGCCGGGTCAGGTGGTGGGCCGCCATCACCACCCCAATGCCCATCTCAGCGCCGTGTACTACCTCACTGGCGACGGCAGTGGCCGCTGTGGCGTGCTGCGCTGCTGGCCCAAGCGCCAGCTGAATGAGCTGGTGCCGGGGATGGCGGTGGGCCATGGCGGGCCCCTTGCCAACTCTCCCTGGACCCAGCCCTGGCAGGACGTGGCTCCCCGGGCTGGCCTGTTGGCTCTCTTCCCCGCCTGCCTGGACCATGCCGTGCAGGCCAACGACGACGACGACAGCCTGCGCTGCTCGATTGCCATCGATTTCGCCCTGACGGCCGCGCCGGTGACTACGGGGGAGACTCCGCCGGAATACCTGGCCCCCCATCCCAGCCAGTGGACGGCGATCACGGAAGATGGGGGGCTGCCGGCCTGAATCTCCATGACTGCCAGCTACACCGTTGTTGCCCAGATCAACGGCGTCAGCCACACCTTCGCCTGCAGCGAAGACCAGACCGTGCTCGCGGCGGCCGAGGCCGCCGGGGTGGAGTTGCCCAGCTCCTGCTGCTCCGGGGTGTGCACCACCTGTGCCGCCCTGATCAGCGAGGGCAGCGTGCACCAGCCCGATGCCATGGGTGTGAAGGCCGAGCTGCAGCAGCAGGGCTATGCCTTGTTGTGTGTGGCCTTCCCCCGCAGTGATCTCAAGCTCCGGGCCGGTATGGAGGATGCCCTCTACGAAGCCCAGTTCGGCCAATACCAGAAGTGAGGGCCCGCCGGTGACGGGCCTCGCCCTCCAGTGTCTGCACCTGCAGCTAGATCGCCCCTCGGGCCCTCTGCGGCCGGCCATTGAAGCAGCCCTGGCCCAGCAGGGCAGGCCCCTGCGCTGGGCGATCACAGCCGCGTCCGAGGAGCAGCTCTGGATCGAGGCGGTGGTGGAGGTGGGCGCCGATGATGAGGGAGCCAATGATGTGGGCGCCGCTGATGAGACCGTGCTGCGTGGGGCGGCCCCATGACAGGGGGCGATCAGGCTGTGTCCCCCCTGCCCACCCTGCTGGTGATTCCCACCGGCATCGGCTGTGAGCTGGGGGGCTACGCAGGCGATGGCCTGCCGGCCGCCCGCCTGCTGGCGGCCGCCAGTGGCTGCCTGATCACCCACCCCAACGTGATGAATGGCGCCTCGCTTTACTGGAGCGATCGGCGCATCCATTACGTGGAGGGGTCGGCGCTTGATTGCTTCGCCGCCGGTGGCCTGGCCCTGCGGCCGGTGCGGCGCCAGCGGCTGGGGGTGCTGCTCGATGCCGGTATCGAGCCCGAGCTCTGCCAGCGCCATCTGCAGGTGGTCGACGGCTGCCGGGCCAGCCTGGGGCTGGAGATCGGACCGGTGCTCCGCACCGACTGTCCCCTGGAGGTGAGCCTGCAGCAGGGGCCCAGTGGGGCCAGCTGGGGGCAGCTGGGCCGTCCTGATGCCCTGCTGCGGGCCGGTGAGGCCCTGCTGCAGGCCGGTGCCACGGCCATCGCCGTGGTGGCGCGCTTTCCGGAGGAGCCAGCCAGTGAGGCCCTGGCGGCCTACCGGGGCGGATCCGGGGTGGATGCCCTGGCCGGCGCTGAGGCGGTGATCAGCCACCTGCTCACCCAGCACCTGGGTCTTCCCTGCGCCCATGCCCCCGCCCTCAGCCCCCTGCCCCTCAGCGCCGACCTCGACCCCCGCGCGGCCGGCGAGGAGCTCGGCTACACCTTCCTGGCCTGCGTGCTGGTGGGGCTGAGCCGGGCCCCCGACCTGGTGACTCGCCCCGGCGCTGGCGACTGGAGCGATCCCCAGCTGCTGCGGCCCGATCAGATCGGCGCCGTGGTGGCTCCAGCCGACGCCCTGGGCGGTGCGGCGGTGTTGGCCTGCGCCGAGCGTGGGTTGCCCGTGATCGCCGTGCACAACCCCTGTGTGCTGCAGGTGAACGGGGCGGCTCTGGGGTTGGAGGTGCTGCCGGCCCGCAGCTACAGCGAGGCCGCAGGCCTGGTGCTGGCCCTGCGCGAGGGGATCGCTCCCTCGGCCCTGCAGCGGCCGTTGTCCCCGCTGGGCTCTTGGCTTCAGCCGCGGTGATAGGGGCCGCCCTGCAGGATTGTCTGGGCCCGGTAGAGCTGCTCCAGCAGCAGCAACCGCGCCAGGTCGTGGGGAAAGGTGAGTGGCGAGAGGCTGAGGGTCCAGGCGGCGCGCTGTTTGAGCCGGGGGGTGAGCCCATCGGCCCCGCCGATCACAAAAGCCAGCCGGCCGGAGCCTGAGTCGCGCAGGCGCTCGGCCAGTTGCGCCGACCCCAGGGTCTGGCCTTCCTCGCTGAGGGCCACCAGCTGCTCATCGCCGCGCAGTTCGGCCAGCAGGGCCTCGGCTTCCCGTTCGGGGCTGCTCTCGCGCAGCTCAAGCACAGTGATTCCCGGCAGGCGCTTGCGATAGGTGGCCAGCCCCTCGCGCACCCAGTCCTTGCGCACCTTGCCCACCGCCAGCACCCGGATCCGCGCGGGGTTGAGCATCAGCGCAGGCAGGCCATCGGGTGGCGGGTGGCCCGGCCCAGGGCCCGGGCCACACCGGGGTGGCAGACGGCCCCATCCACGGTGTTCAGCCCGGAGAGCAGTTCGGGCCGGTCGGTGACCGCCTCGGTAAGGCCGCGGCCGGCCATCACCAGGATGTAGGGCAGGGTCACGCTCACCAGGGCCTCGGTGGAGGTGAAGGGCACGGCCCCGGGCATGTTGCCCACCGCATAGTGCTGCACGCCGTGGAGGGTGTGCACGGGATCGGTGTGGGTGGTCTCGCGGCTGGTGGCGATGCAGCCGCCCTGGTCGATCGCCACATCCACGATCACCGAGCCGGGCTTCATCTGCTTCACCAGCTCCTCATCCACCAACGTGGGCGCCCGGCCGCCTGGGGTGAGCACTGCGCCGATCAGCAGGTCGGCGCCGGGCACGTGCCGCTCGATCAGGCTGCGGCTGCTCACCAGGCTCACCAGCCGCCCGCGGCGATCGGCTTCCAGTTGCCTCAGCCGCTGGGGCGAGCGATCCAGCAGCAGCACTTCCGCGTCCATGGCGGCGGCGATGCGGGCGGCGTTCCAACCCACACTGCCGGCGCCCAGAACAACCACCCGTGCCGGCCGCACGCCGGTGCAGCCGCCGATCAGGATGCCCCGGCCGCCATGGGGCTTCTCCAGCAGGTGGGCTCCCACCTGGGCTGCCAGCCGGCCGGCGATTTCGCTCATCGGCGCCAGCAGGGGCAAGCTGCCGTCCTCCAGCTGCACCGTCTCGTAGGCCACGGCGGTGGTGCCGGCCTCCAGCAGGGCCCGCCCCACCTCGGGGTAAGCCGCCAGGTGCAGGTAGGTGAACAGCACGAGGTCGGCACGCAGAAACTGGAATTCCTCAGGCTGGGGTTCCTTCACCTTCACCACCAGATGGGCCCCCCAGGCCTCCTCCTGACTCACCAGGCGGGCCCCGGCTGCGGCGAAGGCGTCATCGCTGATGCCGGCCCCCACGCCCGCACCGGCCTGCACCCGCACCTCCATCCCCTGGGCCACCAGCTCGCTCACCCCATCAGGGGTAAGGGCCACCCGCCGCTCGTCGCGTTTGATCTCGCTGGGCACGCCGATGCTGGCCATCGGGGCGCTGAAGGTGGACGGGGCGGCCATGGAGCTTGCGCGTGCCCCCTCAGCCTGGCTCAGCGGGCGGCAATCGGCATCCGCCAGCCGCTACCGAACGCCTGGCCACTCACCTTCAGCACCGGAGCCGCCTGGCGGCGCTTGAATTCCGCCCGGCGCAGCAGCCCCATCACCCGCTCGGCCAGCTCGCCGTTCTGGCCTTCGGCCCGCAACTGCTCGGGGCTGCGGCGCTGCTCCACCAGGGCCTCCAGCAGCGGATCGAGCACGGCGTAGTCGGGCAGGGAATCGCTGTCGCGCTGGTCTGGCCGCAATTCCGCACTGGGGGGTTTGTGGCGGATCGCGGCCCCCACCAGCTCGCCGCTGGCCGGCAGGCCCAGGTGAGCGCGGCAGCTGGCGGCGGCGGGGGAATCCAGCCAGGCGCAGAGTGCGAACACGCGGCTCTTGTACACGTCGCCGATCACGGCCAGGCCGCCGTTCATGTCGCCGTAGAGGGTGCAGTAGCCCACGGCCAGTTCGCTCTTGTTGCCGGTGGAGAGCAGCAGCTGGCCCTGCTGGTTGGCCACCGCCATCAGCAGGGTGCCACGGATCCGCGACTGCAGGTTCTCGGCTGTGACGCCGGCGGGCTCACCCCCCAGGGCCGGTGCCAGGGCCTGGTCGAAGCCGGCCATCAGGCCGGCGATCGGCAGGGTATGGGTGCGCAGGCCGAGCCGGGTGGCCAGGGCCAGGGCATCGTCGATCGAGCCCGCTGAACTCCAGGGGGAGGGCAGCAGCAGCCCCTCCACGTGGTTGGCCCCCAGGGCGGCGGCGGCAATCACCGCCACCAGGGCTGAATCAATGCCGCCACTGAGGCCCAGCAGGGCCTGTTGGAAGCCGCAGGTGCCGGCGTAGTCGCGCACCCCCAGCACCAGAGCCCGGAAGAGTTGTTCCAGTGGCTCCGGCTCCGGGGCCAGGTTCTGCCCCCCCTCCCCCGGGCCGAGGGGCGCTGCGGCATCCCACAGCGTCACCACCTCCTGGCAACAGGGCAGGCGGCAGACCAGCGCGCCGCTGGCCTCCACCACAAAGCTGGCGCCGTCGAACACCAGCTCATCGTTGCCGCCCACCTGGTTCACGTACACCACCGGGCAGCCGAGGCGGCCGGCGGCGCGGCTAGCCAGTTGGCGGCGCAGGCTGGTTTTGGCCTGGCTGAAGGGGGATGCGGAGAGGTTGAGCAGCAGATCCGGCTGCAGGGGCATCAGGGCCGCGATCGGGTCGGGGCCCACCAGCCGCTGGCCCTGCAGCTCCTCCTCCACCCACAGGTCTTCGCAGATGGTGAGCCCCAGCCGCCAAATGCGGCCCCGGCACTCCAGCTCCAGCAGGGATGGGGCAGCCGCAGGCCTGAAGTAGCGCCGCTCGTCGAACACGTCGTAGCTGGGCAGCAGCTGCTTGCGGGCCACCACCCGCCAGCCGCCGGGCTCCACCAGGGCCAGGGCGTTGTGCAGCCTGGGCAGGGAGCGCTCGCCGCAGGGCTCAGCCATGCCCACCAGCACCGCTGGAGTGCCGGCCGATTCAGACAGGGCTGCTGCCAGCCCATCGAGGGCCCGGGCCTGGGCCTCCAGGCGGGCCGGCAACAGCAGCAGATCCCTGGGTGGATAGCCCCAGAGGGAGAGTTCGGGGGTGAGCACCAGATCGGCCCCCTGATCGGCGGCCTGGCGGCAGGCCGCCAGAATCCTCTGCCCGTTGCCCGCCAGATCGCCCACCACTGGATTGAGCTGGGCCAGGGCGAGGCGCATCAGGGTCGGGTGGCAAGGCCGTAGAGATTGTGCTCCAGCAGCACGGGCCAGACGGCGGCGGGCACCTGGTCGGGGCGCGGCTGCCGGCGGATTGTTGAGCTGGCCGTGGCAGGGATCTGCAGGGGAAGGGTCTGCAGCCGAGCTCCCAGGTGCTGCAGCTGCTCCACTGCACGCGGATCGAGCGGCCAGCCGCAGCGGGGCACGATCGCCAGCCGGCAGCTGCGCAGCACGGCCTCCGCCTCCTTCCAGCCTGGAATCTGGCCGGTCAGATCACTGCCCACGACAAACACCAGCTCCTCCTGGGGCCAGCGCTGGGCGGCGCGCCGCAGGGTGGTGATCGCCCAGGGGCTGCTCAGCTCTTGCACCAGCTCCAGCCGGGGATTGCCGATGGCCTGCACCAGGGCGGCCAACAGGGCTGCCCGCTGCTGCAGGGGTGCTCCATGCTGCTTGAGCGGGTTGTCACTGGCCCAGGTGGCCACCCGGGGGAAGTGGGTGAGCAGACCCTCCAGCAGAGCCTGGTGTCCGTGGGTGGGAGGGTCGGCGCTGGTGCCCAGCAGGGCCACGCTCACGGCTGCTGCATCTCGAGGCGCTGGTGCTGCAGCCACTGGCGCACCTGGGGGTCGCTGCCCGCCAGACGGCGTAGCAGGGCACCGGGCTGGCCGCCGCGCTGGCTGTGGCGCAGCAGTTCCCGGGCGGCCAGCCTGCCCGTGCGCCGGGTGGTGTGCACGGCCAGGGCGGCCTGGGCCACCGCCACCGGTGCCGCCGGTGCCAGGCTCAGCCCCGCACTCAACGGGGCCGCCAGCAGCAACAGCTGACGCAGGGTCCCCAACACCAGCTGGATGCCCAGCTGGGCGCCACCGAGCAGGGCGTTCTGGCGGGACAGTTCGCCCAGGAGTTGGCGGGCGGCCGGACCGTCCACGGGCAGGCCGTACAGGCGGCAGAGCTGGGCTACCAGGGCGGTGTCGCAGGCCAGCCCCCCGGCCAAATCGAGCAGCACCAGGGGATTGGCCGCCACGCCGGTGGCTTTCAGGGCCGCATAGCGGCCGATCAGTCCCTGGGCGCTGTGGCGGCCGCGGCGCAAGCGGTCGCGCTGCAGCTGGCGCTGGAAGTGGTCCGCCGCCTGCAGGCTGTTGAGGGCCAGGAAGAGGTCGCCCTGGCGCTCCAGCAGGGTCAGCAGATGGCGGCGCAGTGGCTCCACTTCCGGAGCGCTGCCGTCGGTACGAACCCGTCCATCGGCCAGGAGCCGCGGCCTGCGCGGTGCCGCCGCCACCGCCACCAGCTCCAGGGGTGGCCCGCCGGCGGGCAGCAGGGCCTGCAGCCTTCGCTGGATGCTGGCCTCCAGGGCCTGCCGTTCCGCCTCTGGCCAGCAGTCACTGCGGTTGAGCACCAACACCAGGGGCTTGCCGCTGGCCAGCAGGGGCGTGAGGGCGGCCTGATCCACGCTGGTGAGGTCGCCATCGAGAACCAGCAGCACCAGATCGGCACCCCGGGCCACCCGCTCGGCTAATCGGGAGCGGGCTGCGCCGCCGATTTCATCGATGCCAGGAGTGTCCACCAGCTCCAGCCCCTGGAGGCCTGGCACCGGCTGTTGCCAGGCCGTGGCCCGCTGGTGGCGGGTGCTGCCGTGGGCCACGTCGGTGGGGCAGACGGCTTCGCCCACCAGGGCATTGACCAGGCTCGACTTACCCACCCCCACCCGGCCGAACACCGCCAGGCGCACCTGGCCTTGCTCCAGCCGCTGCAGCTGGCGGTCGAGACCCGCCAGGGCTCCGGCCAGCAGGCTCTGCTCCCGTGGGGTGAGGCTGAGCTGGCGGCGCCACTGGTGCAACAGCAGCCGGCAGCGCTGGGGGGTGCTGGGCGTGTTCATGCGGGCGTCTCCAGGCTGCTCGCCTGGGGAGGTCGCCACCAGCCAGCCAGCACGGCCAATACGGCCTCGGCGCCGATCACCCCGGCAAACCCCCCGAACTCATCCACCACCACTCTCACCCCACCGCTGTTGCGGCGGAAGCCGGTGAGCAGCCGGTCGGCCCGGATCATCTCGGGCACGAATTCCACAGCCTCGCTCAGTTCGGCGGGAGTGAGCCGGCCCCCTCCCTCCAGCAGGGCTGAGAGCAGTCGCTCCCGGCTGGCCACCCCCACGATTTCATCCACCTCCTCCCCCAGCACCACCCACCAGGGGGCGTGGTTTGCGAGCAGGATGCCACGCACCCCATCCAGGGGCGTGGAGGCCGCCAGGGTTGGGGCCGCCACGCGGGGGGTCATCAGGTCGCGGGCGGTGAGGTCGTTGAGCTGAAACACCTTGGCGATCATCGCCGCCTCATCGGCCTCGATCTGGCCTTTCTGGGATCCGAGACGGGCCAGCAGGCGAATCTCATTTTCGTCGGTGCTGATCTCGTTTTCGCGGGTGATGGCCGGCAGCAGCCGCTCCAGCAGCAGCACCAGGGGTGCCATCAGCAGCACGAGCCAGTGCAGTGGCGGGGCACTGGCCAGGGCAACAGGGAGGGCCAGGCGGCTGCCGATCGCTTTGGGCAGGATTTCCCCGAGCAGGATCACCAGCACCGTCAGCCCGATGGAAAACACTGGCAGGGCGACTCCTGCCACTTCCCTCTGCTCGAACACCCGGGCCGCGTAGCCTCCGAGCATCAGGCTGCCGAAGATATTGAAGCCGTTGTTGGCGATCACCAGCACCGCCAGGGTGCGGCCCAGCCGCTGATGCAACTGCTCCAGCCTCCTGGCCCCGCGCGGAGGCCTGGGTCGAACGGCGAGTTCGTGGATGCGCACCGGATTGGCGGTGAGCAGTGCCGCCTCGACACCAGAACAGAACGCCGAGCCCAAGAGCACAACCAGCACCAACAGGGCCAGGACCAACAGGTCATTCATGCGCTGGCTGGGCCCTCATGTGGTGGCTGCTCCATGGGCCATCGCGACCTTGGGCTTTGCATGCAAAGAATCTGAATCTTGATTCTAAGCAACTTCGCCGTCTCGGCAAACGGCCTGTCCCCGTGCGGCCCCACTCCACCGCCCTCCGAAGCCCTGGCCCAGACTGGTGCGCGTGCAATGCCCCGGCAGTCGATTGGACCACCCCTCGCCTGAGATAAGGCCCAAGACCATCCACGCCCAGCGGCGTCAGCGATTCCTCGAGCAGCTGGGTGGGGCTGCGGCGGTGATCCCGGCGGCGCCGCTGGCGATGCACCATGCCGACTGCGAGTGGCCGTTTCGCCAGAACAGCGATTTTTGGTATCTCACCGGCTTCGATGAGCCCGACGCCGTGGCCCTGTTTCTGCCCCAACGGCCTCAGGGCGAACGCTACGTGTTGTTTGTGGCGCCCAAGGAGCCCAGCGCCGAGGTGTGGACAGGTTTCCGCTGGGGCACCGAGGGGGCCGTGGCCCAGTTCGGAGCTGACATCGCCCATCCTCTCGAGGAGCTGGAGCAGCGCCTGGGCGAGTACCTGCAGGGCGCCGAGGGCATCGCCTTCCGGGTGGGCAAGCATCCAGCGGTGGAGCCTCTGGTGCTGGCCGCCTGGGCCCGCCAGCTCGACCGCGCCCCCCGCAGCGGCCATGCCGCCCTGGGCCTGGTGGCGCCCTGCTCGATCCTGCACGGCCTGCGGCTGCGCAAGGGCCCCGAAGAGCTGGAGAGGCTGCGCGTGGCGGCACGGATTTCGGCCGAGGCCCACGAGCTGGCCCGCCAGGTGGCGCGGCCGGGGTTGAATGAGCGCCAGGTGCAAGGGGTGATCGAGCAGCACTTCCTTGAGCAGGGCGCCCGTGGGCCCGCCTATGGCTCGATCGTGGCGGGTGGCGACAACGCCTGCGTGCTCCATTACACGGCCAACAACGCTCCCCTTCGCGACGGCGACTTGCTGCTGATCGATGCTGGCTGTTCGCTGGACGACTATTACAACGGCGACATCACCCGCACCTTCCCGATCAACGGCCGCTTCACCGGCGAGCAGCGGGCGCTCTATGAGCTGGTGCTGGCAGCCCAGGAGGCGGCGGTGGCGTCGGTGGCGCCCGGCTTCACAGCCGAGGGCGTGCACGACACGGCCCTGCGGCGGCTGGTGGAGGGTCTGCTGGAGCTGGGTCTGCTGGCCGGCTCGGTGGATGGGGTGATCGAGCAGGGCGCGTATCGCCATCTCTACATGCACCGCACTGGCCACTGGCTCGGCCTTGACGTGCACGACGTGGGCGCCTACCGGCTGGGCGAGCACCACGTGGCCCTGGAGCCTGGCATGGTGCTCACCGTGGAGCCGGGCCTCTACGTGAGTGACCGGCTGCCGATACCCGAGGGCCAGCCGGTGATCGCGGAGGGTTGGAAAGGGATCGGCATCCGCATTGAAGACGACGTGGCCGTGACGGAGCACGGCCACGAGAACCTCACGGCCGCCGCGCTCAAGGCGCCGGCTGCGATGGAGCGCTGAGGCTCAGGCCAGGGTCTCCAGCACAGCTGCGGTGCTCACCAGGATCTGGTCGGCTCCGGCCTCGCGCAGCTTGGCTTCATAGGCGGCGCGGGCCGCGGCATCGCCGTGCAGGTGGGGCGGAGCCACGGCCAGGGCGAGAAACTGTTGCTGGGGACAGCTGCGGCGGGCATTGATCACGGTGAGCACGTCGGCCACCGTGTCGCCCAGGTAGGCCACGGCCGGTGCTCCGGCCCCCAGCCCAGGAACACCCCGAGCCCGGAGCAGCTGGTCGGCCATCCGCAGAAGCCCTGAGGGGTCTGGTTTGTCGGGGGCATCGCCCATGGCGATCAGGGGCGGCTGCTCCAGCCCGAGCCGCTGCTCCAGCACGTAGCGCGCCGAGGGGGGCTCGGCTCCGCTCACGAAGCCCCAGCTCACGCCGGTCGCACTGAGCTGGGCAAAGAAAGAGGGCTGCACCAGCAGCGGTTCGCTGCCGATGAAGCCCCGCCAGTCGGCCGGATCGCCAGCCGGATCGCCGCCGAAGTAGAAGCCGCTGAACACCCCCACCAGGTCATCGAAATCCGGCAATGACGGCCGATCGGGCCCGCCGAGGCCTCGGCGGCGCAGCAGCTCCAGGCTCGCTTCCCAGTCGTTGTTCCAGCGGCCTTCGGCCTTGAGGCTGTCGATCGCGCTGGGGTCGGGTCGCCAGCCGCTGTAGTGCTGCACCGTTTCAGCCAGAGCACGGCGATAGCTGCTGCCCACGTCGCGGATCACGCCGTCGATGTCGAACAGCACCACCCCTGCTGCCGCAGCCTTTGCCTGAGGGGCGGATGGAGCGAAGGTCAAGGCTGGCGTTGAGGGCACGGACGTCGCCAAGCCTGACAGCTGCAGGGGCAGGGGTGGGCAGGCGCGGCGGCTGGTAGGTTGGTTGTTTGATCTGTTGTCTTGAGCGCCGATACCATGACAGCCAGCGACCCCGCGTCGGTGAGTGCCGCGCCCGAGGATGCAGCCCTTGCCGCAGCTGAGCCCACGGAGGGACGCCCGGTGATGCGTGGGGGCAGTGCTGCTCTGGCCACTGCCACCATTGATGAGGATGGCGTCCCTTCCGGTTACACGCCGAAGGCAGACGAGGGCCGGTTCCTGCTGAAGATTCTCTGGCTGCCCGACAACGTGGCCCTGGCCGTGGACCAGATTGTGGGTGGTGGCCCCAGCCCGCTCTCCGCCTATTTCTTCTGGCCGAGGGAAGATGCTTGGGAAACTCTGAAAACCGAGCTCGAAGGCAAGAGTTGGATCACCGACAACGAGCGGGTGGAGATTCTCAACAAGGCCACTGAGGTGATCAACTACTGGCAGGAGGAAGGCAAGGGCAAGAGCCTCGATGAGGCCAAGGCCAAGTTCCCCGACGTCACCTTCTGCGGTACCGCCTGATCACAAGCCGTGATCCCCCGTTCCAGCGAGCGCCCTCAACGGGCGCTTTTTTGTTGGATGTCGCTAGCGGACGGAATGCACGCTGGACATCAAAACTGGGCATCAAAAAAGCCCGCCTAAGGGACGGGCTGATGTGGATCCAGATTCAGGACAGCTCAGGAGGACGCCTGGCTGGCTTGGAGCCAGGCGCGAGCGCGCTGCAGGTTTTGCTGAGCCTTCAGCTTTTCAGTGCTGGGCGATTTTCCCTCAAACCCTTCGGCAGCCTGTTTGGCGGTTTCGAAGGCGCTCTCAGCGGCAGTGGCATCGATGCTGCTGCCCAGCTCGGCGCCATTCACCAGCACGGTGACCTCATCGGCCTCCACTTCGGCGAAGCCTCCCATCAGGGCGATGGCTTTCCACTCGTTGCCTTCCTTCAGGCGCATCACACCTGTTTCCAGGGCTGCCAGCATGGTGACATGGCCGGGAAGGATGCCCACCTGCCCAGTGGTGCTGGGCAGGATGACCTCTTCAGCCATGCCGTCAAAAACGCTCTGGTCAGGGGCCAGAACTCGCAGGGTAAGACTCATGGGTTAACTCCTCAGGGTGTGATCGGGGGCGATCAACCCTTGGCCTCGGCCAGGATCTTTTCGGCCTTGGCCTTCACTTCATCAATGTTGCCCACGAGGTAGAACGCGGCCTCTGGCAGTTGATCAAGCTCTCCAGCCAGGATCATGTTGAAGCCCTTGATGGTCTCTTCCAGCTTCACGTATTTGCCGGGCATGCCGGTGAAGATCTCAGCCACGAAGAAGGGCTGGGAGAGGAACTTCTCGATCTTGCGGGCGCGGTCCACGGTGCGGCGGTCGTCTTCGGACAGTTCGTCCAGACCCAGAATGGCAATGATGTCTTGCAGTTCCTTGTAGCGCTGCAGGGTGCTCTGCACGGCGCGGGCGGTGCGGTAGTGCTCGTCGCCCACAACGGCCGGCTGGAGCATGGTGCTGGTGGAATCCAGGGGATCCACAGCCGGGTAGATGCCCTTGGAGGCCAGGCCGCGGCTGAGCACGGTGGTGGCGTCCAGGTGGGCGAAGGTGGTGGCCGGAGCCGGGTCGGTGAGGTCGTCGGCCGGCACGTACACGGCCTGGATCGAGGTGATCGAACCTTCCAGGGTGGAGGTGATGCGCTCCTGCAGCATGCCCACGTCGGTGCCGAGGGTGGGCTGGTAGCCCACAGCCGACGGCATGCGGCCCAGCAGGGCGCTCACCTCAGAACCGGCCTGCACGAAGCGGAAGATGTTGTCGACGAACAGCAGCACGTCCTGCTTGTTGGCGTCGCGGAAGTGCTCCGCCATGGTGAGGGCCGACAGACCCACGCGCATGCGGGCGCCGGGGGGCTCATTCATCTGGCCGTAGCAGAGGGCCACCTTCGACTTGGAGAGGTCGTCGGGGTTGATCACCCCCGACTCCTTGAACTCCTCGTAGAGGTCGTTGCCCTCACGGGTGCGCTCACCCACCCCGGCGAACACCGACACCCCGCCGTGCTCCTTGGCAATGTTGTTGATCAGCTCCTGGATCAGCACTGTCTTGCCCACGCCGGCGCCGCCGAACAGGCCCACCTTGCCGCCCTGGCGGTAGGGAGCCAGCAGGTCGATCACCTTGATGCCGGTTTCAAACACCTTGGGCTTGGTCTCCAGCTCGGTCAGGCTGGGGGCGGCCCGATGGATCGAGGCGGTCAGGGTGGTGTTCACAGGACCCTGTTCATCGACGGGCTCACCAAGAACGTTGAAGATGCGGCCCAGGGTGGCTTCGCCCACGGGCACGGAAATCGGGGCTCCGGTGTCGAGGGCTTCCATGCCACGCACCAGACCATCCGTGCTGCTCATGGCCACCGCGCGCACGCGGTGATCGCCCAGCAGCTGCTGCACTTCGGCGGTGAGAGCAACGTCCTGGCCGGCGGAGTTCCTCGCTTCGATGCGCAAGGCGTTGTAGATCTTGGGCAGCTTGCCGGCCGGGAATTCAACGTCGAGCACCGGGCCGATCACCTGCCGAACGATGCCTTTGGTGCCGGTGGCGGTAGCAGCAGCCATATGTAAGGGAGTGGCGGAGGGCGCTGGGCTGGGCTGAGGCTGAACGAAAATCGATCCCTCACCCACCCGATGTAAGCCGCGCAACGTTACCACTTGCCATGCCGCTCTCCTTGTTCTCCTGGGCTTCGGGTAGGGCTTGCCCCGGCGTTGGGAGCCGCTGGTTCGGTCAACCGCACAAGGGCTTGATGGCCCTCAGGAGCAATCGCCGCATAGGTTGGCACTCGAGAGCTCTGAGTGCCAGTTCGGCGGTTTCATGCCGCTGAACTGAGCTTGGGGCTGTCCTGTGGCGTTTCCATCGCCATGTTGTCGCTCTTGCATTGATCCATGGCAGCTGTTTCCCTCAGCGTCTCCACCGTTAAGCCCCTCGGAGACCGCATCTTCATCAAGGTCTCTGAATCCGAAGAGAAGACTGCCGGCGGCATCCTGCTGCCTGACACCGCCAAGGAAAAGCCCCAGGTGGGCGAGGTGGTGCAGGTGGGCCCCGGCAAGCGCAACGAAGACGGTTCCCGCCAGGCTCCCGAAGTGAGCATTGGCGACAAGGTGCTGTACAGCAAATATGCCGGCACCGACATCAAGCTCGGCTCTGATGAGTACGTGCTGCTGTCGGAGAAGGACATCCTTGCCGTTGTGAACTGAGCTCTCCGCTCACGCCTTCATTCGTTCTGACCCTTACCTGAGATCCCGCCTTCCATGGCTAAGCGCATTATTTACAACGAGCAGGCCCGCCGCGCCCTCGAAAAAGGCATCGACATCCTGGCCGAATCCGTGGCCGTCACCCTGGGTCCCAAGGGCCGCAACGTGGTGCTGGAGAAGAAGTTCGGCGCTCCTCAAATCATCAACGACGGCGTCACGATCGCCAAGGAGATCGAACTCGAGGATCACATCGAGAACACTGGTGTGGCCCTGATCCGTCAGGCCGCCTCCAAGACCAACGACGCCGCCGGTGACGGCACCACCACCGCCACCGTCCTGGCCCACGCCATGGTGAAGGCTGGCCTGCGCAACGTGGCCGCCGGCGCCAACGCCATCACCCTCAAGAAGGGCATCGACAAGGCCTCCGACTTCCTGGTGAAGAAGATCGAGGAGCACGCCAAGCCGATCTCCGACTCCAACGCCATCGCCCAGGTGGGCACCATCTCCGCCGGCAACGACGAAGAGGTGGGCCGCATGATTGCGGACGCCATGGACAAGGTCGGCAAGGAAGGCGTGATCTCCCTGGAAGAAGGGAAGTCGATGACCACCGAGCTGGAGGTCACCGAGGGCATGCGCTTCGACAAGGGCTACATCTCGCCCTACTTCGCCACCGACACCGAGCGGATGGAAGCGGTGCTCGAGGAGCCCTACATCCTGCTCACCGACAAGAAGATCGGCCTGGTGCAGGACCTGGTGCCCGTGCTCGAGCAGATCGCCCGCACCGGCAAGCCCCTGCTGATCATCGCTGAGG
>JBIIDV010000016.1:0-48480 GCA_044238185.1 Prochlorococcaceae cyanobacterium | reverse complement strand
GCACCACCAACGCCAAGGGCAAGCTGGTGGTGCTGCGCGATGCCCTGGCGGCGCCCCCCGATGGCGGTGCCCTGCTGGCGGCGCTGGTGCTCGGAGCCATCGGCGTGGGGCTGGTGGTGGGGCTGGAGCAGCTGCAGCAGCGGCGTGGCATGGCGGAGATGGGTGGCTGACCACCAGGGCGCCCGCCGTCTGGCGGCTGATGGGGCACTGGAGCCCCGGCTGCTGTACGCCGATACCTGGCTGTTGGCCCTCGCCAAGCCCTCAGGCCTGCTCAGCCAGCCAGGCCTGGGCCCGGAGCTGGCCGATTCTCTGGAGAGTCGCACCCAGCGACACTGGCCCGAGGCCCGGCTGGTTCACCGACTCGACCGTGACACCTCCGGCCTGATCCTGCTGGCCCGCGATGCCACCACCCACCGGCTGCTGAGCGGGGCCTTCGCCGAGCGGCGGGTGCGCAAGACCTATCTGGCCCGGGTGCGGGGGGTGCCAGCTGCGCGGGGCGGCTGGATCGATCAGCCCCTGGCTCGCATCGCCACCCGGCCGCCCCGCTACGGCGTGGTGCCCGTGGCCAGGGGCGGCAAGCCGGCACTCAGCCGCTGGCGCAGGCTTGATCCTCCAGGTCCGGCCGCCTCTGCAGGCCAGCACCTCTCCAGCACCCTGCTGCTGCAGCCCCATACCGGCCGCTCCCACCAGCTGCGCGTGCATCTGGCCTGGTTGGGGCATCCGCTGCTGGGGGATCCGCTCTACGGCGATCCCAGGGGGGACGCCGAACTCCCGGTGAGGCACCTGCAGCTCCAGGCCACCGGTCTGCGCCTGCAGCATCCGATCACGGGCCTGCCGCTGCGCTTGCGCTGGGCCGGAAACTGGGACGATCTCCGATGCTCCAGTGATGCCCCTAATCAGCAGCCGTTTGGAGCGCGGTGACCCTCCTGAGCGCTGGGGCTCGGGCCTGGGCTTCGTGCTGGCGGCGGCCGGCAGCGCCGTGGGGCTGGGCAACCTCTGGGGCTTTGCCTACCGGGCCTCCCAGGGCGGGGGGGCTGCCTTCGTGGTGCTCTATCTCCTGATCGTGGTGCTGGTGTGTCTGCCTGTGCTGGTGGCCGAGATGGTGCTGGGCCGCAGCACCGGCCATGCCCCCCTGCTGGCGCCGATCACAGCGGGTGGGCGCCGCTGGCAGCCCCTGGGCTGGCTGTTCCTGGCAGCGGCGGTGGGGATCCTGTCGTACTACGCCGTGCTGATGGGCTGGACGGGCCGCAGCCTGATCCATGCCCTGCTGAGTCCTCTGCCCGCCGACATCGCCGCCGCCCAGGACTACTTCTCAGCGATCAGCAGCGGTGGCGATGCGGTGCTCGGCCACCTGTTCAGCCTCGGCCTCACCGGCCTGGTGGTGGCAGCGGGCATCCGCGGCGGCATTGAGCGGCTCAGCCGCTGGGGCATGCCGTTGTTGTTTCTGCTGTTGCTGGGCCTGGCCCTCTGGGCCGCCGCCCTGCCGGAGGCGCGGCAGGGCTACGCCACCTTCCTGCTGCGCTGGGATGCCAGCAAGCTGCTGGATCCGGCCACGATCCGCAACGCCTTCACCCAGGCGTTCTTCTCGATCGGCACCGGCATCGGCGCGATCCTGGCCTACGCCGCCTACCTCGACCGGCGCAGCGGCATTCCCGGTGAGGCTGGGGCGGTGGTGGCCATGGACACGGCCGTGGGGCTGATGGCTGGTTGCGTCACCTTCCCTGTGGTGGCCAGCTTCGGCCTGGGGGATGTGGTGAGCGGCAGCACGGTGGGTGCCCTGTTCATCGCCCTGCCTACCGGCCTGGCCTCCCTGGGGGCAGCGGGCCGGCTGGTGGCCCTGCTGTTCTTCGCCCTGGCCTACATCGCCGCGATCACCTCATCGGTGTCGCTGCTGGAGGTGCCGGCCAGTTCGTTGATGGACCGGATGGGCTGGAGTCGCCGCCGGGCCGTGTGGCTGTGCGTGGCGCTGATCGCCGTGATCGGCTTGCCCTCGGCCCTGGATGTGGGGGTGCTGGAGCGGATGGACGCGCTGTTCGGCGGCGTGCTGCTGCTGGCCGGTGGCCTGGCCATGGCCCTGTTGCTGGGCTGGCAGGTACCGGGGCGGTATCGGGCCGATCTGCTCGAGGCCGGCAGCGATCCGCGGCAGGTGCGGGCCCTGCTGTGGGCGCTGCGCTGGATCTCGCCTCCGGCGATCGGCGTGGGCCTGGTGGTGTCCATCGCCGATCTGTTGCGCAGCTGGGTGGGATAAAGGCCTGGCCCCAGCTGCGCGAAGATTCAGCCATGAGCTTCTTCCAGCGCTGGAATTTCATCGAACGGGCCCGGCTGGAGCGCCAGCTGTGGGAGGCCTTTGAGCGGGGCGACAACCTTGAGGCCCTGGTGCAGGGGTGTCGCGACGCCGTGGAGGCCGGTGACCGTGAGCGCAGTTTCCAGCTGGAGGTGTGGACCTTCACCCTGGCCCGCATTCGCCGGATCGAACGGACGATGCGCGATCAGCAGCGGCCGAAGGGCTGAGTTGAGCGACTCAGCCCCGCAGCCACTCGGTGACCCCACCGGGTCTGTCGATCAGTTCGATGCCCTGGGCCTTGAGTTGGTCGCGGATCTGGTCGGCGGTGGCGAAGTCGCGGCTGGCCTTGGCAGCCTGGCGCTGGGCAATCAGGGCTTCGATTTCAGCGTTGTGCGGTCCGTCTGCAGCACCCTCCGGAGCCGGCGCCAGCGGTTCGGGCCTGAGGCCCAGCACGGCCGCCAGGTCCTGCAGCAGTGTGGCCCGGGCGCGCAGTTCAGGCCCCTCAGCCTCCTGGGCTGCGGCCTGATCGCCCCGCTCCTGCCGGTTGGCCAGGCCCCGCAGCGGCCGGGCCAGGTCGAACAGCACCGCCAGGGCGGCGGAGGTGTTGAGGTCGTCGTCCATGGCGGCCACGAAGCGCCCTCGGGCGGCGGCCAGCTCGGCGGAGAGCCCGGCCGCATCGCGGGCAGCCTGGGCCGGGCTGATGGGCTGCGGGTTGCTGCCGACTGCCGCCAGCCCCAGGGCGGCGTTGAGGCCCTTCCAGCCGGTGGCGGCGGCCTCCAGGGCTTCCGCGGTGAAGTCGAGCGGTTTGCGGTAGTGGGCCTGCAGCACGAACAGGCGCAGGGTCATCGGTGACACGCCCGAATCGAGCAGGGCGCGGATGGTGGTGAAGTTGCCAAGCGACTTGCTCATCTTTTCGCCGCCCACGTTCACCATGCCGTTGTGCAGCCAGTAACGGGCCAGCTCACAGCCGGTGGCCGCCTCCGACTGGGCGATCTCGTTCTCGTGGTGGGGGAACACCAGATCGGCGCCGCCCAGATGAATGTCGATCGTGTCGCCCAGCTCCTCGCGCACCATGGCCGAGCACTCGATGTGCCAGCCGGGGCGGCCCGGACCCCAGGGCGACGGGAAGCTGGGCTCGCCCGGCTTGGTGCCCTTCCAGAGGGCGAAGTCGAAGGGGTGTTGCTTGCGGGCTTCTTCTTCTGTGGCCACGCGGCCGGCGGCGTTGTCCTGCTGCTCGGCCAGATCGCGGCCGGAGAGCTTGCCGTAGCCGGCGTGCTTCATCACGGCGAAGTACACGTCGCCGTCGGCGGAGTAGGCGGCGCCCCTGGCCTCGAGTTCCTCGATCAGGGCCCGGATCGCCCCCAGGCTCTGGGTGGCGCGGGGCATGCGGTCGGCCGGCAGGATGTTGAGCCGGGCCATGTCGGCCACGAAGGCCTCGATATTGCGCTCACTCACCATCTCCATCGAGCTGCCTTCCTCGGCGGCGCGATTGAGGATCTTGTCGTCGATGTCGGTGTAGTTCTGCACGAACGTCACCACGTAGCCGCTCCAGATCAGGTAGCGGCGCAGCACGTCCCAGTTGATGTAGCTGCGGGCGTGGCCCAGGTGGCAGAGGTCGTACACCGTGACCCCGCAGCAGTAGATGCTCACCTTGCCTGGCTCGAGCGGTCGGAAGGGCTCCACGCTCCTGGTGAGGGTGTTGCTGAGCTGCAGGGTCACGGGGGCCGGCTGGCTGGGTTGGATCGTGCCACAGCGGGGCAGGCAGCTCCAGGATTGGCACGATTCATCGCTCCTGCACGACCTCACCTCTGTCGCCATGTTTCTGCTGAGCAAGCTCCTGCCCCTGCTGGTGCTGCCCCTGGGGCTGGCGCTGCTGCTGCTCCTCTACGGCACCGGCCGCTCCCGGCTCTGGCCCGCCAGGGCTGCGCTGCTGATCCTCTGGCTGTTTGCCACTCCCCTCATAGCTGAGGGGCTCTGGCGCAGCCTGGAGTGGCCCCACCGCCGCCAGACGGCGGCGGTGGGGCTGGAGTCGGCGAGCGCGGAGGGAGCCAGGGCTGATGGGGTCAGGGCGCCGTTTGCGGCGGTGGTGGTGCTGGGGGGCGGGCGCCATCCGGCGCCGGGGCCGGCCCGGCTGAGTGAGTGGGGCGATGCCGACCGCTTCTTCGCCGGCATCCAGGCCTACCTCCACCTGAGGGAGGTGGGCCAGAGGCCACTGTTGGTCTTCACCGGCGGCTGGTGGCCCACCATGCCCGACCTGCCTCCCGAGGGGGATGTGCTGCGCCAGCAGGCGATTGCCCTTGGCTTGCCGCCCGCGGATCTGCGCAGCACGGCCCGGGTGCGCAACACGGTGGAGGAGGCGCGGGAGATTGCCGCCCAGCTGCCCCGGGGCAGCGCTGTGGTGCTGGTGACATCAGCCTTCCACATGGCCCGTGCCCAGCGGCTGTTTGAGCGCCGGGGCCTGCGGGTGGTGCCGTTCCCGGTGGACTTTCAGGCCACGGGCAGCTGGGCGGGCGAGCCCCTGCGCGACCCCCTGCGCTACCTGCCTTCCGCCGCTGGGCTGGACAGCAGCAGCCGGGCCCTGCGCGAATGGCTCGGCCGGCTGCTGTACGGCATCCGTTGAGAGGTGCCTTGGGGGGGGCGTCTACTTGGCCTCCATCCAGTTGGCGCCCACGCCGGTCTCCACCACCAGTGGCACGCTGAGCTCCACGGCGTGCTCCATCGTGTGGCGGGTGAGGGCCAACACCTGATCGAGGGCCTCGGGGGCGGCCTCCAGCACCAGTTCGTCGTGCACCTGCAGCAGCAGCCGGGCCGGTAGGCCGCTCTCCCCCAGGCGTCGGTGCAGCTGCACCATGGCCAGCTTGATGATGTCGGCGCTGGAGCCCTGAATCGGCGCATTGGCCGCCGCCCGCAGCTGCTGGGCCTCCATGCCGCCGCGCCGGGCCGTCTCCAGATCGATCTCCAGGGGGTCCTTGCCCAGCAGCCGGCCCAGGCCGCCCGGATCAAAGGCGAAGGGGCGGCGGCGGCCCAGGATCGTCTCCACGTAGCCCTGGGTCAACGCCAGCCGCTCCTGCAGCTCCAGGAAGGCGAACACCTTCGGGTAGCGCTGCTTGTACTTGCTGAGGAAGTCCTTGGCCTCGGCCTGGCTCACGCCCGTCTCCCGGGCGAAGCGCTGGGCGCCCATGCCGTACACCACCCCGAAGTTGATCGTCTTGCCCAGACGTCGCTCATCCGGCGTCACGCTGTCTGTGTCGAGCAGCAGCCGGGCCGTGAGGGCGTGCACGTCGTCGCCCGTGCGGTAGGCCTCCACCAGGGCTTCCTCGCCGGAGAGGTGGGCCAGGATGCGCAGCTCGATCTGGGAGTAGTCGGCGGAGATCAGCTGCCAGCCCTCCTGGGGCAGGAAGGCCTTGCGAATGCGCCTGGAGAACTCCGTGCGCACGGGGATGTTCTGCAGGTTGGGGTTGCTGCTGCTCAGGCGGCCGGTGGCGGTGACGGCCTGGTTGAAATCGGTGTGCACCCGGCCCGTCTCCGCCTCCACCAGGGCCGGCAGGGCATCCACATAGGTGCTCTTGAGCTTGCTCAGGGTGCGGTGCTCCAGCACCAGCGCCACCACGGGGTGGTCGGCCTCCAGCTTCTCCAGCACGGCCGCATCGGTGCTCCAGCCCGTTTTGGTGCGGCGGGATTTCTTGCGATCCAGCCCGAGCGTGTCGAACAGCAGCTCGCCCAGCTGCTTGGGTGAGGCCAGGTTGAAGTCGACGCCGGCGGCCTGCTTGGCCTCAGCCTCCAGGCGTTCGAGGGTGGCGGCCAGCTCCTGCCCCAGCTCGCCCAGGTAGGCGGTGTCGATGCGGATGCCAGTGGCCTCCATCGCCGCCAGCACCGGCTCCAGCGGCAGCTCCAGTTGCTCCAGCAGCAGGGGCAGCTTCTCGCCCAGGTCCGCCAGCTGGCAGCGCAGCAGCGGCGTCAGCCGCCAGGTGAGGTGCACGTCCATGCCGCAGTACTGGGCCGCCGCCTCGATCGGCACCGAGGCAAACGTGGACCCCTTGCTCACCAGCTCGCCGTAGCTGGTGGGCCGGAAGCCGACGTTGCGCTCAGCCAGCTCCTCGAGGCCATGTTTGGCGTTGGCATCGCGCAGGTAGTCGGCCAGGAGTGTGTCCATCACCACCCCCTCCAGGACCAGACCGTGGCGCAGCAGGATCAGCCGGTCGTATTTGGCGTTCTGCAGGGTTTTGGGGTGCTGGGCGCTGGCCAGCCAGGGGGCCAGGGCGCCCAGCACGGCATCCAGGGGCAGCTGCTGTGGCGCCGGCGGCGGCTCGCTGAGCAGATCTGCGGCCGGCGGCGGCTGGTGGCCGATCGGGATGTAGGCCAGATCGGCCGCCCCGTCGCCCCAGGCCAGGCCGATGCCCACCAGCTCGGCCTGGAAGGGATTGAGGGCGGTGGTCTCGGTGTCGAGGGCGATCGGCGCGGCCGGATCGGGGGCCGCCAGCAGCCGGGCCACCAGGGCCTCGAGGGCGCCGGGGGTGGTGATCAGCTCGGGGCTGAGCTGGGGGATCAGGCTGGGAGCCTCCGGGCTGGGCCGCTGTCCCGAGGACTTTCCGGCCGTGGTGGTTTCCGTTTCGGGCGCCTCAGGGGTGGTGGTGGCAGGGGCTGCTGAGCTCGAGGCGGCTGCGGGTGTAGCGCCGCTGCCGGCGCTGGATCCCCCGCTGGGCTCGGGCGGCGTGGCCGAGAACAACTGGGCGAACTTGGCCACCTGTCTGACCAGGGAATGGAGCTCCAGCTCCTCCAGGCTGCCGGCCAGTGCCTCACTGTTCACCTGGCCCAGCTGCAGCCGCGGCTCCTCGGGCAGGGGGATGTCCACCAGGATCTCGGCGAGCATGCGCGAGCGGTAGGCGTTGTCGCGATCGGCGCGCAGCTTGTCGATCAGGGCTCCCTTGAGCACGCCCTTGGGGTCCTTGGCCTTGGGTCCTGCCTGCTCCAGCTGATCGAGGGCCGCGTAGATGCCGTCCACGTGCTCATAGGCGGCTAGCAGATTGATGGCGGTTTTGGGACCCACGCCCTTCACGCCGGGGATGTTGTCGGAGCTATCGCCGGTGAGGGCCTTGAGGTCCACCACCTCCTCGGGTGTGACGCCGAGCTTGGCGATCACCTCCTCGCGTCGCGTCTCGGTGGGGCCACTGTTTTTGGCGTAGGGGCCGCCGCCCATGTAGAGCACGGCGATGTCGCGCCCGTCGTCGACAAGCTGAAACAGATCGCGGTCGCCCGAGAGGATGCGCACCCGCCAGCCCTCGTCGGCAGCCCGGTTGGCCAGGGTGCCGAGCACGTCGTCGGCCTCGTAGCCCGGGGCCATCGCCAGGGGGATGTCGAGGCCCTCCTGCAGGATCTGCTGCAGGTTGGTCAGGTCCTGGAAGAACGCCTCCGGAGCCTCGTCGCGGTGGGCCTTGTAGGCCTCGTCGGCCTTGTGGCGGAAGGTGGGCTCAGCTGTGTCGAAGGCCACCACGAGGCCATTGGGCTGGAGCCCCTTGCAGTTGTCGAGCAGGGCCTTGAGGAAGCCGTAGGTGACGCTGGTGGGGATGCCCTCCTTGGTGCTCAGGCCGCCATCGCCCCCCTTGGTGAAGGCGTAGTAGCTGCGGAAGGCCAGCGAGTGGCCGTCGATCAGCAGCAGCAGGGGCTTGGGGCTAGGGGCCACGGGGCAGCTGCTCCTTGGGTGGGGGCCAGCCTGCCAGAGCTCAGCTGATCCAGTCGGGCGAGAAGCCGTTCACCCCAGGCAGCTGCACGCCCAGTTCGCCGGGCCCGCCGATCAACAGGTCGTTGCCGCTTCCCCCTTCCATCTGGTTGATGCAGGCCATCGCCCTGAGCCGGTCGTTAGGGCGGTGATCACCGCCGGCGGCGTGTCGGCGTTGCCGGATTCTTCGAGGTGTTCCCGGCCGCTGGCCCTCAAGCCAACCGGGTAAAGCTCGGGGATTCAGCGGGACTGGCAGGGCTCGAGCCGATCCATGGCCTCCGTCCGTTTCAGGGTTGCAACGCAGCCAAGCCGTACAGAATTCAGGCCAGAGACAAGGCCCGATTTGCTTTGAACGAGGTCTGCGCCGACCTGCGAGCCATGCCCGACCGACTGGTCCAGCCTCTGGAAGCTTCCCCGGCTGGTGCTGGCTGGGGGGATGCCGCCTTCAGCCCCTGCGGCCACTACCGCTGGTGGCTGGAGCGGGGGTGGGCACCGCAACGGCCGCGGCTGATTTTTATCGGCCTCAATCCCTCCCGGGCCGATCGGCAGCGCGACGACCCCACCCTCAGGCGGCTGCAGGGCTTCGCCCGGGCCTGGGGCTACGGAGCTCTGGAGGTGCTCAACCTGTTTGCCCGCATCAGTCCCAGCCCTGCGGCGTTGCGGCGGGGCGCTGATCCGGTGGGGGGCGAGACCGAGGACTGGATCCGCATGCGGCTGGCGGCCCACCCGGGTGCGGCGCTGTGGCTGGGCTGGGGCAACCATGGGGGCTGGGGTGATCGGGACCTCGCCGTGCTGGCCCTGCTTCAGGACTGGTGGGCAGCCGAGGGCAGCCGACGCCCCTGCTTCTGTCTCGGCGTCACCGCCAGCGGCCGGCCCCGCCATCCCCTCTATCTCGCTGCCGATCTGGCGCCCCAACCCTGGCGCTGGCGGGAGCGTGGACCTCTGGGGCATCCTGAGGGCTGCCCTGGCCAGGAGCCATGTCGCGCATCCCCCGGCGTTATGCCGTCCATCTCCATCTCAGCGGAGGCCAGACGGAAACCGTGATGTTCGCCACCCTGGACGCCTTCCAGCAGTGGTATGGCGGAGTGCTTACCGGCGCTACCGCCGACACCTATGTGAACGTGCCGATCTCCGAGCTGGAGGGGGAGTACCTGGTGGTGCGTCCCAGCGCCGTGATCGCGATCCGGGTGGAGCCCCGGTTCAATGCCCTCGACGATGAATGACGCCTGAGCGGCTGGGGCTGCTCTGGGGCGTCACCGTGTTTGCCGGGGCGCTGGCCCAGGCCCTGGCCTGGCTCACGGGCCTGCCGGGTGTGGTGCTGCTGCTCAGCGCTGGTCTGCTGATCGGGCGTGCCGGCTTTGGCCTGGTGGAGCCCCTCGACCTGGGCAATGGCCTGGGCACGATCACTGGCCTGCTGGTGAGCCTGGTGCTGTTCGAGGGCGGGCTGAACCTGCGCCTGCCCGCCGATGGCACCCGCCAGGCGGTGCTGCGCATCTGCGCCGTGCGCCTGGTGCTGGCCCTCCTGGGCGGCCTGTTGTGGGCCCATTGGCTGGCTGGGCTCAACTGGGCCCTGGCGGCGGTGTTCAGCGCCATCGTGCTGGCCACTGGGCCCACGGTGGTGAATCCTCTCGTGCGCCAGATCCGTCTGGTGCCGCCCCTGGGGGAGGTGCTGGAGGGGGAGGGGTTGGTGCTTGAACCGATCGGCGCGGTGCTGGCGCTGTTGCTGCTGGAGCTCACCCTCGGCGATCTGCAGGGCTGGCGGGAGCTGGCCACGGGCCTGCTGGTGCGTCTGGGGGGCGGCGTTGCCATCGGCGCCGCCTCCGGCTGGCTGCTGGCCGAGGCCCTGCGCCGCATCCCTGCCCGGCAGGCCAGTGCCCTGCGGCTGCAGCTCACCCTGGGCAGCCTGTTCCTGATGTTCACCGGCTGCGACCTGCTGTTGCCCGAGTCCGGCCTGCCGGCGGCCGTGGCGGCCGGGGTGGTGGTAGGCCGCCGGCCGGACACCGACGCTGCCGGGCTCGATGAGCTGATCCGCCAGCTGGCCCAGCTGGCGATCACGATGCTCTTTCCCCTGCTGGCTGCCGACGTCAGCTTTGGCCAGCTCAGCCCCCTGGGCTGGGGTGGTGTGGCCTGTGTGCTGGCGATGATGCTGCTGCAGCGTCCGCTGGCGATCGGCCTCGCCACCTGGGGGATGGGTTTCAACCTGCGCCAGCAGGCCCTGCTGGCCTGGCTGGCGCCGCGGGGGGTGGTCACTGCGGCGGTGGCCAGCCTGTTTGCCATCCGGCTGGAGCAGGCCGGCGTGCTCGGGGCCGGTCGCCTACAGGGCCTGGTGTTCCTCACGATCCTGCTCACCGTGGGCCTGCAGGGCCTCACGGCCGGCCCCCTGGCCCGCCGGCTCGCTCTGGTGGAGCCAGAGCCAGATTGGTCAGAGACAGGCCTGGATGCGGGGCAGGGCGTCGCCGCTGCGCTGCAGCAGCCGCAAAGTGGTGAGTAGATCGGGGCCCTGCAGGCTGCCCAGCAGGGCGGCGCGCAGACTTTTCATGATCACGCCCTTCTTCACGCCGGCCGCTGAGGCAGCCTCGCCCAGCAGGGCCTGGGCCTGATCCGCAGAAAGGGGGGCCCCTGGGCCCAGGGCGGCCAGGGCGGTCGCCAGGGCCGCCAGGGCAGGCCGGGCTCCCTCGGTCGCCAGCTGGTCCTGGGCCGCCGGGTTCAGCTCGGGAATGGTGAAGAACCACTCGGCCTGCTCCACCCCATCGGCCAGCAGGGTGAGCGAGGGGGCCAGCAGTTCGATCAGCTCCAGCTGCCAGTCGGGATCGGTGTGCACGGGATTGGCCGCCCCAGGCTGGCCCCAGTCCCGTTCGGCCCAGAGCGGCAACAGCTGCTCCCGCAGCGCCTCGGCCCCCTGCTCGCGCAGCACCTGGCCGTTGAGCCAATTGAGCTTGTCCCAGTCGAAGCGGGCCCCAGCCCTGTTCACCCGCTCGAAGCCAAACACCTGGGCGGCCTCGGCCAGGGAGAAGCGCTCGCCCATGCCCTCCGGCGGTGACCAGCCCAGCAGGGTCATGTAGTTGGCCAGGGCGCCGGCCGTGTAGCCCATCGCGCGGAAGTCGCTGATCGAGGTCACGCCATCGCGCTTGGAGAGCTTCTTGCCCTCCTTGTTGAGAATCAAGGGCGTGTGGGCAAACACGGGTGCTTCCGCACCGAGCGCCTCGTAGAGCAGCAGCTGCTTGGCGGTGTTGGCGATGTGGTCTTCGCCGCGGATCACGTGGCTGATGGCCATCGCCGCGTCGTCCACCACCACCACAAGGTTGTAGAGGGGGTCGCCGATCTGATCGGCCGGGGCGCGGCGGGCGATCACCATGTCGCCACCCAGGTCGGCCCCGCTCCAGCGCATCTCGCCGCGCACCAGATCGCTCCAGGTGATCGTGCGGCTGTCGTCGATGCGGAAGCGGATCACCGCTGCGCGGCCCTCGGCGATGAAGGCCTGCTCCTGGTCCGGGCTGAGGTTGCGGTGGCGGTTGTCGTAGCGCGGGGCCAGCTTGTTGGCCGCCTGCTGGTCACGCATGGCGGTGAGCTCTGCCTCGCTGGCGTAGCAGCGGTAGGCATGCCCTGAGTCGAGCAGTTGCTGGATGGCGGCACGGTGCAGCTCCACCCGCTCGCTCTGGATCACTGGCTCGCCGTCCCACTCCAGGCCCAGCCACTGCAGGCCCTCGAGGATGTTGGCGGTGTAGTCCGGCTTGCTGCGTTCCTTGTCGGTGTCCTCGACGCGCAGCAAAAATTGCCCGCCGTGATGACGGGCGAACAACCAGTTGAACACCGCAGTGCGGGCCGTGCCGATGTGAAGGTTGCCTGTGGGGCTGGGGGCCAGGCGCACGCGGATCGGACGCACCTGATTGACCTCAGCTGCCACCGGTGGATCTCCTGGAGGGGTTAAACGGGACTGACGGGGCTCGAACCCGCAACTTCCGCCGTGACAGGGCGGTGCTCTAACCGATTGAACTACAGTCCCAGGTTTTGCCTGGTTATTGAAACTTCAAGGAGGCAAAAGTGTTGACACACTTATGCTTCAGATTAGTCTCAATGATGGTAGGAGGATAAAACCTCGAGGTGCAGCTCAATGCTGCGAGGGAACCCTGCCAAAGTGGCGACAGCTGTTGCCACCAAGAAAGTATCCATTGCCGCCCCCCCCTTCGTCAACTGGCCTGGGGCGTGGGGATTGAGCTCAGCGTTCCCGGCCAGTAAAAAACCCACCCGGGGGGAGTGGGTACAGGTCAACGACTTAGGCGGTGGGATCGGTTGGTTAGGGACGAAAACCAGCTGGTTCGATCAGACGCACCTGGTTCCCTCGAGCAGTAAATTCCCTGCCTTGGTCACTCTGGACGACAACACGGCCACCGGATTTGACCCGGATCACACGGGCACGAACCCAGCCAAGGGCTGCGGATTCCAGCACCTTGACCACATCTCCGGGTTGAAGATCCAACTCCATGTTCGGGAAGGGAAAACAACAGGACAAACAAGGACGGAAGCCGATCAATCCATCGCTAGAACCCGTTTCTGGGGGTCAACTCTGGACGAAGTTTCCGGCCACTGGGGACATCGAACGCGCCGTGGAGGACTTGAACCCCCGACATCAGGTTTTGGAGACCTGCGTTCTACCAACTGAACTAACGGCGCAGTGCTCGATGACCCCAGTTGGAGTTGGTGAGGCCAACTCCTGAGTGGAGCTGATCTCAGCGGTCGAAGCGCTGCTTGACGCGGGTGGCTTTACCCACTCGATCGCGCAGATAGAACAGCTTCGCCCGGCGAACCTTACCGCGCCGCTCCACCTTCACGGAAGCAACCTGGGGGCTGTGCAGCATGAACACCCGCTCCACGCCGATGCCCTGGAAGATGCGGCGCACGGTGATCGTGGCATTCAGGCCACCGTGGCGCTTGGCGATGACCACACCCTCGTAGGGCTGGACGCGCTCCTTGTTGCCTTCGCGGATGCGCACACCGACCTTCACGGTGTCGCCCACGTAGATGTCGGGCAGGTCCGACTTGAGCTGCTGGGCCTCAAAGTCCCGAATCAGGTCGGCGGCGCACAACTTTCCGGTGTTCACAGCGACTGCAGCCGGTTTGGCGTCTGCCGCTGCGGCCTCGGTTGCCGATGGCTGAGCTGCTGCTGGTGCTGCATCAACGGCTGCATCCAGTGCTGGCTCTACGGTTTCTGGTGTCATCGACGTCACTGTCTCGCTTGGGACGGCTGGCTAGGAACAGACTTTGGCTCGGATCCGGCCCGGGTGGGGCTGGCGCAGATTCTGGTCAGGCCGGCTCGGCAGGGCCGCAACGGCTGACCAAACCGCCACTGTAACGGCTTGGGGGTCACCCCACCCCTCGGCGCCAGCGCTGCACCAGCAACGCCCCCCCGGTGGCCAGCATCCAAAGCAGGCCCATGCCATTCAGCAGGACGTACACCGTTTCGGCGTCGCTGCCGAACCAGCGCGTCAGCCACTCGCCCTCATGCAGCACCATCAGCACATGGGCCCGATCCCGATCCAGGCCGCCCCAGTCGCGCACCAGCCGATAACTCACACCAGTCACCACGGTGACCAGCAGGGGGGGGATCACCAGGGCCGCCAGGGCGGCGTGGGCCTGGCGCAGCCTTACCGCCAGTGATTTGGGTTTGGATGCGGGCACAGGGGGGCTGCAACCGTTGATAGCTTGCCCCGAGACGTCAAGGTGGTTCCGCTCGATTCCGGACTCATCCGGCGCTGGCCACCACACCTCCCGCTGCAGCCCCTGCCTCCCCCCCCATCCACGCCCGGAATCCGCCTGATGAATCTCTTTGCCGATCTGCTTGCCAGCACCACCGGCACTGGCCGCAGCCCGGCCGGGGGGGCCGGCATGGGCGCTGACAGCAAGCCGAAGCCCCTGGTACAGGCCGGCCCGCGCATTCAGAAGAGTCGACGGGGCGTGGAGGTGAAGAGTGCCCGCGAGATCGAGACCATGCGCCAGGCCAGCCGGATTGTGGCCACGGTGCTGCGCGAGATCATGGAGCTGGCGGCTCCCGGGATGACCACCGGCGATCTCGACGCCCACGCCGAAAAGCGCATTCGCGAGATGGGGGCCACCCCCAGCTTCAAGGGCTACCACGGCTTCCCTGCCAGCATCTGCGCCTCGATCAACAACGAGGTGGTGCACGGGATTCCCAGCGGCAAACGGGTGATCAAGGCCGGTGATCTGGTGAAGATCGACACCGGCGCCTACTTCGACGGCTATCACGGTGACAGTTGCGTCAGCATCTGCGTGGGTGAGGAGTCCCCTGAAGAGGCTCGCCGCCTTGCGCGCGTGGCCCAGGAGTCCCTGATGAAGGGCCTGGCCCAGATCCGTGCCGGCCACACCCTGTTCGACATCGCCGCCGCCGTGCAGGACCACGTGGAGGCCCATGGCTATGCCGTGGTGGAGGACTACACGGGCCACGGCGTGGGCCGCAACCTGCACGAGGAGCCCTCGGTGTTCAACTACCGCACCCGCGAGCTGCCGAACATGAAGCTGCGGGCGGGAATGACCCTGGCGGTGGAGCCGATCCTCAATGCCGGCAGCAAGGCCTGCCGCACCCTGCGCGACCGCTGGACAGTGGTCACCGTGGATGGCAGCCTTTCGGCCCAGTGGGAGCACACCATCGCCGTGACCAGCGACGGCTGCGAGATCCTCACGGATCGCGATTGTTGAGAAGCGCCTAGCTTTTTGAAGGGCCTAGCTCAAGGCGCTGCCAAGAGGCCTAGCGGCTGTTGGCTCTGGTGAGCAGCCTGAAATAGACCCAGCGGCTCACGGTGGCCATTGGCATCAGCAGGTAGGTGAGTGGGTTGGGTGTGACGATGATCAGGTTGCAGCCCAGCTGGGCTTGATTGAGGATCTGCCCGGCCACGAAGTCTGCGCTCATCACGCCCACGGGATTCAGGGCTGAACGGAAGGGCCCCAGCACCAAGCGCCGGATCTGCAGCTTGGGCCCGGCGGGGTCATCAGCCAGATCCAGGGCCCGCAGACTCACCAGCTGGCCCAACAGCCGCTTGCTCAGTTCGTAGAGCGGGCTGAGGGCGGGCTGGATCTCGGCTTCGGAGGTGTTGATCCACACCTCTGCCTGGGGTCTGGGATTGGCTGGATCGGAGCTGGCCTGGCGTTCGCTCACCACCGCCGCAAACAACTCCAGCAGCCGCCAGCTGCTCAGGGCGTTCACCTCCAGGGAGCGCTCGCAGGCACTCCGGCTGCGGGCGCCGTAGACGTTGATGCCATGGTTGAGCACCAGGATGTCCACCTCCGCGAGAAGGGCACGCAGGCCCTGTTCCTCGCCCACACACCAGGTTTCGTCCTGCAGAGGGATCGCCTGCCCACTGTCATCGCTTAACTGCAGATCCCGTGGCCCGCAGCTCAGGGCGATCAGGCGCGCGCCGCGGCGGTGCCAGCGCCGCAGCAGGGCCTGTCCAAGGGCGCCACTGGCGCCGGTGATCGCTACACAGGGAGTGTTCACCACGGCCGCATCCCAGGGCGTTCCCCATAGCTTCCACTATGGGGAACGCCCTGGGTGGTGGTTGCGCCAGACAGCGCCGCTAACCTCGGCAGCAGGCGCTTGATCCCTCGCGCTGACACCAACGTCCAGTCGGACTGCGCATGACCTCCGCCGCGGATCTCGGCCCCACCTCCCAGGATCTGGAGCCCCAGATTCTCCTGTTCGCCCCCTACTGCGGCGGTGTGGCTTACCGCCACCTGCTGCAGCCGGCGGTTGCCCAGCTGCATCAGGGGGAATGGAGGGGGGAGCGGCCCCTGGCCGATGGCAGCAGCCATCCATTCATCCTCAGCTGGCAGGGCGAACCGGCGCCGCTTGAACAGCACGCCTGTGCACTGCAGTTTCCGAAGCTTCCCGATTTCGGCTACAGCTTCACCATCCCGGCCTATGAGGTTGTGTATTGGTTGATGCAGCGCCAGGACAATCAGTTGCCAGAGAGCTTTTGGCGTTGGTTGCTGACAGGTGAACAACCGGGCAACAGCAACAGCAGCAGCTGAATTGCCGCACCGGCTTCATCTAGTTTGAGGTAAGCCGCAGCCCTTCTCATGGCCCCGACTCTGCTGATCGGCTCGTGTGAACCTTTCAGCGGCAAGTCCGCCGTGGTGCTCGGTTTAGGGCGCCAGCTGATCAAGGCGGGCGTGCCCCTGCGCTTTGGCAAGCCCCTGGCCACCACCCTGGAGCCGGGTGCGATTCCCACCGGCGATCCACTGCTGGATGCCGATGTGCGCTTTGTGGGTGCCACGTTGGGGCTGGCGGAGGAGCGGTTGATTGCCTCGCTGCACGTGCTTGAGCCCGGCGCAGCGGAACGGCGGATGTTGGCCGGCAACCTGGATCCAGGGCCTGGCTTTGCCCTGTTACGCCAGCAACTGGCGGAGGGGCCGCCGGAGGCCCTGGCCATGCTGGAGGCGGCCGGCAGCCTCTACGAGGGCCTGCTCTATGGCCTCAGCCTCGCCGAGCTGGCCACCGGTCTGGAGGCCGATGTGCTGCTGGTTCACCCCTGGAGCGACAGCCGCAGCCTGGACCCTCTGCTGGCTGCCCGCCGGGAACTTGGCAACCGCCTGGTTGGCGTGGTTCTCAATGCCGTGAACCCGGATGACATCGCCCAGATTCGGGAGCAGGTGGCGCCGGCCCTGGAGCGGCTGGGCTTGCTGGTGCTCGGTGTGATGCCCCGTAGCCCCCTGTTGCGTAGCGTCACGGTGGAGGAATTGGCCCGGCGTCTGGCGGCCCAGGTGCTCTGTTGCCACGATCGGCTCGACCTGCTGGTCGAAACCCTCTCGATCGGCGCCATGAATGTGAATTCGGCGATGGAGTTCTTCCGCCGGCGTCGCAATATGGCCGTTGTTACCGGTGCTGACCGTACTGACATTCAGCTGGCGGCCCTGGAGGCCTCCACCCAGTGCCTGATTCTCACCGGGGCTGGGGACCCCCTCCCCCAGCTGGTTTCCAGGGCCGAGGAGTTGGAGGTGCCCCTGTTGAAGGTGGAGCACGACACCCTCACCACCGTGGAAGTGATTGAGCAGGCCTTTGGCCATGTGCGTCTGCATGAGGCGGTGAAGGCCAGCTACGCCGTACGCCTGGTGGAAGAGCACTGTGATTTCAGTAGGTTATTTTCCCGTTTCGGCCTGGTTGCTGCCGCTCCCTGAACACCCTGCAGCACTGCTAGTTTCATGGAGCCGCCTGTGGGCTTGTGGTGACCCGGTCTCTGGATATTCCCTCATTGGATCGGTTCGATACGCTGGCCCAGGAGCTGGCCATGCTGCAGGACCGCAGCAAGCGGCGCATTGCCATCCTTGGCAGTCGCCATGTGCCGGTGGTATCAATTCATCTGGTGGAGCTTGTGGCCCGCTCCCTGGCCCAGGAGGGCCACAGCCTGATCACCTCCGGTGCCCAGGGTGTGAACGCGGCCGTGATTCGCAGTGTGCTGGAGATTGATCCCGGTCGCCTCACCGTGCTCTTGCCCCAGAGCCTCGATCGCCAGCCCTCCGAATCCCGCGACCAGCTGGAGCAGGTGCTGCATCTGGTGGAGAAGCCCGAGCACGACGAGCTTCCCCTGCCCATGGCCAGCAGCCTCTGCAACCAGGACATCATCAGCCGCTGCGACCAACTGATCTGCTACGCCTTTCACGACAGCGAAACTCTGCTGGCGAGTGTGCGCGTGGCCGAGGACATGGGCAAGGTGGTGAGCCTGATGTTTTTCGACTGAGGACCAGGACGGGCAAGGCAAGCATCACCCTGCCCTCGCTCACGATCAACCGGGCCCAAATGCCACCTGACAGGCGGCGTGGAGCAGTTGTGCTTCAGCAGTGACGTTGGGTTCCCTGCCGTTCAGGAGCCCAGCGCGGCAGTCAGCCGTCATGCTGAAACTCTTTCCATTTCGCTCCACCACAAAGCTCACCTGGCCGTAGCTGGGAACGCTCAGGGAGCCATACAAAAGCTGATCGCTGCTGCCCGCTACGGGGATCGTGTTCTGCTTGGCGTCGATCGCTGTGGTCACTGACCTGTTGATCTCAGCTGCTGCGGCCACGTTGCGAACTCCCCAGGTTGCCGACCGAGCGGACCACCAACCCCAGGTCGGCACGTTGTTCTGCCAGCCGATGCCATACCAGCCGTGGCTCCAGGGTCGGCGACGCTGCCAGTCATGCCGAGCCCAGGAGGGTTGCTGGCGAAGATCACTCGTGGGCTGGTTCCCAGGTCTGGTGCCAGCGCTGGGATCAGCTGGAACATCGTCTGCTTGTAATGGGTTTACTTGCGCCTGCAAGGCGAGGGGGGCGCAGCCCAACCACAGGGGCAACATCACCAGGGCCCATTTCCCCTGTGGTCTGACCAGGCAGCGAGGTGGGGCGGAGGGCATGGGCGGGATCATCGGAGGAGCAGCTGCAGCTGAATGTCCTGGGTATCCTCTCCCAGGCCTGCAGGCGGTTGGTGCATAATGTTTCTATCGCCATAACCCGCTTTCATGGGCGCTCCGGGTTCCTTGCCTTCCCCAGAGCTGCTGGAGGAATACAGCCAGTTCTTTCGGCTGCTCAGCGAACCCGCCAGGCTGCAGCTGCTCTGCCATCTGAAGCAGGGGCCCATGGATGTGGCCAGTCTGATCAAAGCGACCGGTTTTTCCCAGTCGCACATCAGCCGCCAGCTTGGTCAGCTCCAGCGGGCTGGGCTCCTGCGCTGCAGCCGTGACGGTGCCCGCACGATCTGGCAGGTGGAGGGGGATCTTGTGGACGATCTCTGCACTCTGGTGCAGACCCGCCTCACCCAGCGTCTGCGCGATCAGTTGGCCCAGCTGCAGGCCGCTTGATTGCCGGATGGATCAGTCGATCTGAATGATGCGCCCGCGACCTGAGCGCTTGGCCTCATACATCCCCTGGTCGGCGCGGGCGATCAGGCTTTGCGAATCCTCGCCGGCTCTGGCCAGGGCGATACCCATGCTTGCGGTGATGGAGACCCGCTGATTTTCCAGCACGATCGGTTCGGCGATGGCCTGCTGGATTTTCGTGGCGATGTTGAGTGCCGCCGTGATGTGGCAGACCCCGTTAAGAATCACCACCAGTTCATCGCCGCCAATGCGTGCAGCCGTGTCCTGCTCGCGAATCATGTTGCGGATGCGCTGCGCCGTGATCTGCAGCACGGCATCGCCAACGGCATGGCCGAAGCTGTCGTTGATGGTCTTGAACAGATCCAGATCGCAGAACAACAGGGCGGGTATTTCCCTGGGTGAATGGCGATTGGGTTGCTTCTCATTCAAGTGATTATGATTGAAACGGCTTAGCAATTCGTTGGTGTGTACAAGCATGGCGCGTCGATTGAGTAGGCCAGTAAGCTCGTCGGTGTTGGCTTGCAAGCGCAATTGGCCTTCCGTTTTTTTCTGCTCGTTGATGCTTCGGTAAACCATTAAGGTCGCCACGTGAAGGTTGTCATCGCTGACCATGCAGCTGATGGTTGCGTCTGCCCATACCCAGCCTGAGTCTTTGTGGGTCAGCTCCAGTTCGAGGCGGAAGCGCGGTAAGGGTTTATTGGCCTGCCTGGCCTGCTCAATGTGTTTCAGAATTTGCTGAAGCTCCTGCCAGCTCATTGCCTTCATCTGTTCCCAGAGGGGTTGGCTGATCGCCTCATGGGGAGTCCACCCCCGCAGCTGTTCGATGGAGGGGCTGATATAGGTGATCTGATGGCGTTCGTCCAGGAGGGTAATGACGTCGAGGGCGTTGTCCGCGAGTAACCGGTGTTGCTGTTCGCTGGTCTGCAGATTGGTGTTAGCTGTTTGCAACTCCTTGGAGAGTTGATTCACGATCACAGCTTGCTTGTTGATCACGTTCACCAGCTGATTGAGTTCCTGAATGTTGCTGGGCTGCAGCAGCGGCATGGTGCCGCTGCATGGGCCCCGACTCACCGTCGCGGAGAAGGAGCGGAGGGTGCGTTTGAACTGGCGGCTCAGGAGGGTGGTTGACAATTCACTGGTTAGGGCTGCGCCGATCAGCAGCACTCCCTGGATCTGGAGTGAAGGCCGCATCTGGTCGACCAGTTGGCCCATATCGCTGCGGGCTGATTTCACCACGGTAATGGTTGGCCAGCGACTATCAGTTTGCGGACTCAGTTGTTGCTGGTAACGCCAGTAGCTGTTCAGCGAGCGACTCACTTCTGCTTCCGTTCCCTTGGGCGCTAGCAGTGATAAGTGTGGATCGCGGTGAAGAGAAAGGGGGGGGCTTGGGGCTGTAGTCAGTTTGAAGACGGTTGAAGAGGCTGGGATTGGAGATCAGTTGCTGACCATCCCGGCTTTCAATCGCGAAGGCAATTGGCTCGCCTGAGCTGAAGTCGATGTTAGCGGCTAGTACCTCTAGATCCGGTGATGGGTCATCATGGCTGTTGAGCATGGCCAGTAGAACCTTGGAGTCTGCGCTGAGATTGGTGCGAAATTGGGCAATGCTTAAGTCGGTGATCTGTTGTCCTGCTTCGGCAATAATCAGCATTCCCGGCAGGCTGATCATCAGCAATTGGACGGCAAAGCTGATCCCACGTAATGATAGATCGCGGCGCTGCCGGTGAATACCCAGCCCCTGTAGAGCCAGATAGGTCAGCAGGGCTAGACTGGCATTGAAGACGCTCGCAATTGCTTCTTTAACGGCGAGCGTGGACATGCTCTGCCAATCTAGTTGCAGCTGCCAGGTATAAAGTAGTGCCTTCAATGGCAAGCCCAGTGCTACCCAAAAAGCAATGGTGGCCAGCACGATGCGGCCGTTGCCGACCTGGGTCGGTCCACCGTTGCAGGTGCTTAGAAACAGCTGTTGCCAGAGCAGCTGAGCCAGCAGCACGGGGATGGCCCATGGGTGGCCCCAGAGGGGAACAGTCATCGCTGCAGCTGTAATGCCCACTGGCAATCCCAGCCAGCCGAACTCCATCAGCGCCAGCACCCCAAGGCTTGGGCCCAGCAGGATCTGGTTGTCGAAGAAGATCGTTGGGCTGTGCAGCGTGGCCCAGGCGGCCAGCCCACTCAGCACGAGGACGATCAGCAGGCTCTGGCGCACAGGTTTACTGGGGCGAAGCACCACCACGACTGGCCGATTGTCGTGTTCGTGGGGTCTGCCTCGATCGAATGGCTACGGCAATCCTGCTGAGTGGAACCGTGCACGGCTGACTGTTCAGTGGCTCAAACACCCAGCAGATCTGCCGGCGTCAGCCGGCCAGCACCGCCTTCAATCCCTCGGCATAGAGGATGCCGCTACAGGTGAGGCCTCCAGCCCAGCAGAGGCCTCGGAGGGGCGGCACGTTGCCGACGTAGGCGGCGATGTAGGCCAGACGCAGCACTGGATGGAGCCAGGCAGCCACAACCGCCACGGGACCGCTGACACCGGCCAGCAGGCAGAGCAGGGCGGCCGGGGCGTGCAGGGTGAAGGCCTCGAAGCAGTTCTGGTGGGCCCAGGCGGCCCGCTTGCCCCAGGTCGGCAGCCGCTCGAACATCGCTCGTGGAGCGGCCAGGTCGGCCATCTGGAAGTTGGCCTTGGAGCGAGCGGCCCCCAGGGGCACGGTGCTGAACACCACCACCCCTGCAGCCAGCAGCAGCGACCAGGCAAACGGGGCGAGGGCGGTGGTGGTGGCCATGGCTGAGGTCGATGCTGGGGCAGGACCCAGTCTGTTCTGTCATTGTCCGCCCGCTCCAGGCGACGATGGCAAGCACGATCCATTGGGTACCTCGCTCGCTGTGACCAGCTGCGCACCCCTCTCCCCAGCCAGCTCCCCACCACCCAACTGGGTGGATCACGGCCATCCTTTGGGTCGGCTGATCGATGCGCTGCTGGCGGTGGAGCCCCTGCGCCGGCTGCTCTTTCTCCAGGCCCGGCAGGTGATCATCCGCACCGCCGAGCAGCGGGGCATCGCCTGGAGGGCCCGCCGTGAGCAGCTGCGCCGGCTGGCTGAACCGCAGCTGGCCAGCGTGGCCAATCCCGCCCCAGAGATTCCCACCTACTACAGGGCCCGCTTCCACGCCTACCAGCAGGGCAACCTCTGCTGGAGCGCTGCCTGCGAGGCCGAACAGGCCACCGATGCGATGGCGTTGCGGGTGTGGCCCGCCGAGGACCTCAGCCCCGCCGAGGCCCAGCAGCGCTTGCGGGCCGCCATCTTTGCGTCTATCGAGCCCAGTCTCAGCGGCCCGGTGCGGCAGGCCCTCGATGTGGGTTGTTCGGTGGGGGTGGGTACCCTGGCCCTCGCCGCCTGGCTGGAGGGGCGCCAGGGCGAGCCAGTGGCCGTGAGTGGCCTCGACCTCTCGCCGGAGATGCTGGCGGTGGCCCGGGTGCGCGACAGCAACGACCGGATCCACGCCTGGCACCACGCCGCCGCTGAGGCCACGGGTCTGGCGGACGCCAGTTTCGACCTGATCACGCTGCAGTTTGTTTGCCACGAACTGCCCCAGGCGGCCACCCGTGCGGTGCTGGCGGAGGCGGCCCGCCTGCTGCGGCCCGCTGGCGTGATCGCCCTGGTGGACCAGGATCCGGACTCGGCCGTGATCCGGCGGCTGCCGGCGCCGATCGCCACCCTGCTCAAGAGCACCGAGCCCTACCTGGAGGACTACTTCCGCCTCGACCTGCCCGCTGCCCTGGCCCAGGCCGGCTTCCATCAGGTGCGCGCGGAGGCCTGTGATCCGCGCCATCGCGTGCTGGTGGCCCGCCGTTGAGCTGGCCTGGCGTGGTTGGGGTGTTGCCCCGGGGCGGCAGCGCTTTTCTAGGCTCCTGAAGTCCTTCTGCTGCCCCCAGGCCGCAACCGTTGCGATGGCTGACACCTTTTCCTTTGACGTGGTCTCCGACTTCGACCGCCAGGAACTGGTGAACACCGTGGACCAGGTGCGCCGCGAGGTGGGCCAGCGCTACGACCTCAAGGATTCCGGCACCGAGATCGAGCTGGAGGAGGCCAGTCTCACGATCACCACCGCCAGCGACATGACCCTGGAGGCCGTGGCCGACGTGCTGCGCCAGAAGGCCACCAAACGCAACCTCTCGCTGAAGATCTTCGACTTTCAGGACCCGGAGGCCGTGGGCGGCAACAAGGTGAAGCAGGTGGTGAAGCTGCGCAAGGGCCTCAGCCAGGAGCTGGCCAAAAAGCTCAGCAAGGCCGTGCGCGACACCATCAAGAAGGTCACGGTGGCAATCCAGGGCGAGAGCCTGCGGATCACCAGCAAGAGCAAGGACGATCTGCAGCAGGTGATCGTCCTGCTGCGGGAGCAGGAACAGGATCTGGAGGTGCCCCTGCAGTTCGAGAACTACCGCTGATCCTGTTCACCGCGTGAATCACAATCCGGCCCTGTTTGCCCACACCCGCTCCCTGGAGCTGCGGATCGACGAGTTTCTCGACAAGGTGGCCGAGGGGGGCATTCTGTTCGAGCGCGGCATGGTGCTGCTGCTGGAGCGGGGCCTGGTTCCTGAAACCGAGGAGAAGATGGCCCAGCTGCTCCAACTCAAGGAGCGCTGCAATCAGTTGCGCCGAAGGGTGGTGGACACCCTCTACAGCGAGATGCTGATCCCAGACTTCCGCGGCGATGTGTTGCGGCTTCTCAGTCATCTCTATGGTCTGCTCGATTCGCTCAAGAATGTCTTTCAGGAGTTCCTGATTGAGTACGTGGAGGTTCTCAATCGACGGGAGTCGATTAGCGATGCGAAGGATCTGGTGACCGTGGTGGTGCAGAGCGTGCAGGCGGCGGTGCTGGGGGCGAGGGCCTTCTTTCGCAACCCGGAGGCGGTGCGCGACCACATCAACCAGATCCGGGTGTATGAAGCGGAGGCGGATGGCATCACCCTCCGCCTGAAGACGGCCCTGTTCTCCTCCAGCCGGCCCCTGGAGCAGAAATTGCTGGGCCGCGATGCCCTGGCGGTAATCGACGGGCTGGCCGACCTGGCTGAGGAGATCAGCGACGAGCTTTCAATCCTGGCGATCAAGCGGGCGCTGTAGTGCTGGCCACCGGTCTGCTGTTTCTCTCTAGCGGCCTGTTCCTGGGCTGGTCACTGGGGGCCAATGACGCTTCCAATGTGTTTGGCTCAGCGGTGGGCAGTCGGATGCTGCGCTTCTCCACCGCCGCCCTGCTCTGCAGCGTGTTCGTCGTGCTGGGGGCGGTGAGCGCCGGCGCGGCTGCTACGGGCGGCCTGGGGCAATTGGGGGCGGTGAATGCCCTGGCTGGCTCGTTCACCACGGCCCTGGCCGCCGCCCTCACCGTGAGCTGGATGACCCGGGCCGGCCTGCCGGTGTCCTCCACCCAGGCGGTGGTGGGCGCGATCGTGGGCTGGAACTGGTTCAGCGGCTCGGCCACCGACCTCAGCCAGCTCAGCCGCATCGTGGCCACCTGGGTGCTGTGTCCGCTGCTGGCGGCCCTGGTGGCCGCAGGGCTCTACCTGTTCGGTGCCCTCCTGCTGCGTCGCAGCAGGCTCCACCTGCTACGTCTGGACGCCGGCCTGCGGCTGGGCCTGATCCTGGCCGGGGTGTTCGGTTCCTACAGCCTGGGCGCCAACAACATCGGCAACGTGATGGGGGTGTTCGTGCCGGCAGCCCCCTTCACAGCGGTCACCCTGCCGGGGGGGCTGGTGTTCAGCGGCACCCAGCAGCTCTTCCTGCTCGGCGGCCTGGCGATCGCCGTGGGCGTGTACACCCGCTCCCGCCAGGTGATGCTCACCGTGGGCGACCGCCTGATGCCCCTCTCGCCCTTCGGGGCCCTGGTGGTGGTGCTGGCCAATGCCCTGGTGCTGTTCGTGTTCTCCTCCCAGGGCTTGTCCGATGCCGTGGTGGAGCTGGGGCTGCCGCGGATTCCCCTGATCCCCGTGTCCAGTTCCCAGGCCGTGATCGGGGCGGTGGTGGGGGTGGCCCTGCTCCAGGGACAGAGAGGTCTGCGCCAGGTGCGCTGGGGGATGCTGGCCCGCATCGCCTCCGGCTGGGTGTCAACCCCGGTGTTGGCGGCGCTGCTGGGCTACGTGCTGCTGTTCGTGGTGCAGAACGTGTTCGGCCAGGTGGTGGTGGAGCCGCTCGGCTGAGCCCGGCCTGCCGCCTGAGCCGGGCCCCTACGCTGCCGCCATGGCGGAGCAGGCTGGACGCAGCGGCCGCGGTTGGCGGTTCTGGATCGACCGCGGTGGCACCTTCACCGACGTGGTGGCGCGCGATCCGGCGGGCCACCTGCGGGTGCGCAAGGTGCTCTCGGAGCAGCCCGAGCGGCCCGGCGATCCCGCTGTGCGGGCGATCCAGGCGCTGCTGGGGCTGGTGGATGGCCCCATCCCAGACGGGCTGGTGGAGGAGGTGCGGCTGGGCACCACCGTGGCCACCAACGCCCTGCTGGAGCACCACGGCGTGCCGGTGCTGCTGCTGATCAACCGCGGTCTGGCCGATCTGCTCACCATCGGCGATCAGCACCGCCCCGACATCTTTGCCCTGGCGATCGAGCGGCCCCGCCCTCTGGATGTGCGGGTGATTGAAGTGGGCGGCCGGCTGGCTGCCGATGGCCGGGAACTGGAGCCGCTGCAGCTGGATGGGGCCCTGGCCGTGCAGCTGCGCGCGGCCCAGGCGGCGGGCTATCAGAGCTGTGCGGTGGCCCTGCTGCACAGCTGCCGCCAGAGCGCCCATGAGCAGGAGCTGGCAGCCTGGCTGGCGCCCTTCGGCTTTGCGGAGATCGCCCTCTCCCACCAGCTCAGTGCCCAGCCCCGGCTGGTGCCCCGGGGCCACACCACCCTGGTGGAGGCGGCGGTGGCGCCGGTGCTGGATGGCTACCTGGCCCAGGTGCGCGCCGCCCTCGGGGCGGGGCCGCGCCTGCGGGTGATGTGCTCCAGCGGCGCCCTGGCGGATCCAGCCCAGTTGCACGCCAAGGACACGATCCTCTCCGGCCCTGCCGGCGGCATGGTGGGCGCCGTGGCGGTGGCCCGCCAGGCGCTGGCTGCAGCCGGTGAGCCGGAGCGAGCGGTGGTGGGCTTCGACATGGGCGGCACCTCCACCGACGTGTTCCACTTCGCGCCTGAACGCGGTGCCCTGGCCTGGGAGCGGCTGCCGGAAACGGAGATCGCCGGTCTGCGCCTGCAGGCGCCGATGCTGCCGATCCACACCGTGGCTGCCGGTGGGGGCTCGATCGTGCACTTCGACGGCCAACGGCTGCTCGTGGGGCCCGAATCGGCCGGAGCCAACCCTGGCCCCGCCGCCTACCGCCGCGACGGGCCGGCCACCATCACCGATGCCAACCTGCTGCTGGGCCGGTTGCCTGCCCCAGCGCTGCCGGCGGTGTTCGGCCCCTCCGCCGACCAACCCGCGGATCTGGAGGCTGCCCGGGCCCGCTTCGTGGAGCTGGCCGCCGCGATGGCGGTAGTGGCTCCCGGCATCACCCCCGAGCAGGTGGCGGCCGGTTCCCTGGCGATCGCCATCGAGACGATGGCCGGCGCGATTCGCCGGATCTCGATCGAGTGTGGCCACGACCTGCGTGGTGCCCTGCTGGTGAGCTACGGCGGTGCTGGTGGTCAGCACGCCTGCCGGCTGGCGGAGGTGCTGGGGGTGCGCCAGGTGCTGCTCCATCCCCTGGCTGGTGTGCTGTCGGCCTACGGCATCGGCATGGCCCGCCAGCGGCTGCTGCTGGAGCGCAGTCTGGCCGCCCCGCTCAGCGCGGAGCTGCTGCCCCGGCTGCGCCACTGCCGCGACCAGTTGGCCGCCGAAGGCGCCATGCGTCTTGGTGGCGATGTGCCGCTGCGTCTGAGTGTGCGGCTGGAGCTGCGCTACCCCGGCAGCGAGCGGGGGCTGGACGTGCTGTGGCATGGGAGCGATCGCGGCAGCGAATCCGGAGCCGCTGCCGCTGGAGAGGATGAGGATCGGCAGGTGGCGGCGCTGCAACGCGCTTTTGCCGCCAGCCACCGCCGCCGGTTCGGCTACCTGCCGGAGCAGGGTGGCGACAGGCTGATCGTGGAGCGGATGCTGCTGGAACTGGAGGCCGCCGCCGAACAAGGGCCAGGCACCGGGTCCGAGGTTGACTCCAGCCCCGGATCCTGCCCGCAACCCAATCCCCCCGCAGGGTTGGCGCCCGTCACCAGCCAGCTCTGGCACGCTGGCCAGTGGATCGAGGTGCCCCATTGGCAGAGGGTTGAGCTGCAACCCAATCAGGTGCTGCAGGGGCCGGCCCTGATCATCGATCCCACCTCCACCAGCCTGCTGGAGGCCGGCTGGCAGGCGCGGCTGCTGACCGGCGGCGCCCTGCTGCTGGAGCAGAACGGCCCCCCGGCACCCGAGGCCGCAACTTCCGTGGCTGCGGCGGCTGCCGAGACCGGACCCGACCCCACACTGCTGCAGCTCTACAACCACCGCTTCATGGCGGTGGCCGAGCAGATGGGGGCTCGCCTGCAGCAGAGCGCACGCTCGGTGAACATCCGCGAGCGGCTCGACTTCTCCTGTGCCGTGTTCGATGGCGGCGGCGCTCTGGTGGCCAATGCCCCCCACATTCCGGTGCACCTGGGCTCCATGGGCGACAGCGTCGCCGCCCTGCTGGTGGCCATTGCCCGGGGAGAACGGGCTCCGCTGGCCCCCGGTGACGTGGTGCTCAGCAACGACCCCTACAACGGCGGCACCCACCTGCCCGACATCACGGCGATCACGCCGGTGTTTGCCCCCGCCGCCGCTGGGGAGCCCGGGTCGCCGCGACCGGTGCTGTTCGTGGCCAGCCGCGGCCACCATGCCGACGTGGGCGGGATCAGCCCGGGTTCGATGCCGGCCTTCAGCCGCACGATCACCGAGGAGGGGCTGCTGCTCGACAACGTGCCCTTCGTGCAGGGGGGGCGCTGCGATGAGTTCGCCTGGCGGGAGCGGCTGGCGGCCGGTCCCTGGCCGGTGCGCAATCCCGACCAGCTGCTAGCAGACCTGCAGGCTCAGACGGCCGCCAACCAGCTGGGGGTGAGCCAGCTGCAGCAGCTGATCGCCCGCCATGGCCTGGGGGAGGTGGAGGCCTACGCCCAGCATGGCCAGCGCAACGCGGCGGCGGCCGTGCGGCGGGTGCTTGCCCGGCTGCGCGACGGCGACTTCCGCCTCGATCTCGATGGCGGTGGCCGCATTGTTGTGGCGATCCGTGTGGATCAGGGGGCGGCTCGGGCGCGGTTGGATTTCAGCGGCACCTCCCGCCAGCGTCCCGACAACTTCAATGCCCCTCTGGCCGTGACCAAGGCGGCAGTGCTCTACGTGTTCCGCTGCTTGGTGGGGGAGCCGATCCCGCTCAATGCCGGTTGCCTGGAGCCGCTGGAGCTGGTGGTGCCCGAGGGCTGTTTGCTCAATCCCCTGCCACCGGCGGCGGTGGTGGCCGGCAATGTGGAGGTGTCGCAAGCGCTCACCAACGCCCTGTTCGCCGCCCTGGGGGTGCAGGCGGCGGCCCAGGGCACGATGAACAACCTCAGCTTTGGCAATGCCCACTGCCAGTACTACGAAACCCTCTGCGGCGGCACCGGCGGGGGCTGCACTCCGGCTGGGCTGGGCTTTGCCGGCGCTTCGTCCGTACAGAGCCACATGACCAATTCCCGCCTCACCGATCCGGAGGTGCTGGAGGCCCGCTTCCCGGTTCGGCTGGAGCGCTTCGCGATCCGCCGCGGTAGCGGCGGCGCCGGCCGCTGGCCAGGGGGGGACGGGGTGGTGCGCCAGCTGCGTTGCCTGGAGCCCCTGGCGGTGTCGCTGATTTCCGGCAGCCGCACGGTGGCGCCGTTCGGGCTGGCCGGGGGTGCCCCCGGGATCTGCGGCCGCAATGGGCTGCTGCGCGCCGATGGCCGCCGCGAGGAGCTGCCGGGATGCTGTGCCATCGATCTGCTACCGGGCGAGGCTCTCTGCATCGAGACCCCCGGTGGTGGCGGGTTTGGTCCGGTCCCCGCCGCAGCCGATCCGCAGGCCGAACCGCAACTCCTGGCTGCTGGGGAGCTCAGTGGCCTGCCAACCACAGGTCAGCCATGAGCCGTACCCACCGCCCCCTGTCGGTCGCCCAGCCAGTTCGCCGGCGGGTCCGGCCGGCCCCGGCCCTGATCGCCCTGGCGCTGGCCCTGCCATTGCCCCTGGCCGGGCGGACCAACCCCCTGCAGGAGGGCAGTCAGCGGTTCCAGCCCGAATGGTCGGCGGGCGGCATGGTGGCCAGCCAGGAGCGGCTCGCCTCCGAGGCGGGGGCCGCCGTGCTGCGCCAGGGGGGCAATGCGGTGGATGGGGCGGTGGCCACGGCTTTCGCCCTGGCCGTGACCCTGCCCCAGGCCGGCAACCTGGGCGGCGGCGGCTTTGCCGTGCTCTGGCTGCCTGGGGCTTCGCCCGCCCGGGAGCGGGGCTGTCTGCCCCACGCCCGGCCCGGCGAGAGCGGCCCCGAGCTGGCGATCGGCCGCGGCACCGCCGTGGCGGTGAACTTCCGGGAAACGGCCCCCCTGGCGGCCACCCCGGCGATGTTTCTGGGCGCGGATGGCCAGGTGGACCGTCAGCGGGCCACCCGCAGCCTGCTCAGCACCGCCGTGCCCGGTACCCCGGCCGGCCTGCTGCTGGCCCAGCGCTGCTATGGCCGCCTGCCCCTGGCCCAGGTGATGGCGCCGGCGATCCAGCTGGCCGAGCGGGGCGTTGCGGTGGGGCCAGAACTGAGCCGTTCCCTGCGCCAGGCGGCCCCGCTGCTGCAGGCCGATCCCACCTCCCGCCAGCTGTTCTTCCAACCGCCGCGCCAGGCGGGGGGCGAGCCGAGGCCCTACCGCCCCGGGGAGGTGCTGCGCCAGCCCCAGCTGGCCGCCAGCCTGCGCCGCATCGCCCAGGGCGGTGAGGCCGGCTTTTACCGTGGGCCCAGCGCCGAGGCCCTCGTGGCGCTGATGGTGGAGCGGGGCGGCCTGATCCGCCAGGCCGATCTCGAGGCCTACCGGGCCCAGCTGGTGCGGCCCCTGCGGGGTGAGTTCCGCGGCGCCGCAGTGCTGGGCATGCCGCCGCCGAGCAGTGGCGGCGTCACCCTGCTGCAGCTGCTGCAGATCCTTGAGCCCCTGCCCCTGGAGCGCTGGGGGCTGAACAGCGCCGCCGGCATCCATGCCCTGGTGGAGGCGATGAACCTGGCCTACCGCGACCGCAACCAGTGGCTGGGTGATCCAGACCAGGTGGCCATGCCCCTGGAGCGGCTGCTCAGCCCGGGCTACGCCAGCGAGCTGCGCCGCCAGCTCGATCTGAACCGGCACCGTCCTGCGGCTGTCCTCGCCCCGCCCACGGCTCCCCGCCGGGAGGGGCCGAACACCACCCACCTCTCGGTGGCCGACCGCCAGGGCGGCCTGGTGGCCCTCACCACCACCCTCAACTTCGCCTACGGCAACGGTGTGAGCGTGCCGGGCGCCGGCTTCCTGCTCAACAACGAGATGGACGACTTCACCGCCAGTCCCGGCCAGCCCAATGCCTATGGGCTGGTTCAGGGGGAGGCCAACGCCATCGCCCCCGGCAGGCGGCCGCTCAGCTCGATGAGCCCCACCCTGGTGTTCCGCGCCGATGGCTCCCCCTGGCTGGCCACCGGCAGCCCCGGCGGCAGCCGCATCATCACCACCGTGCTGCAGGTGCTGCTGGGCCGGCTGGTGCATGGACTCAACCTGGCCGGCGCCGTGGCCAGCCCGCGGGTGCACAGTCAGCTCTGGCCCGACCAGATCAGCCACGAGCAGGGCATCAGCCCCGACACGCTGGAGTTGCTGCGCCGCCGCGGCCACCAGTTGCAGCTGGCGCCGGCGATGGGTTCGGCCAACAGCGTGGAGGTGTTGCCGGTGGCTGGGATGGCTGGTGGCGGCAGCCTCGGTGTGGCGGATCCGCGCCGGCTGGGGGCGGCTGCCGTGGCTGAGTAGGGCCGGCTGGCGACGGCCGGCGTGGGCTCAGCTGGCCGGGGCGCTCGGTGCGGTGATCAGGTTCACGGCCGAGAAGGCCAGGCCGATGCCGAACAGGAGGCCGATTGCCCAGAGGCTGTCGGTGGGCCACTGGGCGATCAGCATGCCGCCCAGCACCGCTGTAACGATGCCATCGAGCAGCACCAGCCCCCGGGCCGGGGCACTGCTGGTGGCGGCAGCGGCCAGCTCCATCACCCCCTCGAAGGCCAGCAGGAAGCCCACAAACAGGGTGAGGCTCACCTCGCTCTCGATCGGGAAGACCAGCACCCAGATGCCGCCACCCAGGTAGAGCAGCCCGGAGAGCAGGCGGAAGACCTTGCCCTTGATGTCACCCTCGCCAGTGAGGCGCAGCACCTGGGACACGCCGGCGATCACTGCCGCCGCGCCAACAGCAATCGTGAGCAGGGTGGCTGAGGCGAACGGCAGGGCAATCGACAGGCCGGCCGCCGCGAACAGGGCGATCGCCGTGATCCAGCGCAGTTGGGGGGAGGCGGGAACCGACACCGAATGATTGGCAAACCTCAAACCTACGTGCTCTGTACCCATGGGCCCTCCCTTGTTGTAACCCGCTGATCAGGGATTGCTGATCGGTTGCAGCGCCCTGCATGGCGAAAAATCACAGCTCTGTCCGCCGTGTCGACGGACTCCGCAAGGTGAAGTGGATCGCTCGATCCCTCGCTGATGTTCGAGCTGCTGCCGCCGCTCAACGACCACAACCTGCCCTGGATGGACACCATCCATCCAATCGTGGTGCACTTCGTGATCGCCATGGCCGTGATTGCCGTGCTGTTCGATCTGATCGGCAGCCTGGCCCGCCGCCCTGGCCTCTATGAGGTGAGTTTCTGGAACCTGCTGGTGGCCACGGCAGCCATCTTCGTGGCGATCATCTTCGGCCAGGTGGAGGCGGGCCTGGCTGAGCCCTACGGCGCCGCCAGGGAGATCTTGAACCTGCACAGCACGATCGGCTGGTCGCTAGCGGGGGTGCTGGCGGTGCTCACGGCCTGGCGCTATGTGATCCGCAGCAAGGACCCCACCCGGCTGCCGGTGGCCTTCCTGGGGGCCGGCGGCCTGCTGGTGGTGCTGGTGGCCGTGCAGGTGACCCTGGGCAATCAGCTGATCTGGATCTATGGCCTCCACACCGTGCCGGTGGTGGAAGCGATCCGCGCGGGACTGGTGTGATGGCTGCCGGCAATCTCTCCCAGCTGCTGGCTCCGCTGTTGTCTCTACCGCTGGGGCAATCATCGATCGAGCAGTTGGCGCGCTCCTACGGCCCCAACGGCCTGCCCTACGCCCTGCCGATTCACCCGAATCTGGTGCACTTCACCATCGGCCTGTTCGTGATTGCGATCACCTTCGACCTGGCTGGGGCCTTGTTCCCGCTTGAGAAGCGGCTATTCCGCTTCCTGCAGCTGCCTGTCACCCGCGCCGGCCTGCACGATGTGGGCTGGTTCAACTTGCTGGCCTGCGCCTGCGTGACGTTCTTCACAGTGGCGGCCGGCTTCTACGAGATGTTGCTGGCTCGTCCGATCAGCGGTGTGCGCAGCAGCATTGGCCTGGGCAGCGCCACCACGATGCTCTGGCATGGCGTGGGCGGCGTGGCCATCCTGCTGGTGATCGTGGCGATGACCGTGTGGCGGGGCTATCAGCGCTTTTCCTGGCGCCGTGATCTGGGCCGCCAGGTGCAGTGGAGCTACCTGCTCACCGGGCTGGTGCTGTTCGGCGTGATCGGCCTGCACGGCACCCTCGGCGCCGAGCTGGCGGCTGAGTTCGGCGTGCACATCACGGCCGACCAGCTGCTGGCCGCCGGCGCCGACCTGCACGAGGCCCTGCCATGACCACCGGCTCACCCCGCCGTTTCCCCATGTCCGGCCTGGCCCTGATCGCCGGGGCCGTGGGCCTCGACCTCTGGGCGAGCGTGGCCGTGGCCCGCCTCTCCCACAGCTGGCTGCCGGTGCCGGCCTCCAGCGCCGCCCCGCTGGTGGACGAGCTGTTCGCCCTGGAGAGCGGCATCGGCGCCTTCATCTTCCTGGGCTGCTGTGGCGTGATCCTCTGGACGCTGTTGTTCAACCGCGCCCCCAAGTACGACCTGGCGAACGGCGATCCGATCGAGGGGAACCTGCGCCTGGAGATCACCTGGACCCTGATTCCCCTGGTTCTGGTGATGGCGATCGCCTGGCATGCGATCAACGTGAACCGCACCCTGGCCACCCTGGGAGGCAAGCTGCGCACCACCGGCGGCCACGACCATGGCGCCGAGCTCGTGGCCCAGCTGCCTGATGCCAATGTCCCGGTGGCTGGCGCCCTGGCGCCAGTGGGGCCCATCGAGGTGATCGCCCGCCAGTGGTCGTGGGAGTTCGGCTACCCCAATGGCGTGCGCAGCACCGAGTTGCACCTGCCGGTGAACCGCCAGGCCGAGTTCCGGCTGATTTCCCTGGATGTGCTGCATGGCTTCTACATCCCGGCCTTCCGGCTCAAGCAGGACCTGATCCCCGGCAGCGAGATCACCTACCGGCTCACCCCCACCCGTGAGGGGCGCTACCGGCTGCGCGATTCCCAGTTCAGCGGCGGTTACTTCTCCACAAACCAGACCGACGTAGTAGTGGAGAGCGAGCAGGCCTACCAGAGCTGGCTGAAGGCGGCGGCTCGCCTGCCTCTGCAGGAGGCCCCCAACCTCGCCGATGCCCAGTACCAGCGCCGTCTGGAACGGGGTAACCGGGGCTGGGCGGTGGTGCCGCCGGCGCCGCCCCCCCAGGTGAACGTGAGCGCCGATCCGGCTGCCCCCCACGACGCCTGAACTCCGCGTCCCCCATCCCCCTCCGCTCACCTTCCCCAGCCCCATGGCCTCTTCCTCCGGCCTTCCCTACGACCCGCGGGTGCTCAAAGCGCCCCACCCGGTGCCCGGGGCGCCAGACAACTGGAAGCGCTTCTTCAGCTTCAACACCGATGCCAAGGTGATCGGCATCCAGTACATCGTGGCTGCGCTGTTCTTCCTGCTGGTGGGGGGGCTGCTGGCGATGATCATGCGCGGTGAGCTGATCACGCCGCCGGCCGATCTGGTGGATCCCAGTGTGTACAACGGGCTCTACACGATGCACGGAACAGTGATGCTATTCCTGTTTCTGTTCCCGATTCTCAATGGCTTCAACAACCTGCTGATCCCGCCGATGATCGGCGCCCCGGACATGGCCTTCCCGCGCCTGAATGCGGTGGCCTTCTGGCTGGTGCCGGTGTTCGGGGTGATCCTGATGACCAGCTTCCTGATTCCGGGCGGGCCGTCGAGTTCCGGCTGGTGGGCCTACCCGCCGGTGAGCCTGCAGAACCCCCTGGGCCACTTCATCAACGGCCAGTTCCTCTGGATCCTGGCGGTGGCCCTCTCGGGGGTGAGCTCGATCATGGGGGCGGTGAATTTCTGCACCACGATCCTGCGCATGCGGGCGCCGGGGATGACCTTCTTCCGCATGCCGATCTTCTGCTGGACGGCCCTGGCGGCCCAGACGATCCAGCTGGTGGGCCTGCCGGTGCTCACCGGGGGGGCGCTGATGCTGCTGTTCGACCTCAGCTTCGGCACCAGCTTCTTCCGGCCGGAGGGTGGCGGTGATCCGATGCTCTACCAGCACTTCTTCTGGTTTTATTCCCACCCGGCGGTGTATGTGATGGTGCTGCCGGTGTTCGGCATCTTCTCGGAACTGTTTCCGGTGTATGCCCGCAAGCCCCTGTTCGGCTACGAGGTGGTGGCGATCGCCTCTTTCGGCATCACCGTGCTCAGTCTGATCGTGTGGGTGCACCACATGTTCTACAGCGGCACGCCCCTGTGGATGCGCAATCTGTTCATGGTCACCACCATGCTGATCGCCGTGCCCACCGGCATCAAGGTGTTTGCCTGGATCGCCACCCTCTGGCGCGGCCGGCTGCGTCTGAGCACGCCGATGCTGTTCTGCCTGGGGGGGCTGGTGAACTTCATCTTCGCCGGCATCACCGGCATCATGCTGGCCACCGTGCCGGTGGACATCCACGTGGGTAACACCTACTTCGTGGTGGGCCACTTCCACTATGTGATCTTCAACACCATCACCTTCGGGGTGTTTGCCGGGGTGTATCACTGGTTCCCCAAGTTCACCGGGCGGATGTACTACGAGGGCCTGGGCAAGCTGCACTTCGCTCTCACCTTTGTGGGCAGCGCTCTCAACTTCCTGCCGATGCACTGGGCCGGTCTGATGGGCATGCCCCGTCGGGTGGCCTCCTACGACCCTGAATTCGCCCTGGCCAACGTGCTGGCCAGCCTCGGTGCCTTTCTGGTGGGGGTGGCCACCATTCCCTTCATCCTCAACATGGTGAGCTCCTGGGCCCGGGGCCCCAAGGCGCCGGCCAATCCCTGGCAGGCGATCGGCCTGGAGTGGCTGCTGCCCTCGCCGCCGCCGGCGGAGAACTTCGAAGACGATGTTCCCACCGTGATCAGTGGCCCCTATGGCTACGGCCTCGACCGCCCGCTGGTGGAGAACGAGGCCCACTACATCGCCCGCGCCCAGGAGGCCTGATCCGATGAGCACGTCACCTGTGATCAGCTCCACCCCCGCGCCCGCGGAGCCCGGCCACGCCCATGGCGGCCACAATCTCACGGGCATGGTGATCTTTCTGCTGTCGGAAAGCATCATCTTTCTGGCCTTCTTCGCTGGCTATGCCGTGCTGAAGAGTTCCTCACCGGTGTGGCTGCCTGAGGGGGTGGAGGGGTTGGAGGTGCGCGAGCCGCTGATCAACACCGTGATCCTGGTGAGCAGCAGCTTCGTGGCCTATTTCGCCGAGCGGGCCCTGCGCCGTCACAACCTCTGGGCGTTTCGGGCCCTGTGGGGGCTCACGATGGCGATGGGGGCCTATTTCGTATTCGGTCAGGCGGTGGAGTGGGCCGGTCTGCCCTTTTCCCTGCAGAGTGGTATCTACGGGGGCAGTTTCTTTCTGCTCACCGGATTCCATGGCCTGCACGTGATCACCGGCGTGCTGCTGATGGGATTGATGCTGATCCGCTCTTTCCGGCCCGGCAATTACGACAACGGCGATGCGGGCGTGACGATGGTGTCGCTGTTCTGGCACTTCGTGGATGTGATCTGGATCATCCTGTTTGTGCTGATCTATGTGTGGCAACGCTCATGATCATCGACGACACGCTCTATGACGTGGTGGTGATCGGCAGCGGTGCTGCCGGCGGCACCCTGGCGGCTGAATTGGCCGAGGCGGGCCGGCGGGTGCTGGTGCTGGAGCGAGGCCACCGGTTGCCGCTGCTGGAGCAGAACGTGGCCGATATCGACCTGTTCCGCACGCAGCGCTACCACCCCGAGCAGCCCTGGTTCGGCAGCGACGGCGATCCCTTCAACCCCCAGATGGTGTATGCCCGCGGCGGCAACACCAAGATCTGGGCGGCGGTGCTGGAGCGGCTGCGGGAGGCGGAATTCGAGGGGGTGGCGATGCAGGAGGGCCGCTCCCCCGACTGGCAGCTGCGCTATGGCGATCTGGCCCCCTGGTACGAGATGGCTGAGTCCCTCTACCGGGTGCATGGGGTGGCCGGTGAGGACCCCACCGCGCCGCCTCGCACGGGTGCTTATCCCCACGCCCCCCGGCCGGCGGAGCCGGCGCTGGAGGAGCTGCGGGCCGACCTGCTGCGCCAGAGCGTGCACCCCTACAGCCTGCCCCTGAGCTGGAGTGAGAGCGCGGACGACCCAACGGGCGACGCCGAGCTGTTTGGTGTGGACAGGGCCCTGGCCCCGGTGAACCATGGCGCCATCCCAGCGGTGCTGCGCTGTGGCGCTGTGGTGGAGGCCCTGCACGTGGACGCGTCCGGCCGGGAGGTGAAGGGGGTGGAGGCGCGCATCGGCGACGCCCGCTGGCTGTTCCAGGGCCAGCAGGTGGTGCTGGCGGCCGGCGCCATCAACAGCGCTGCGATTCTGCTGCGCTCCGGCCTGGCCAATGGCTCGGGCCAGGTGGGCCGCAACCTGATGAAGCCCCAGCTCACGGCAATTCTGCAACGGGCCAGTGCCCCCAACTCAGGGCGCTACGCACCGGCCCTGGGTCTGACCGACTACTACTGGGGCGACAAGAATGTCGATTACGCCCTGGGCTCGATCCGCAACGGTGGCGGCGTGCTCCAGGACCCTCTGTTCGCCGAGTCACCGCCGCTGCTCTCGCTAGTGAGTCGCCTGCTGCCCGACGGGGCCCTGGAGTGGCTGGCCGACCGCTCGATCACCTGGTGGGCGATGAGCGCCGTGCTGCCCGATCCTGAAAACCGTGTCACGGTGCGGGGTGACCGCATCGACGTGGCCTACATCGCCAACAACCGTGAGGCCCACGACCGGCTCGTGTACCGCTGGCTCGACACCATCCAGAAAACCGAGGCCGACCCGCTCACCCAGGTGGTGCAGCGGGCTCCGATCTACCCCCGCGGGGAGGCGCCGCTGAGCGTGATGGGCTTCGCCTGCGGCACCTGCCGGATGGGCAGCGACCCCGCCAGTTCGGTGGTGGATCTCCAGGGCCGCTGCCATGAGCTGCTCAACCTCTGGATCGCCGATGCCAGCGTGTTCCCCAGCTGCCCGGCGGTGGGTCCGGGCCTCACGGTGATCGCCAATGCCCTGCGGGTCGGCGAGCACCTGCGGGCCACTCTGCGATGACCAGCGGCCCGGCTGAGGTCACCTCCGAAGCCCGCCGCATCGCCGAGCGCGACTGTGGTCAGGCCCCCTGGAGTTTGTGGGGGAGCTATCTGCCGGAGCGCCAGTGGGGCACGGTGCGCGAGGACTATTCCGCCGATGGCGATGCCTGGCGCTCCTTTCCCCATGACCAGGCCCGCTCGCGGGTGTATCGCTGGGGGGAAGACGGTCTGCTGGGGGTCTGTGACGAGCAATGCCGCCTCTGTTTTTCGCTGGCCCTATGGAATGGCCAGGATCCGATTCTCAAGGAGCGTCCCTTTGGCCTGGGCAATCCTGAGGGCAACCACGGCGAGGACCTCAAGGACTACTTCTTCCATCTCGCCAACACCCCCACCCACAGCTTCATGCGGGGGCTCTACAAATACCCGCAGGGCCGCTTCCCCTATGAGCACCTAGTGGCGGAGAACGGCCGACGTGGTCGCGACCAGCCGGAATACGAGCTGGTGGACACCGGCATCTTCAACGAGAGCCGCTACTTCGATGTGTTCATCGACTACGCCAAGGCCTCAGCCACCGATCTGCTGATCCGCATCCGGGCCATCAACCGTGGGCCCGATCCCGCCCCGCTCACCCTGTTGCCCACCCTCTGGCTGCGCAACACCTGGAGCTGGGGCTATCCCGATGAATTCCGCGAGCCACTGCGGTTGCAGGCTGACCGCCTGGTCAGCCCGGCGCGAGGGGAGCTGCCGGCCTATGAGCTGCTGCTCGACCCGCAGGCCGCGGGGCCGTCGCCGCGTTGGCTGTTCACCGACAACGAGACCAACCAGCAGCGGCTTTACGGCCAGCCCAACCCCACCCCGTTTCAGAAGGACGGCTTCCACCGCTGGCTGATCGACGGCGAAGCGGGAGCCGTGAATCCAGCCCCCGAGGGCACCAAGGCTGCCCCCCTGCTGCAGCACACCCTCCTGCCGGGCGAGGAGTGGACCGTGCAACTGCGCCTGCGTGAGGTTGCACCCGCCCAGGACGGGGGGGCAGCAGGGGCGTTTGGTGCTGATTTCGCCGCCCTGGTTGAGGCCCGCGAACAGGAGTGGCAGGCCTACATGGAGCAGTGCGTGCCCGGGCTGGGGGCGGAGGATCGCCTGATCCACAACAGTGCTATTGCCGGCCTCCTGTGGTGCAAGAAGTACTACGGCTGGAGCGTGCTGCGCTGGTTGGACGGCGATCCCACCCAGCCGCCGCCGCCCCCGGAGCGGCTGAACACCGAGACGGCCCAGTGGCGCCGGTTGCATGCCCACCATGTGATCTCGATGCCGGACGGCTGGGAATACCCCTATTTCTGCCAGTGGGATCTGATGTTCCAGGCGATGGCCCTCACGATCGTGGATCCGGCCACCGCCAAGCAGCAGGCGATGGTGCTGCGCTCACCCCACTTCACGGCGCCCAACGCCCAGACTCCCGCCTACGAATGGGCCCTCTCCGACCCAAATCCGCCGATCGGCGCCTGGGCGGTGATGCGCATCTTCCAGATTGAGAGGCGCCAGAGCGAGAGCAGCGGCGATCTTGCTTTCCTGCGGGCTGCCCTGCGCAAGCTCACCCTGGAATACGGCTGGTGGGCGAACCGCAACGATCGCTCCGGCGACAATGTGTTCGAGGGGGGCTTCCTGGGGCTCGACAACATCGCTGTGTTCGACCGGCGTTTCCCCCTCGCCGATGGCAGCCGGATCGAGCAGTGCGATGGCACGGCCTGGATGGCTTCGCTCAGCCTCAACCTGCTCAACATCGCCGTGGAGCTCAGCCGGGAGGAGCCCGAATACGCCGATCTGTGTGAGCGCTTTGTGCTCGACTTCGTGCAGCTTGCCCTCACCCTCAATGCCCAGTCGGAGCGGAGCTATCTGAACTGGGATGAGCAGGATGGTTTCTATTACGACGTGATCAAGCGGCCCGACGGCAGCACTGACTACCTGCGCACTCGCTCGGTATCGGGCCTAGTGCCGCTGCTGGCGGTGGCCAGCTACGACGTGGAAACCGTGGGTCGCCTGCCGGTGCTGGATGTGCTTCGGAGCATGGCCTGGTTTGTGCACGAGCGCACCACGCCCACCTGGCTGGCCGCCAACCTGGGGCGCTGGCACAACGATCGCCTGCTGTTCACCCTGGTGCCGGAAGAGCGATTGCGGCGCATCTGCGAGCGGCTGTTCGATGAGGAGGAGTTTCTCTCCCCCTACGGCATTCGAGCCCTTTCGAAGGTGTATGAGGCCAATCCCTATCGCTATACCGAGGGGGCTGACAGCGAAGTACTCGCCTACAGCCCGGCCGACAGCCCCGTGGCGATGTTCGGGGGCAACTCCAACTGGCGCGGTCCGGTGTGGATGCCGCTCAACTTCCTGCTGATCGAGGCACTGCAGAAGTACGCCCACTACTACGGCGACAGCTTTCAGGTGGAGTTCCCCACCGGCTCTGGTAACTGGATCAACCTGTGGGAGGCGTCGCTGCAGCTGCAGAAGCGCCTGGTGACCATCTTCCGACGCGATTCCTCAGGCCGGCGGGCCTTCAATGGCGATGTGGAGCTGTTTCAGAACGATCCGCATTGGCGGGATCTGATCCTCTTCAACGAGTATTTTCATGGCGACACCGGTCAGGGGATTGGAGCTTCTCACCAGACCGGCTGGACGGCATTGGTGGCCAAGATGATCAACCAACTCAGCCGTTATCCCAGCGGTTGACGTCCCTGTTCAGGATGTCGACTGCTGGAACGGATTATTCTTCGCTCCCGCTCCGATGACCCAGGCCCCTTTCCTGGCTTCTCTTACCGGTGTGCATTCGTCGCCGTTGGCCAGTGCAGCGCAGCTGCAGGTGAGCCATGGCGATCACTTCGATCTGGTGATCATCGGCAGTGGCGCTGGTGGCGGCACTCTGGCGCGCACCCTGGCCCCCACCGGCCTGAAGATCCTGGTGCTTGAGCGGGGCGACTGGCTGCCGCAGGAGCCCCAGAACTGGGATGCCGAGGAGGTGTTTCAGAAGGGGCGTTACCAATCCAAAGACACCTGGTTTGATAAACACGGCAAGCCCTTCCAACCGGGCAGCCATTACTTCGTGGGCGGTGCCACCAAGATGTACGGGGCGGCCCACTTTCGGCTGCGCCAGCAGGATTTTGAGGAGCTGGTGCACCACGACGGCATCTCGCCGGCCTGGCCTCTGCGTTACAGCGATTTCGAGCCCTGGTATCAGCGGGCTGAGGAGATGTATCACGTGCACGGCCAGCGGGGCGAGGACCCCACCGAGCCGCCTTGCAGTGGTCCTTACCCCCACCCGCCGGTGGCCCATGAGCCGCGCATGCAGAAGCTGGTGGATGATCTGCGGGCTGCTGGTCTGCATCCCTTCCACGCCCCCACCGGCGTGCTGCTGGATGAGGCCAACATGGCCTTCAGCCGCTGCCGCCGCTGCAATTGCTGCGACGGCTTTCCCTGCCTGGTGCATGCCAAGAGTGATGCCGACGTGCTGGGCATGCGTCCGGCCCTGGCCAGCGCCAACGTGTCGCTGCTCACCCGCGCCGAGGTGCGGCGGCTGCACACCGATGCCAGTGGCCGCAGCATCAAGGCGGTGGAGCTGCAGCGCGATGGCGAAACCCTGCAGGTGAGTGGTGATGTGGTGGTGGTGAGCTGCGGTGCCGCCAACAGCACCCGCTTGCTGTTGATGTCGGCCAACGACCAGCACCCCCGCGGCCTGGCCAATGGCTCCGACCAGGTGGGCCGCAATTACATGTTCCACAACAGCAAGGCGATGGTGGCCCTGGCCCATGAGCCCAATACCACCGTGTTTCAGAAAACGGTGTCGCTCAACGACTGGTACCTGGGGGATGCCGACTTCGCCTACCCGATGGGCAACATCCAGATGACCGGCAAGACCAACGGCACGATCATGAAGGGCTATGCGCCGCTGGAAACCTTTCTGATGCCGGGCTGGTCGATGGACAAGATCGCCGAACATGCTCTCGATTTCTGGATCTCCTCCGAGGATCTGCCCGATCACGACAATCGGGTGACGGTGGATGACCAGGGTCAGATTCACCTGAACTACACCCCGAATAACCAGACGGCATCGCAGCGGTTGGTGGGCCGCCTCACCGGCATGCTCGATCGGCTCTATCTGCGCAACCACCTGGTGGAGCGGCAGATCTACGTGAAGAACCCCATGGGCATCGCGGCGGTGGCTCACCAGGCGGGCACCTGCCGCTTCGGCAGCGACCCCGCCAGCTCAGTGCTCGACCTCAATTGCAAGGCCCACGAGCTCGACAATCTCTACGTGGTGGACACCAGCTTCATGCCCACCATCGGCGCGGTGAATCCCTCGCTCACCGCCATCGCCAATGCCCTGCGGGTGGGTGAGCACCTGCGCGAGCGGTTCGGCCGTTAGCTAGCTGGCCTGATCCATCCAGGCCAGCTGGCGCAGGATCAGGGCCACCACGGTGCTGCGGTGTTGCGGGGAGAAGGGGCCGTTGCGGCCGTTGTGGCCCATGCCGGCCACCACCTCCCGGCTCACGCGCCCAGCGAAGCTGGCCTTGTTCCAGTTGGAGAGGGGCAGCAGGCGGGAGCGGCCGGGAAACAGCAGGGGCCCCAGGGCGGCCACGGGGTCGCGGCTGCCCACCACCATGGCGATGCCGGCCACCTGGTCGAGCCGTTGGTTCCCACTGAACACGCCGCAGCAGGTGAGGATCTGCACCGGGCAGCGGCAAAGCACGTGGAGCACATCGGCCATGCCCATGGCCATCTCGCCGCCGCCGCTGTAGCCCAGCAGCACGATCCGCTGGCCGCTGCCCTGGCGCAGACCGGCTGCCACCAGCCGCTGCACCACCTTCAGGGCCAGTTCATAGTTGAGGATCGGCCCGTAGCGGCGGTCGGCTGAGATCCCCACCTTGATCACGTTGTTGGCCTGCACCAGGGCCCCGCAGATGCCGTTCACCAGCCGGCTGGGGTGGCTCTCCTGCAGGGCGAACAGGCGCCGCCAGAACCAGCGACTGCCGGCATCGGCAGCCAGTTCAGCCGGACTGATCGTGTAGGTCTGCACCCCCTCGATCAGCACGCTGCCGGCCGGTAGCTGGCCCGCCAGCTCCGCCAGCAGTGCCGCCACCCGCGGCGGGTGCTCCTGCTCGCTCTGGTGGATGCCATCGAGATACACCACAAAGCGATCGGCCGGCGGGGCCGGATCGGCGGTGGCCGCCTGCTGCTGATCGGCTCGGGCGAACACCTGGGCTGGATCGGGCAGTTCGCCCAGCCAACCGTTCCAGAAGGCGTACTGGCCTGCCACCGAGTAGATGCCCGCGATCGGCACCAGCAGGCCCACCAGCCAGGCCAGCAGGATGGCCAGCTCCTGGAGGTCGCTGGTGCGGCCCAGGCCGAACCGTTCCAGGCCGCCATGGAGCAGGGCGCCGATCACCACCACCCCGCTCGCCAGCAGGCAGCCGCCGAGGCTGATCCGCAGCCAACGCCTCCCCAGGGCAAAGAAGCGCGCTGCCCGCCTGTTCATCGCCCGAGGGTGTCGGCGAGCCGCCGGTAGCCCCGCTGCCAGCCCTGGTAGAAGAGGGCGCTCACCAGCAGCAGGGCCAGGGCATAGCCGGGGGTGGCCAGGGCCAGGGCCTGGCCCGCCGGCAGAGCGAAGCGGGCCTGGAGCACGGCCACCACGTTCAGGTGGATCAGCACCCAGATCGTCACGGCGATCAGGTCGCTCACGTAGGGGGCCGCCACCAGCACGTAGAACACGCCGGGCAGCAGGGCGGCCCCCAGGCTCTCGAACAGTGCCCAGGGCTGCAATGGCCCCTCCACCACCAGGGCCAGCAGCACCATGTCCACCAGGGTGGCCAGCAGCAGGGCCACCGCCAGCACCAGGCCATCGAGCAGCAGCTGCACCACGATTTGCCGCGGCGTGAGCTGGTTGGCCACCAGGGAGAACAGATGGGCCAGCGACATGGACAGCCCCATCATCAACAGGATCTCGAAGCCGCGATCGAGCTGTAGTAGCCAGTGTCCGAGCGTGGCCAGTGCCTCTTCCAGTTCAGCCACGCCCATCTGCGAGTGAGATCAGCTTCTCAGTCGAGGGACAGGTCGAGCAGCTCGGCGATCAGCAGGTTGTCGAGCGAGAACAGGCCGCCGCCGCAGAAGATCAGCACCACACACATCACCACGTACATGGCCGCCTTTTCCCAGCTGGGCGGGTCCGCCACCCCCATCGGCCCGGCGTAGTCGCCGGCCGGGATCTGGTAAGGGTCGGGAGCGATGAAGGGAAAGCCGCTGCGAATCTCCAGCACCATCGCGTAGGCCATCGACACCAGGATGGCCAGGGCGGCGAGGGGGGTGAACAGGCCGGGCAGCAGGGCGATGCCCGCCCCGAACATCGAGGCGGCGGAGAGGAAGCAAAGCCATTTCGGCGTCTTCAGGGATCGGGCCCAGGTGTCCAGGTTGCGCAGCTTGGGCCAGCCATGGCGGATGAAGCACACCCCCATGAACAGGCGTAGCAGCAGCAGGGCCCCCTGGGCGGCGACTGAAGGAGCTGCCGGTATCAGCAGCTCCACCACCGTTATGTCCATCGATCCCAAGCTGATCTGCCCCGCAACGTAGGCAGCGTGCTTCGCCCTGGCCACCATTGGCGGGTGACTCCACACCGCATGGCCGGCCGTGACCGATCCTCCCCTGGCGCTTGCCGCCGGCAGCAGCGCGCCGCTCGGGGCAACCCTGCAGCAGGGTGGGGTGAACTTCAGCATCCATGCCCGCCAATGCGGGCGTGTGGAGCTGTGTCTGTTCGACGCGCTCGACGATCCCGAGCCGGCGGCGGTGATTGCCTTCGCTGGCGAACAGCACTGCAGTGGTTCCTATTGGCATGGCTGGCTGGCGGGGCTGGGCCCCGGCCAGCTCTACGGCTACCGCCTGCCCGCTGATCCGGATTGCCTGCTGCTCGACCCCTATGCCCTGGCGGTGGCCGTGCCGCCGGGCTACTGCAGGCAGCGGGGGCAGTGGCGTGAGGGTGACCCTGCTGAGGGGGGGCGCGGCTGGGCCGCGGCGATGAAGAGTGTGGTGGCCGACCTCAGCTGTTACGACTGGGACGGTGACCGTCCCTTGCGCCGGCCCGCCCGGGAGACGGTGATCTACGAGCTGCACGTGCGCGGCTTCACGGCCGATGCCAGTTCCGGCGTGGCTGCGCAGCGGGCCGGCACCTATGGGGGCCTGATCGAGAAGATTCCCTACCTGCAGCAGCTGGGCATCACCGCGGTGGAGCTGTTGCCGGTGTTTGCCTTCGACTCTCAGGCTGCGCCGGCGGGGCTGAGCAACTACTGGGGTTACCAGCCCATCAGCGTGCTGGCCCCCCACCCGGGCTATGCCAGCGGCGGCGACCCCCTGGCCCCCCTCGACGAGTTCCGTGACCTGGTGAAGGCCTTGCACCGCGTCGGCATCGAGGTGATCCTGGATGTGGTGTTCAACCACACCGCCGAGGGGCCCCTGGCTGGCCCAGCGCCGGGACCCACCCTCTCTTACCGGGGGCTGGCCCCCCACGACTACTACCTGCTGCAGAGCGATGGCAACGGCGGCCTGCGCGACCTGGACGTGACGGGCTGCGGCAACACCTTCAACGCCAACAATCCGGTGGTGCGCCGCCTGATCCGCCACAGCCTGCGCCACTGGGTTCAGCACATGCACGTGGATGGGTTTCGCTTTGACCTGGCCGCCGTGCTCTCCCGCGATGAGAGCGGCAACCCTGAGCCCCGACCGCCGATCCTGCTCGATCTCGACAGCGACCCGGTGCTGGCGGGCACCAAGCTGATCGCCGAGGCCTGGGATGCCGCTGGCCTCTATGAAGTGGGCACTGTCGTGGGGGAGCGCTGGCAGGAGTGGAACGGCCGCTTCCGCGATGACCTGCGCCACTTCCTCAAGGGGGATGGCGGCTCTGCCTGGGCGGCGGCCCAGCGCCTGATCGGCAGCCCGGATGTGTATGGACACCGCGACCGGGAGGCGGAGGTGAGCGTGAACTTCATCACCTGCCACGACGGCTTCACCCTGGCCGACTGGGTGAGCTACAACGCCAAACACAACGAGGCCAACGGCGAGGCCAACCGGGACGGCTCCGACGACAACACCAGCTGGAACTGCGGGGCGGAGGGCCCCAGCCAGGATCCGCAGGTGCTTGCTCTGCGGGGCCGGCAACTGCGCAATGCCCTCGCCCTGCTGCTGCTGGCGGCGGGCACGCCGATGCTGGCGATGGGCGATGAGGTGGGCCGCAGCCAGCGGGGCAACAACAACGCCTACTGCCAGGACAACCCCACCAGCTGGTTCCCCTGGGGGGAGGTGGAGCGGCAGGCCGATCTGCTGCGCTTCACCCGGGAGCTGATCGCGTTTCGCCAGCGGCGGGACGTGGTGGTGGATCGCGACAACCTCTCCTTGGCCGCTTTGCTGCAGCGCTGTGCGCTGGAGTGGCACGGGGTGGAGCCCTTTCAGCCCGACTGGGGCCCCGACTCCCACTCCCTGGCCCTCAGCTACACCAGTGTTGAGCACCGCTTTCGCCTGCACCTGATGGTGAATGCCTGGTGGCAGCCCCTGCGCTTCAGCCTGCCGCCCACCGGCCTGACGGATGGCCGCTGGCACCGTTGGATCGACACCGCCCTGCCCTCTCCCGACGACATCGTGGCCTGGAGCGAGGCCCCTGCTCTGCCGGAGCCCGCCTACTGCGCGCAGCCCCGCTCTGTGGTGGTGCTGGTGGTGCGTGTGGAGGGTGCTGGCTGATGGGCACTCTTCTGGTTGTGCTGATCTGGTTGTTGCTGGGCCTGGTGTTGGCCCTGGTGGAGTGGCCCTACCAGGCGCTGTCCGAGCTGGGCTTCCGCCTGCAGCGCTGGGGCTGGTCCCTGGCGGGGCTGGACGGCGCGGAAGCTGCGGTGCATCCAGCTCTGGCTGCGTTGCTGGTGTTCGGGGCCAGCGCGCTGCTGTTCTGGTTGGCCTGGGGGCCCCTGGCCGCTGGCCGGGGTGGCGGGGTGGCACCCCTGCTGGCCCTCGATCGCGCGCAGCAGTCGGTGCCCGCAGCCGCTGAAGCCAGCTGGCTGGCGAAGCTCAGCCTGCGCAGCCAGCTGCAGCGCCTGCCCCTGATGCTGCTCACCCACACCGGCGGCCTGGCCGTGGGAGTGGAGTCGCCTTCGGTGGCGATCGGTGCCAGTGCCTTTCTGGCGATCCGGCGGCGCTGGCCCCGCTTCCGGCCCCTGGCGCAGCTGCCCCTGGCTGCCGTGGCCGTGATCGGTGGGGCCGCCGGTCTGGGGGTGGCCTTCCGCTCGCCCCTGCTGGCCGTCACCTATGCCCTCGAGGAGGTGGGTCGCCGCAGTGGCGTGGGCCTGCTGGGGCCGATGCTGATGGTGTCTGGTGCGGGGGCTCTGCTGAGCACTTCGCTGGGGCAGCCGGCCCGGTTGGTGGGCTTGCAGTTCGGTGCGCTGGCTGCCCCTCTCTGGGGCTGGGCGGTGCTGTTCACCCTGGCGGGCGCGGCCCTGGGCGCCCTGCTGGTGCGCCTGCTGATTCCGGCGGCGGCGTTGGTGCAGCGGCTGATGGGGCGCCGGCGGTTGCTGGGGGCCGTGCTGTTGGCCCTGGCGTTCACTGGCCTGGCGGTGGTGAGCGGGGGGCTCAGCCTCAACGACGGTTCGCTCTCGCTGGCAGCCTCCCTCGCGGGGGGGAGCGGCGGGCCGCCCCTCACCCTGCTGTGGCGCACTTTGGCAAGCCTCGTGAGCCTGGCTGCCGGGGCGCCCGGGGGCCTGATGCACGACAGCATGACCATGGGGGCCCTGTTCACCTCCCTGCTGCCCGGAGAGATCGGCCTGTCGTCCGCCCAGCTGGGCCAGCTGGCGGCTGTGGGTGCGGTGGCCCTGTTTGCCGGCGCCCAGGGAACCCCCCTGTTCTGCGCCGCATTTGTGTTCACGCTGCAGGGGGACCTCCAGATGCTGCCGGTCCTGTTGCTGGTGGCCGGTGTGAGTGATGCCCTCGTCGCCCGCTTGCGCGGCGAGGGCTGGAACGGCCACCAATGCGCCGCCCTTCTGCACCAGGCGGAGGGCGGCCAGCCCCTCAGCGCACCACCAGCTGCAGCCGGTGGCCGTCGGGATCGCTCAGCTGCAGCCCCGCCGTGAACCCCAGCTCCCCGGCTTCCGCCGCCGCCAGCGTCACCACTCCTGGGCTGTGCAGCCGGCCGCCGTACTGCTCAGCAGTTGCGGCGATCGCCACCAGCTGGTCGGGCTCGCGGCCCACCACCAGGCGCAGCTGGCCGTGGGCGCGGTCCTGGGGGGCCAGATCGGCCGGCATCGGCCGGCCCCCTTCCGGAGTGCGGTATTCGAGGCACTCGATGCCGGCGCCGCTGGGGCAGCGGTGGCCGGTGATGCGCACCCGGGTGTCGGCCAGCCCATCCAGCCCGTCCTGCTCGGGGCCCTCGTTGATGCCGTCGCCACCCAGGCGCAGACCCAGGAGCTGGTTGTAGAAGCGGCAGCTGCGCTCCGTGTCGGCCACGCCGATGGCGCTGTGGTCGATGCCCAGGAAAATGCCGGCTCCCCCAGGGCCGGCTGGCCCCGGGGTGGCTCCGCCATCCAGGCCGTGCCAGCGGGCATCGCCCTTGTCTGCGGGGAAGGCCAGCAGCTCCAGGCAGTGCCCCTCAGGGCTGTGCAGCTTGAAGGCCTCGATCCCGGCGGCCCCGGCGTTCCACTCCGGCAGGCGCTGGGGGGCTGAGGAGATGGCCTGCAGCGCTCCACTGCCGATCGCCTCACGCGCCGGGGCGCTGGCCTGCTCCAGATCCCGCACCACGATGCAGATGTGCTGGAACCAGAGGTCGTTGCTGCGGCTGTCTGCGGGAAAGGGGCGGCCCGGACGCTGGCCGGGGCCCAGGGCCTGCACCTCCAGCAACTCCAGCCGCTCCTGGCCCAGGGCCAGCCGCACCAGTTTGAGCCGGGCCCCCGGCAGCCCGATCAGGCTGGCATAGCC
>JBIIDV010000062.1:0-16044 GCA_044238185.1 Prochlorococcaceae cyanobacterium | reverse complement strand
GGCCCAGGAGATCTGGTTGCCGTAGGTCTGCTTGATCGGCCACAGCAGCCGGCGGGCCTTGTCGAGGTTGCCGTTATCGGGCCAGCTGTTGATCGGCGCAAAGCGCTGGTTGCCGGTGCCGCCACCACCGCGGCCATCGGCGGTGCGGTAGGTGCCGGCGCTGTGCCAGGCCATGCGGATGAACAGGCCGCCGTAGTGGCCCCAGTCGGCGGGCCACCAGTCCTGCGAATCCGTCATCAGCGCGATCAGGTCGCGCTTGAGGCCGGCGTAGTCGAGCTGCTGGAAGGCCTCGGCGTAGTGGAACGCCTTCCCCAGTGGATTGGCGGCCGGGTTGTGCTGGTGCAGGATCGCCAGATTGAGCTGCTGGGGCCACCAGTCGCGCGGCGCGGGGCCGCGCCCAGCCACCGCCATCGGCGCGGCGCCGTGATTGAAAGGGCACGTGCCGAGTTCGGTCATGGCGGCAAGGATTCGCTTTGGGACGCTTTTTGGACCGTAGGCAGCACCCTCGGCGGCGTTCAGACCTGGTCACAGTCCGTGATGAACGCTGACCACTCCTGGCCAAGCAGACCATTGGCTTAATGCATGACATGCATCTGATGCACAATCTGCATGGGTCTGGTTGTCGTTGGATGCGCATGTCCTGCGATCCCAGTTTGTAAAATTTGATCTCGCGCTTGGTCGCAGCTGATACTTGCTGCGACGTCTTAATTTTTATCTCTCGCAATCGTTGGCTCGGTCTGAGCTATATTCCCATGCGTTAATCAAGGGCAGTCAACCCGTCAGCTGAATTTCGTTCTATCGCCGAGCGGCCGCCATCCTCGCGCCACGTCAGGTGATAGGGCCTAGCCAGCGATTGCGCGGGTTGTCGTTGTTTGGGGAAGGTCGTGAATCAACCAGGGGATCGCCGTTCAGCTGCCTACGGGCTGCATGTCCCGAGGGGGCGCCTCTGGCCGGGGTTGCAGAGCCTGCAACATCAAACGTTGCAGGATCCGGTAGCGGCTTGCGCTGCGATGGCGCCCGTGGTTGCCCTGCGGGAGTTTCGGCCTCTGGTTGCGGAGTGCGATTTCTATCAGGAGATTGGCGTGCTGCAGATCAACCAGCAGCAGTTGATCTCCTACGTGAGTGCGCCGGTGCATTTCCGCTATGAGCGCATGCGGCAGGTTCTGCTGGTGGCTTCCTTTGCAGGGGAACGATTCGTGCGAACCCCCGCAAGCGTGGTGGCCTGTCGCGCGGGCGGCGGTGCGCTGTTGCCCCCTGGCTCAGCCGCAGTGAGCGGCAGCGATAGCGCGGCCGTGATCGCGCTTCGGCCCGAAGATCTGCAGCGCGCTGCTGCTGCGATTGCGGCTGAGCACGACCGGCCCGCGCACTTCAGCGGTTTCAGCCCACGGGAACTTGACGTGTTCCAGGCCCGTCAGTTGCACGCCCTGATGCGCCATCTGGATGCGTGCGCCCATTGCCATCCGGCACTTCCCGCCCAGCTCGGCCTCGATGACGTGCTGCTGCGGTTGGTGGTGAGCTGGCTGGAGCCGCAGCTGTTGGAGGAATCAGCGCCAGACCAGCTGCGCATTCGCGAGCGGGCTGGCAGCAGCAGCTTCGATGCGTTGATTGACTACATCCGAGCCAATCTCGACCAGCCTCTGCGGCTCAGCGATCTGGAGGCCAGAAGTCACTACAGCAGCCGGGCCCTGCAGTACGCCTTTCGGGAGCGGCTGGGTTGCACGCCGCGGCAATGGATCCGTCGGCAGCGGTTGGAGAGGGCCATGGCTCAGTTGCAGCAAGGCGGTCGTGGGGTATCGGTCAAAGTGATCGCCCTGGCCTGCGGCTACCGGCACATGTCTCAGTTCAGCGGTGACTTCAAGCAGTGCTTCGGTCTGTCCCCCAGCGCGGTGTTGCGGGGGGGGGGGCGATTAGTACAGATGTACGCAGCTTGAGATCATCGGCGTGCCGCTGGGCTTGAAGGCCCTCGGGGTGATCCCCGGTCTTCGCTAGGCGGCACCTTGCAGCGCGGCGGCGTGATGGCGGAGGTGGTCGTCGATGAAGCTGGCCACGAAGAAGTAGCTGTGGTCGTAGCCCGCCTGGCGGCGCAGGTTGAGGGGATGGCCGCTGGCCGCAGCTGCGGCCTCCAGGGCATGGGGATGGAGCTGGGTTTCGAGGAAGCCATCGGCGCTGCCCTGGTCCACCAGCACGGGCAGAAGCTGGCCGCCGGGGCCCAGCGGGCCCTGACCGGCAGCGAGCAAAGCGCTGGCATCCCAGCGCTGCCAGGTCTGGGGATCGCTGCCCAGCAGGTAGCCGAAGGCCTTCTGGCCCCAGGGGCAGTGGCAGGGGTTGGCGATCGGTGCGAAGGCCGACACGGAGCAATAGCGCCCAGGGTGACGCATGGCCGCCACCAGGGCCCCGTGGCCCCCCATCGAGTGGCCGCTGATGCCGCGTCGCTCGCCCAGTGGTAGCAGCGCCTCCAGCAGCGCCGGCAGCTCCGCCGTCACGTAACTGTGCATGCGGTAGTGCCGGTTCCAGGGCGCTTCGCTGGCATCCACGTAGAAGCCGGCGCCGTGGCCGAAGTCCCAGCTTCCCTCCGGATCGCCCGGCACGGCCTCACCGCGGGGGCTGGTATCCGGGGCCACTAGGGCCAGGCCGAGCTCCGCCGCCAACCGCTGGGCGCCGGCCTTCTGCATGAAGTTCTCGTCCGTGCAGGTGAGGCCCGCAAGCCAGTACAGGGCTGGCACCTGCAGGCCCTCCAGGGCCTCGGGCGGCAGGAACACGGCCACCACCGTGTCGCCCGCCAGCTCCTCGGAGCGAACCCGGTAGCGGCGGTGCAGGCCGCCGAAACAGCGGTTTTCGGTGAGCAGCTCCATGGGCGGCAGGTGAGCTCCAGGGCGAAAGGGGAGGGCGGTTGATTGGCGAACGATTGGCTGGCAACCGGTTGGTGATCAGAAGTGAATCACCGAGCGAATGCTCTTGCCCTCGTGCATCAGCGCAAAGGCGTGGTTGATCTGATCGAGGCCCATGGTGTGGGTGATGAAGGTGTCGAGGGGGATCAGCCCCTTCTGGAATTCCTCCACGAAGCCGGGCAGTTCGCTGCGGCCGCGCACACCGCCGAAGGCTGAGCCGCGCCACACCCGGCCAGTCACCAGCTGGAAGGGCCGGGTGCTGATCTCCTGGCCGGCACCGGCCACGCCAATGATCGTGGATTCGCCCCAGCCCTTGTGGCAGCTTTCCAGGGCGGCACGCATCACCTCCACGTTGCCGATGCACTCAAAGGAGTAGTCCACGCCGCCATCGGTGAGATCGATGATCACCTGCTGAATCGGCGCGTCGAACTCGCGGGGATTGATGCAGTCGGTGGCGCCGAGCTGCCGGGCGATCGCGAATTTCTCAGGGTTCACATCGATGCCGATGATCCGCGAGGCCCCGGCCATCACCGCGCCGATCACCACCGCCAAACCGATGCCGCCCAGGCCAAACACCGCCACGGTGCTGCCCGGCTCCACCTTGGCGGTGTTGCGCACGGCGCCGATGCCGGTGGTCACGCCGCAGCCCAGCAGACACACCTTCTCCAGGGGAGCCTGCTTGTTGATCCTGGCCACGGCGATCTCGGGCAGCACCGTGTACTCGGAGAAGGTGGAGGTGCCCATGTAGTGGTGCAGCATCCGGCCGTGCTTGGAGAAGCGGCTGGTGCCATCGGGCATCAGGCCCTGGCCCTGGGTGGAGCGGATCGCCTGGCAGAGGTTGGTCTTGCCGGAGCGGCAGAACGTGCAGCAGCCGCATTCCGGCGTGTAGAGGGGGATCACGTGATCGCCCACGGCAACAGAGGTGACGCCAGAGCCCACCTCCTCCACGATGGCGCCGCCCTCATGGCCCAGCACTGCTGGGAACAGGCCTTCCGGATCGGCGCCCGAGAGTGTGTAGGCGTCGGTGTGGCACACGCCGGTGGCCACCACCCGCAACAGCACCTCGCCGGCCTGAGGCGGAGCCACATCGATCTCGGTAACCTCCAGGGGCTCACCCGGGGCCCAGGCAACGGCGGCGCGGGAGCGGATCATCGGCAGGGGCTGGCAGCCAGCGGGGAGTTTCACCAGGCATAGTCGATCGGCTGGCTGCAGCGGCGCCGGTGTGGGGCATCAATGGTCGGCAGCCGCCAGGCGAGCATCGCGCAGGATGCGTTGCCCACCCCTCAGCACCAGCAGGCTGATCCCCGTGCCGATCACCAGGTCGGGGATGGGGCTGCCGCTCCAGGCCACCAGCAGTCCGGCCAGGATGACGCCCAGGTTGGCCAGGGTGTCGTTGGTGGAGAAGATCACCGAGGCGCGCATGTGCAGGCCGCCCTGGCGGTGCCGTCTCACCAGGAGCAGGCAGGTGAGATTGGCGATCAGGGCCAGGCTGCCGACGCCCACCATCAGGGCGCTGATCGGCTCACTGCCCAGCACGCTGCGCCTCAACACCTCCAGCAGCACCCATGCGGCCAGGATGATCTGCATCCGGCCGCTGAGCACTGCGGCCCGACGCTGGCGGCCGCTGCCGCGGCCCACCGCCCCCAGACTCAGGGCATAGACCCCCGCGTCAGCCAGCATGTCGAGAGAGTCGGCGATCAGGCCGGTGGACCCGGCCCGCATCCCCAAGGCCAGCTCCACCACAAACATGGCGGCGTTGATGGCGAGAACCATCCGGAGGGTGTGTCGCTCCAGCCGGCCGGCCTGCTCGGCTGCGCAGCCGCAGCCCGGCTGGCTGTTCACTCGACTGGCCACCTCGGGGATCGGTCAGGGAATCTCCAATCAAACCCACCAGGGGCCGGAGCTGTCCCGACCATCTGCATCGCTTCGGGGGGCGAGGGCCGCCTGGTTGTTGTTCATCAAGGGGCGTGCAAACCACGCCCATCGGCCGGCAGCCCAGGCGTTGCTGGCCCTGGCTGTTGCCCTTGTTGCAGCTGGAGCCATGCTCTTGCTCGCCCCAAGTCCTTCCCTGGCCCAGGCTCCCCAGAGCTGGACGCTGCGGGATCAGGCTGGCCGGAGCTGGTCACTCACCTTGCTTGAGCAGGCTGACCCCGCCTATCCAGGGGGTCTGCGCCTGCGGCTCACGGATCGCTCGGGGACGCAGCGGCTCGATCACCGGCGGTCGCTGCAGATTCGCGATGGCCTGGGCGGAGCCTGGGAGCTGGCCAATCGCAGCGGGGAACTGGTGCCCACCGGAGTCGAGGCCCTACCTGACGGCTCAGCTCAGTTCGAGCTGCCTGGCTTGGAGCCACCGCCCCGCGCTGAACTCCCCTTGGCTCTTGCGGTTCCGCTGCAGGCTGGAGGGGAAACTCAGCTGCTGGCGGGAGCAGAGGCGGTCGAAGGGTTGCATGGGGCCGCCAGTCGAGGGCGGCATGGGGATCGCTGACGGCGATCAGCGGGGTGGGCGTGGCGCCAGGTCGCTGGGACGGCTCAGCACGAACACCGTCATGGCCGTGAGCACGATCACCAGGGCGGTGACGCCAGCAATGGCAGCGGTGTAGTCGGCTTGCATGGAGATCAGTGCGGAGGGATTCCGCAGGGGATGCGGACAGAGCGGCCAGCCCAAGGACCTGAGGGCTGATGATCTGATTGTAACGTCGTGTAACGCGCTTGGCTGGCGACCCCTGTCGGGCCATAAAAAAACCGCCCTTAGGGGGCGGCTGATGATACAGGCTCAAGTCACCAGCGACCGCCACCGCCGGAGGCGGCGGGGCGAGGCTCGGCTTTGTTCACCCGGATCATGCGACCCATCCACTCGACGTCCTGCAGGTCATCGATGGCTTTGGTCTCGTCGCTGGCTTCCGCCATTTCCACAAAGGCGAAGCCGCGCTTGCGGCCGGTCTCGCGGTCGAGGGGAAGGGTGCACTTACGCACCGAGCCATACTCGGCGAACAGCTGCTGAAGGTCCTCCACTTCGGCATCGAAGGAGAGGTTGCCCACGTAGATGGTCATGAAATGAACGAACTTATGAACGCGATTCGTTGAATGCCCTGAAGAAAGTTGCTGGCCGAGTGGAGAAATGCCGGATTGTGAAACCCTTGAAGCTCGCCGCCTGGAAGAAAACCTGCTGAAGAGTGATCGTTGAATCAGCTTTACCTTACACCATGCGTGTGGACAGTCGGTTGACTGACTCCCACCGGTTCACCTCCAGCCAAGCCCCCAGCCAAGTCTCCAGCCCTCGATTCTCGCCCGATCTCGCCGGCCTCGATCCGGTTGACTGGGCTGCAGATGTGTCGTCAAACCATGCCGATTTCGGTTCAGGAGCTGCTCGCCGCCCAGCGCTGGCGCTACGCCACCAAGACGTTCGATCCCTCCCGCTCGATCCCTGCCGATCACTGGCAGGCCCTGGAGGACTGCCTGGTGCTCAGCCCCTCCTCCTACGGCCTGCAGCCCTGGAAGTTTCTGGTGATCGACGATCCGGCCCTGCGCCAGCAGCTGCGCCCCCACTCCTGGAACCAGAGCCAGATCACCGATTGCTCCCGGCTGGTGGTGCTGCTGGCCCAGCGCACGATCAGCGCGGCCGACGCCGACCGCTTCGTGGCCGCAGTGGCTAACGCGCGCGGCCAGGAGCTCTCCAGTCTCGACACCTACCGGCAGATGATCCAGGTGGACCTGATCGACGGCCCCCGGGCAGCCGAGATCGAGCGCTGGGCGAGCAACCAGCTCTATATCGCCCTGGGCAATCTGATGACCTCGGCCGCCCTGCTGGGCATCGACACCTGCCCGATCGAGGGCTTCTCGCCGGCTGACTACGACCGCATCCTGGAGCTGGAGAGCAGCCCGTATCGCACGCGCGTCGTGTGCGCCTGCGGCTACCGCAGTGCCGACGACAAGTACGCCACCCTGCCGAAGGTGCGTTATCCCGCCAGCGCGCTGATTGAGCACCGCTGAACAGACCCATCCCGGCCAGTCATGGCTGCGCGCTATGGACGGGGCGGTAGCCCAGGTGCTTGCGGGCGTCATCCACCAGCACCACCAGCAGGGGCACTGGCAGCATCCAGCCCAGCCAGCTGGCTGGGAATGGGGCGAGCTCCAGCACCGCCGCCAGCGGCGCCGCCAGCACCAGGGCCGCCGTGAGGGCCAGTTCGCTGCCGATGCCGAGCAGCAGCAGCGGGTTGTGGCGCAGCCAGCGGAGGCCGATGCGCTGCAGGGTGGGCTGGTTCTCACTCCGGCAGGCCATCAGCGCCCCCACCTGGCCGAGCACGATGGTGGTGAAGGTGGCCGCTGAGGCCTGCCGCTGCAGCAGCTGCCAGTGGGGCGCCGCCGTGCCTGCCAGCAGGCCGGGAGCGAGGGCCTGCAGATCCGCCAGCCCCACCCCCTGGGCCCTCCAGGCGAGCAGGTAGGCGGCCATGGCCAGCCCCGCCTCCACGGCCCCCAGCACCAGGTAGCCCCGCAGCAGGAGTGGGCCGGTGAGCAGGGGTTGATGGCGCTGACGCGGCTGCAGGCGCATGCTGCCCGCTTCCGGCGGCTCGGCGCCCAGGGCGAGGGCCGGCAGCAGATCGGTGCCCAGATCCACCGCCAGGATCTGCAGCACCGTGAGGGCTGCGGGGATGGCCAGCGTGAGCATGGCCAGGAAGGGCAGCATCTCAGGCACGTTGCTGGCCAGCACGTAGGGCAGAAACTTGCCGATGTTGGCCACCACGCCACGCCCGTAGCGCACCGCGGTGACGATCGTGGCGAAGTTGTCGTCGAGCAGCACGATGTCGGCGGCTTCCCGGGCCACATCGGTGCCCATCCGGCCCATGGCCACGCCCACGTCGGCGGCCCGCAGGGCGGGGGCGTCGTTGACGCCGTCGCCGGTCACGGCCACCACCTCCCCCAGGGCGCGGTAGGCCTGCACCAGGCGCAGTTTCTGCTCCGGCGCCATGCGGGCAAACACCAGCCGCCGCCGGTATTTGAGCAACTGGCGCAGCTGCACCTCACTCAGCCGATCGAGATGGCTGCCCTCGATCACCCGCACGGGATCCAGCCCTGATGGGTGATCGGTCGGCTCCGGTCCGAGCAGGCCGATCTGCTGGGCGATCGCCTGGGCGGTGAGGCCGTAGTCGCCGGTCACCATCGTGACCCGGATGCCGGCCTGATGGCACTGGCGGATGGCTTCGGGCACCTCCGGCCGCGGCGGGTCGTAGAGGGCCACCAGCCCCACCAGCACCAGATCCCGCTCCAGCTCCTCGGCCCGGTGGCTGAGCAGATCCCGATCGCCCAAGCGCTGGGCCACCGCCAGCACCCGGTAGCCCCGGCGGGCCAGGGCATCGTTGGCCTCCAGGGCCAGGCGCCGCCTCTCCCCATCCAGGGGTTCAGCACCCGTGGCTGTGCGGGCGGCGCTGCACTGGCCGATCACCTCCACCGGTGCCCCCTTGGTGATCAACAGCAGCTGTGCGCCATCGGCCTCCACCACCACGCTCATCCGCCGCCGGTGGGAGTCGAAGGGCAGCTCGCGGCGGCGGGGGTAGTGCCGGCGCAGGCTTTCGACATCCAGCTCGTGCTCCTGGGCCGCGATCAGCAGGGCCGCCTCGGTGGGATCGCCGCTCCAGCGCAGGTCGCCACGGCTGCGCTCGAGGTGGGCGTTGGAGCAGAGGCAGGCCCCCTCCAGCAGCAGCGGCTCCAGGTTGCGGTCGCCGTCGGGCAGCCAGGTGGCCTGCAGGGCCATGCGGTTGCAGGTGAGGGTGCCGGTCTTGTCGCTGCAGATCACACTCACCGAGCCCAGGGTCTCCACCGCCGAGAGGCGGCGCACCAGGGCCCGCTCCCGGACCATGCGCTGCACGGCGATCGCCAGGGCCAGGGTCACCGTGGGCAGCAGGCCCTCGGGCACGTTGGCCACCAGGATCCCCACCGCGAACACCAGGCTCGGCAGCGGGCCCAGGCCCACCAGCCACCAGCTGAGGGCAAAGCTCAATCCCGCCATCACCAGGGCAATCGTGGTGATCGTGCGCACAATCCGCCCCACCTGATGCTCAAGGGTGCTCATTCCCCGCTCGGTGGCCGCGGTGAGCCGGGCCACGTGGCCGAATTCCGTCTCGGCACCCGTGGCGTACACCAGCGCCTCGCCCCGGCCCTGGGCCACCGTGGTGCCTGCCAGCACCAGATTGGGCTGCTCCCGCATCGGCAGGTCGCCCCGCCCCATGGGGATGGCGCGGGCATGGCGGGCCACCGGCAGCGATTCACCGGTGAGCACCGCCAGATCGAGGCTCAGCCCGCTGGCGCTAACCAGCCGGGCATCGGCTGGCACCTGGTCCCCTTCCTCCAGGGCAATGCGATCCCCCGGCACCAGCTCGGCCGCGTCGCACGCCCCCAGCTGTCCTTCGCGCCACACCCGCACCCGCTGGGGCAGGGCCCGGCGCAGGGCCTCCAGGCTGCGTTCAGCCTGGTACTCCTGCCAGAAGGAAAACAGCCCGTTGATCAGCACCACCGCCCAGATCGCCCATCCCAGCTGGGGTGTGCCGGCGGCGAAGGCCAGCGCGCCCGCCACCCAGAGCAGCAGGGCCATGAAATGCAGGAGCTGGTCGCTCAGGCGCAGGATCAGGGGCCTGCGGGGGGCGGCCGGCAGCCGGTTGGCTCCGAACCGCACCAGCCGCTCCTGGGCCTGGGCGGCAGTGAGCCCCCGGGCCGTGGTCTGCAGGGCGCGGCAGAGCGCCGCGCTGGAGAGCGACCACACCGGCTCGGCTGGCGAGAGCTGCATGGTTCATCCCAAGTCAGGAGCCTGACGGGAACGTAATGACGCCCAAGGGCGCATCCCGAAACCGGGGCATTCCAACGTCATTGCGCCAGCTGCCAGCTGAGCGCGGATCGATCGTCAGACACGTGCTGACCAGCCTTCACGGTGTGACCAGCCTTCACGGTGCAGCGGTGCGGGTGAGGGGTGCGCAGCCCAGGCCCTGCCAGTGGGCACGACGGCCCCTGGCTGGGGCCTGCGCTGAAACGACGGTGAACCAGCCCTCAGAATCAGGGAACTGTTTGCTCTCCGCCATGTCGCCATTTGTTTTGAGCGCGGTTCAGATCGTGCTGGGCATAGCCCTTCTGTTCGGCGGCGGCGAGCTGTTTGTGGCCGGTTCCGTGGCCCTCTCGCTGCTGCTCGGAATTCCCCAGATCGTGATCGGACTCACGGTGGTTTCGCTCGGTACCAGCGCCCCTGAGCTGTTCGTGAGCCTGATCTCCACGATTCAGGGAAACATGGGTCTGGCCGGTGCCGACAACCTGGCTGTGAGCAACGTGGTGGGCAGCAACATCTTCAATGTGCTGGTGGTGCTGGGCCTCAGCGCGCTGGTGCTGCCCCTGCGGGTGCAGAGCCGGCTGGTGCGACGGGATGTGCCCCTGCTGCTGGGGGTGTCGATGGCGGTGTGGGGCATGGCCTCCACGGGCAAGGTCACCTGGCAGTCGGGGGCAGCTCTGCTGGTGGTCATGGTGATGAATGTGATCTGGGAGATGCGCACCGCCAGCGAACATCCGGATGAGGGTGATGGGATCGACGGGGACGAGGCCAGCTCTCCCCAGGTGGCGGCCCTGAAGCTGGCGGCCGGTCTGGCGTTGCTGGTGGGCGGCTCCCAGTTGCTCGTGCAGGGCGCGACGGCCGCGGCTCTGGCCCTTGGGGTGAGCACCACGGTGATCGGTCTCACGATCGTGGCCGCGGGCACGTCGATGCCGGAGTTGATCACCTCGGTGGTGGCGGCCTATCGCGGCAAGGCGGATCTGGCGATCGGCAACGTGATCGGCAGCAACCTGCTCAACCAGCTCTTGATTCTGGGGGTTTGTGCCCTGGTTTCAGGAGGTCGTGGTCTGGGCGTGGATGGGGTGATGATCCAGCGGGATCTGCCGATCATGGTGCTCACCACCCTGGCCTGTCTGCCGATCTTCTGGACCGGTGGTGTGATCACCCGCATGGAGGGGGGATTGCTGCTATTCCTCTACGGGGCTTATCTGGTAGAGCAACTGCTGCTCAATCTCGCCCCAGGGTTTTCCGATGAATTCCGCCTGATTGCCCTGGTGCTGGTTGCTCCGGCCGTGCTCATCTTTTTTGCCTGGCAGATGCTGTCATGGCGCGAGCAAAGACAGCGGGCATGAGTGGCGAACTCCTGTTGTTTGGCTCAGCTGTTCAATTCCGCTTTTTAATTCAGCTGTTCAATTCAGCTGTACAAGCTTGAATCGCAACGATCAGAAGTAGGGTGCCATGGATGCAACGCTACGCCGACGATCATGGCTGGAAATGTTGTTGCATCTTCTTCTTATTGTGTCTTCTTCGATGTATCTTCTGGCGACGCTCTTCAGGGCATGGCTTCGGCGATACGCTTCAACTGGCTCCAACTGGCTCCAACTGATGGTGTCGTGATTCAGCCACTTATCATTCATTGATCGTGATCACCAATATTCACTTGGTCCAGGACATCCTGATCATCCTGGTGTTGATCCTGGCCAATGGCCTGTTCTCCGGCACGGAACTTGCGATCGTGTCCTCCCGTCGTCACCGCCTGGAGCAGCTCGCCCAGCAGGGGCGTCGCTCGGCGCGGGTGGCGCTGCGGCTGGCAGCTGCGCCCAACCAGTTCTTCTCCACCGTGCAGATCGGCATCACGCTGATCGGCATCCTCACCGGCGCCGTGGGTGGGGCCACCATCGCCTATCGGCTGGATGGTCTGCTGGCCCGGGTGGCGCCGCTGGCTGCCTACAGCGAGGCGCTGAGCTTTGCCCTGGTGGTGGCCGTGATCACCTTTCTCTCGGTGGTGATCGGCGAGCTGGTGCCCAAGCGCCTGGCCCTGGCCAACCCCGAGCGGCTGGCCTGCGCCATGGCTCCCCTGATGGCCGCCATCTCCCGGTTGGGAGCGCCCCTGGTGCATCTGTTGAGCAGCGCCACCGATGCCTTCCTGGGGCTGCTGGGGGTAGTCGGTAGCGGCGAGCCCACCATCACCGAGGACGAGATCAAGGCGATGATCCGCCAGGGGGCTGACACCGGTGTGTTTGAGGAGGTGGAACACGACATGGTGCAGCGGGTGCTGCGCCTCGGCGATCGCACGATCAAGACCCTGATGACGCCGCGCACGGCCATTCACTGGCTGGATCTGGAGGACCCCCTCGACCAGAGCCTGCAGCAGGCCCTGGCCAGTCCCCACTCCCGGCTACCCGTGGGTAACGGCAGCCTCGATCAATGTCTCGGGGTGGTGAACGTGCGCCATCTGCTGGCGGCCAGGATCAGTGGCGAGCCGATGGATCTGCTCAAGCTGGTGCAGCCGCCCCTGTTTCTGGCCGAGAGCACCCGAGCGCTCTCCGTGCTCGAGCAGTTCAAGCGCACGGGGATTCACATTGCCCTGGTCACCGATGAATTCGCCGGTGTGGAAGGTCTGGTGACCCTCAACAACCTGATGGAGGGGATCGTGGGAGACCTCCCCTCTGTTGAGGATCAGGAGATGCCGCTGATCACCACCCGGGAGGATGGCTCCTGGCTGGTGGATGGCGGCCTGGATCTCGACACGTTCACCAACCTGATTGATCGTGACATCTTTGCTGTAGATCAGGAGGGCAGCTATCACACCCTGGCCGGTTTTGTGATGCACCGGCTGGAGCGCATCCCCCGCGAAGCCGACCGACTGGAGTGGCAGGGCTACTCCTTCGAGGTGGTGGACATGGATGGCAACCGGGTGGACAAGCTGCTGGTCACGTCCATCCCTGAACAGCCTCAGCCAGGCCTGCCAGCGGACAACACCTGAGCTGATCTAGGTCTGGTAGTGCGGGTCCAGCCAGCAGCGGGGCAGGGGCTCGCCCGATGGAAAGCTCAGCTCCCCCTTGCCGAGGGCAGCAGGATCCTGCAGTTCCTCGCCCGCATGCAGCCGCCCCAGCACGGTGGTGGCAAAGGGATCGAACAGTTGCTGCAGGTCGAGCACCTCCACCAGGCTGCTGTCGTCGTCGTGGCGGATGCGCAGGAACATGACCGTTTCCCGGGGAGGATGCCCTCACTTTGATCAGGGTGGCGCGGCTTGGCTGATCCCATCGCTGGCTGAACCTTCATCTCCGATCGGCCCATGACCCCATCGTCCCTGCCTGCCGCTCCCCAGCTGCGCCTCTGCGACGGCCCTGAGCATGCGGCCGCAACGGTGCTGCTCGCCCACGGGGCCGGTGCGCCGATCGACAGCCCGTTCATGGCGACGATCGCTGCGGGGCTGGGCCGCCATGGCTGGCGGGTGGTGCGTTTCTCGTTCCCCTACATGGCCCGCATGGTCGAGAGCGGTCGCCGCCAGGGGCCGGACCGGCTGCCGGTGCTCCAGGAGGCCCTGCGGGACCAGGTGAGCCTGGAGTGGCAGGCTGAGCCCGAGCGGCCCGTGATCGTGGCCGGCAAGTCGATGGGTGGCCGGGTGGCCAGCCTGCTGGTGGATGAACTGGCGGCTGCCGGCGCTGTGCGCGCCTGCCTTTGCCTGGGCTATCCCTTCCATCCGCCTGGCAAGCCATTGCAGCTGCGTACCGCGCACCTGGCCACCTTGAAAACGCCCACCCTGATCCTGCAAGGGGAACGGGATCCGTTCGGCAAGCGCCAGGAGGTGGAGACGTACCCCCTCTCAGCCCAGGTGCAGCTCAGCTGGATCCCCAGCGGCGACCACAGCCTCAAGCCCACCCGCAGTTCGGGGCTGAACGAGGCAGACACCTTGGGGATGGCGGTGACGGCCTGCGATGGCTTCATCCGCCGGGTGCTCCACGGCAGGCCGGACAGCCACGTCGCAGTCAATTCCTAGAGTTCGGCCTTGCCCATGGCTGGAGGCAGCACGGGCAGGAGGCTCCGCTGAAACCAGGTCTCCGCCGGCATGGGCTGCGCCAGCCGCAGCACCGTGGCGGCCAGGGCCAGCGGTTCGGCGGGTGCCCGCCGGGTGGGCCACTGGCCGCTGCGCTGGTAGAGCAGCTGGTGCAGCCGGCTGCGCTGGCCCTCGCTGAGCGGGCCCCAGCTGCAGCCCAGGCGAGGGCCGGAGCGGGCTTCGATGCGTACGGGCCAGCAGTCGCTGCCCGCCATGCGGAGCCGCAGGGCCTGGCCGCCAGGTACCCAGTCGTTGGGCGCTTCAGCGTCCGACAGCCGGAGCTCCAGGCCGTCTTCGCTGATGGCGCTGAGCTGGGCTGGCCGGCCGTTGAGATCCACGCTCTCCCGCCAGGCCAGCCAGGGGATGGCGCTGCGCCGCGGCCGGTCGCGGCAGCAGCGCAGGCCGGCCAGCAGCAGCAGGGCATTGAGCAGTGCCCAGCCCACGCCCACCGCCAGAGTGCTCGCTGACACGGGCGCCAGGCTGATCCGGGCCGTTCCGCGCAGCAGGGGCACCAGATTCAGCAGGGCCACCCCCTGCAGACTCAGCAACCCCACCAGGGGCAGCAACAACCGCTTCTCCGCAGTGCTGCCGCGGCCACTGGGCAACTCCTTGGGGGTGACCCGGAACGGTTGGGCCCGTCCCAGCAGAGTGGTGAGTACGGCCCAGGCCAGCGGCACCAGCACCACCCAGCGGTACAGCTCCGGCATCAGGGCCGTGCGGCTGTGGGCGCTGAACCAGCGCGCCAGCAGCAGCTGGGCCAGCACCAGGGGCAGGGCCATCGTGAGCAGCCCCGCCCCACTCACCCGCAGCGCCGCCACGCCCAGCACCCCCAGGCTCAGGGGCATCAGCACCAGCACCAGCTGGGGCAGCACGTTGAGCCAGTGCAGGATGCCCTCGAGAAAGGCCAGCCGCTGCAGGGGATTCAGCCCCGGGATCAGCAGTGGGTTGGCGCCGGTGCGCAGGGTCTGCAGGGTGCCGCTGGCCCAGCGGCAGCGCTGGCGGGCCAGGGCCGCCAGGGTGAGGGGGGCCAGGCCGGCGCTCAGCTTCTCGGCCAGGAACACCAGCCGCCAGCCCGCCGCCGTGAGCCGGATGCCGGTGGCCAGGTCCTCCGAGGGGGTACCGGTTTCAAAGCCTCCCACCGCCAGCAGGGCCTGGCGCCGCACCACGAACGACGTGCCGGCGCACACCACCGCCCCCAGCCGTTGGCGCACCGGCTCGATCCAGCGGTAGAAGCTCTCCTCATCGGGCATCAGCCAGCGCTCCAGCCCGAGGTTGCGGATCACCGGGTCGGCGTTCATGTACGTCTGGGGCGTCTGCACCAGGCCCACCCCAGGATCCCGGAACGGCGCCACCGCGCGCAGCAGAAACTCGCCCACGGGCACCACGTCGGCATCGAACACGGCGATCAACTCGCCCTCCAGCTGGGGCAGCACATGGTTGAGGTTGCCGGCCTTGGCGTGCTGCCGCTGCTCGCGGCTGCTGTAGAGGCAGCCCAGCCGCTCGGCCAGGGCTGCCAGTTCCGGGCGGGCCGCGTCATCCAGCAGCCAGACGCGCACGTCGGGGTAAGTGAGGGCACGGCAGCCGCGCAGGCAGCGTTCCACCACCTCCAGGGGCTCCCCATAGCTGGGCACGAGCACCTCCACGGAGGGCGAAGAGGCCGGATCGGCCTGCCGTTCGTCTTGGCCGTCAGGCGGCTGCACCGGGCTGGGGAGCTCGGGCGCCAGGCTGAACAGCAGCTGCAGGAACCCATGGGCCAGCAGCCACAGCTCGGCCGCCAGCAGCAGCACGCTCAGGCCTGCCGCCAGGGGCGTGTCCAGGTTGAGGGTGGCGGTGACGCGCCAGTGCAGGTAGCGGGCCGCCAGCAGGGCCAGCAGCAACACGGCCCAGGGCAGACGCATCAGCCCGGTGGCTGTTGGGCAGGGGCGGGGGCAAACGGCGGACACACCCGTTGCTCGAAGTCGCAGCCCCAGATGGTGGGCTTCTGCCAGCTGAGCGGGATCTCCAGCAGGTCGCGGGGGCCGGTGATGCCCTGGGTGATGAAAATCAGGGCCGCCAGGGCATTGGCGCTGAGGTGCAGCCGGCGCCAGCGCAGCTGCCGCTGGATCTCAGGCTGGGCAGCCAGGGCGAACAGCAGCAGGCCGGTGAGCCCCATGCCGCCCCAGAAGTGCGACTGCCAGAAGGCGGGATCGAGGGGGTTGTCGCTCAGGCGCCACACCTCCGGTTGCATTCCCAGGCCGATCACCCCGATCCAGCAGAGCAGGGCGAAGCTGGCCCGGTAGGCCGCCCGCCGT
>JBIIDV010000015.1:0-50690 GCA_044238185.1 Prochlorococcaceae cyanobacterium | reverse complement strand
CATTGCCGTGTCCGTCTCGGCCGGGACCATTGGCCCCTGGCCTGCTGTTGCTGCTCTCCCTTCCTCGGCCTCCAGGTGGCTCAGTTTTGGTGTCGCCTCTGGCTCAGTTTTCGATGTCGCCTGACACAGGCGAAGGCCATCAGCCTCCAGGCTCAAGGCCAACCGATCGCCAGCCTTCAGCCCAGGCGCTGCCGCATCCGCGCCGGGATCACCAGCTGACTCTTGGACCACAGCGTGATCGACTGGTGCCGCCCAGCTCCCGCACGCGCTGGCACCAGCCCAGTTGCGCGGGTCGTAGGGCGTGGTCTCCGCGATGCGCCCCGACTCGCCCAGCAGCCGGCGAGCAGGGCGGGAACGTCCGGTGGGGTGGTGTTGGGCATGGGGTGGCTGGGGGCACAGGCGCGGCTCAGTACGGGTGTACCAAGATGACCGTTGTCGTGGTCGGGCTGGGCTGTTTAGGTGTAAGGAGCTTTTCGGGACCTGGATGCGGTGCCGACCTGCTGAACGAGCAAGAGCTCGCGTTGTTGGATTGGATGCACTCCGAAATCGACTTGATCAAGGCCCACTTGCCTTCCAGCTCGACCCCTCGGCCAACAATCGCCGCAAACTCCAGTTACTGCTGACCCTGCTCCATAGCCCTGAACTGGCTGTGCTGTATCGCGGTTGAGGTCATGCCACGCCCTCCAGAAGCTGGCGCAGAGCCTGGTGCCATGGGTGGGCGCCGCCGGTGAGCAGGATGTCCATGGCCCAGTCAGCTGACACTGCTTGTGTCCAGCGTCCTGTGCATTGGGGTGAAGATCCGCGCTGTGATCAAGGCCTTGGAACAGGCGCGCTGCCAGATCGGGCACCGCCTGCGGTGGGTCTGCTGGCAGCCAAGCGCGGGGCCGTTCTGATGGGTGTTGCTCGGTCAGAGGTTTCAGGCGCTGCTGAGCCCTTGGTTTGCCTCGACATCACCCAATCTTCACCGATAGGCCGAATCGTGATCGGGGTGGAGCGATAGAAAGCGCAGCCACGCACCTTCGCGCCAGGCCACGGCCCGGCAGCTGCGGCTGATTCGCATCGCGTAGAGCCGCTCACCGCGTGGCCCTTGGCGGCTCTGGATCAATTCCCAACGCAGGCCCTTGCTGGCTTGTATTTGCTCCCACGTCATTGCCTGAAGAAGTTTCAGTGTCTTGAGAACAGCCCAGGCTTCCGGTTTGTCGAGCGAGAACAGATTGGCCTGGAATTCGGGGTTGTTGAGATCCAGCTGAATCACGTGCCGCTCAGGTGCTGCTCCAGCGCATCAAGATCAGCGGCGATTGGTGGTTCGGCGATGGCCAGCACAGCCCGATCAAGCCGCGCAGAGGCGTCCGGCTGGTGGAGCCAGAGTTCAGAATCCGGGATCGTCTGAGCTGTCTTGATCACCCACACGCCTGGCTCGCTGCTGTCGATGAGCACCGTTCGCCCGGCATACTCCTTGCCAAGGGAGATCTGGCCACTCACGCCCACCTGCTTGGCCACCAGCCGGGAGATGTTCATGCCAGCATCGCTTTCATGCCAGCCTATCGGGGTTCGCTTGGGATGGGGGCCGCTCAGCAATTCCGCCGCCGAGGCCATGTTGCTGCAGATTGCGGTTTCCAAACCAACCTGATGGTGATCGGCCCCGGCCGGACCCTTCAGTTGATCGCCTTGCAAGGGCGCATTGAGCTGGTGCCCAGCCAGTCTCCAGCCGCCTTGCGTGGTTTTTTGCAGGGCAAGAACACCTTCCAGCCCGAGGGAGATCGCCTGTGAAGCGCGCGCTGGTGGGGGTGGATTCCTCCGGCTGGAATGAGGTGTTCCAGTGGGTGCTGCGCGAACACGGCGAGGCTCAGGCCGTTCAGGCAGCTGCCCATGGCCGATAGCCTCATCCTGGCCACAGCCAGGGATCACCAGGCCAGGCTGCACACCATGGACAGCGATTTCCGCGGCATTCCTGACGTGGAGTGGATCGATTCAGGCTCCATTGCAGTGAAAGAGGGAGGCTGAATCCATCAGGCCCAACGCGGCTCGGCCAACACCAACGTGAGCCGATCCTCACCGGCCGCTGCAGCTGATTCGCATCGCGTAGAGCCGCTCACCGTGTGGGTTCAGCCCTGGTTGGCGAGCTGCCGCACGCACCAGCCCCCGAAGCTTTCCCCCAGCACCTGGCTGCCGTAGGCGCTCAGGGGCGTGTGGGCGGGTAGCTCGGCGGCGGCCGCCGCGATCGCCGCCAGCCAGGCGCCCTCCTCCGGGCTGTGCCAGGCCAGCCCCAGCGCCGCCGCCTCCGCCGCCAGCCAGCCGCTGCCGTGGCCCACGGCCGCCAGCGGCTGCCGCAGCGCCACCCGGCTGGCGGCCCACTGCCAGAGCATGCCGCTGCTGCGCTCGGCGTAGCGCTGCGGGTGGTAGGCCAGCAGCGCGATCGGGCAGCGCGCCAGCCACTGGCCCATCGCCGCGCTCTCCACCTCCCCCTGCAGCCACACCAGGCCCAGGTCGGCGGCCTCGGCCTGCGCCAGCAGCGTCCGCTCCGGCTCCGCCAGGGCGGTTGCGCTGTGCTGCTGAAACAGCCAGCCCCAGCCCTGCAGCGGAGCTGGCCGGGACTCCTGCAGCAGCGCCTGCAGCACCGCCAGGGCCTCCTCCCGGCCCTTGCCGTCTTTCTGGTCGCCCCAGTGCAGCAGCACCAGGGGCTGGGCGTCCGCCGGCGGCGGCTCGGGTGTGGCCCCCGCCCCCACCACCGCCGGATGCACGCCGGCGCTCTCCAGGCCCGTGGCCGCCAGCAGCGGCCCGTAGAGCGCCTCCTGCTGGCCGCTGGCAAAGGCCAGCGTGAGCCGGTGGCCCTGCTGGGCGCAGGCCCGCGCCAGGGCCGCCAGCGCCACCCGCGCCGTGGCCACCGCCTGGCTGTCGCCCGCGGGCCCCTGCAGGGTTTCCCCCGGCGCGAACATCAGGCTGAGCAGCACCGCCGCCGCCGGCGCCTGGCTCAGGTGCCGTGCCAGCCCCAGCAGCTGGAAGGGCAGCAGGCTGTGGGCCAGCCAGCCCGCCACTGGCTCGCCGCCGCTGGCCGCCAGGGCCAGCTGCTGCTCCAGCCGCCGCGCCAGCACCAGCGCCCCGCCCAGTTCACGCCACTCCCTGGGATCGCCGTAGCCGCAGCCGCTGAACACACCGCGCACCCCTTCCGGCCGCTGTGGCTCCCCCTCCAGGGCCAGGTCGGTCCACAGCTCGCCCGTCCAGCCCGCAGCCCCCAGCGCAGCCAGCAGCGGCCGGTTCACCTCGCCGTGGTGGCCCACCGTGCTCGCATAGGCCGGATCCACGATCACCAGCCGGGGCATGGGCAGTGCGGGGGCGGTTGGCGGCAGGGTAGGGGCCCCGCGCGCAATGGGGGGCGTTGGTGGAGCTGATTCGGCAGAGCAGCGAACAGCGCCTGCCTGGCATTCGATCACGGGCAGCGCTGGTGGTGCCCGAAGTCCGCGCCACAATGGCCCTGGCCGTTGTCCCTGTGCCCCATGTCCGCTGCCGACCTGCTGGAGCTGGGGCGCCGCGGCCGCGCTGATGCGCTCGCCCAGCAGGCCGAACGGGCCCGGGCCGCCGCCGGCTGGGATGCCGCCGCCGCCCTGGAGCTGGCCGCTGCCTGGCTGCTGGCCGGCGACCCGCGCCAGGCCGATCTCGCCTTCCTCGAGGCCGACCAGCTCGCCCCCTCCCTCGCCCTGGTGCCCGATCCCTGGGGGCTCTGGCCAGCGCCGCCAGCAACGGCCTCCGCCCCCGATCCGGCCGGCCAGCAACGCTTGCGCGCCCTGGCGGAGCGCTACCGCAGCTGGCGCCAGCCCGATGCCCAGGCCCTCTGGCAGCAGCTGCTGCCCCAGCTGCAGGCCGATTGGCGCGGCGCCCTCGAGCCTTCCCTGCTCGACCAGCTGCTGATCCTGGGCCGCGCCAGCGCCCTGCCTGGGGCGCCGCCGCTGCAGCCGCCCCTGGAGGATGCCCTGGTGGGCCTGGTGAGCGACGCTGAGATCGCCGCCGAGCCCGCCACCAGCAATCGCTTCTGGCAGCTGCTGGCCCGCATCCGCCCCCACTGGGGCCTGGCCCGCATCCGCGCCGCCGACCTGGCCCTGGCCCGCGGTGAACTGGAGGCCAGCGGCCGCTGGCTGGCCGATCCCCCCGCCGAGGCCCTCGCCAATCCCTGGTTCCACGACGTGGCCGCCCGCCAGGCCGTGGCCCGCTCCGATGTGGATGCCGCCCTCGACGCCTGGGCCGAGGCGATCCGCATCGCCCAGGCCGATGCCGCCGCCGCCTCCCTGGCGGAGATCTTTGAGATGCGTCGCCGGGAGGCCCGCCGTGGCCCCGGGGTGCTGCAGGTGCGCAGCCTGGCCAACCGTGGCGAGCCGGCGGCCGCCTTGGCCCTGCTGGAGCGCCTGCTGGCCGACGATCCCCAGTGGCAGCCACTGCGCAGCCTGCGGGAGCAGCTGCAGCAGCCATCCCAGCAGGCGCCCCAGCAGTCTTCTCAGCAGGCGCCCCAGCCCCAGATCAAGCCCCACCCCAAGCTCGAGGCCACGCCCGTGCCCGCGGCTCCAGCCGCGCAGGGGGCGGCTGGCTTCGAGGCGCTGCTGGAGCGGGCGGCGGCCCGGCTGCAGGCCCTGGGGGCCGGGGTGCCCGCGCCTGCTGCAGCGGAGCCCCCGGCCGATCTGGATGCCCTCGCCGGCCAGCTCCGTGCCTTCGAGCGCCGCCTCAGCGACTACGAGGCTCGCTTTGCCCTGGCCTGATCGGCCGTCTCCCGATCCACTGGCCCCGCCGCCAGCCCCGTTTCACCACTGGTCAGCCTTGCTGCTCCACCCGCTCCAGCAGCGCCTGGATCAACGCCTCGGCCCGCTGCAGCTGCTCCTGTTGGCTCTGCAGCAGCTGCTCCTGCTGCTGGTGGGCCAGAAAGTAAAACTCCAGCTCCTCCTGCGCCTGCTGCAGCATCAGCAGGTTCAGCTCCGCCTCGTCGCGCGCCTCCTCCAGCTGGCTGCTCAAGCTGGCGACCTCCACCTGCAGCTGCTGGGGGTCGCTGTGGGCGTTGGTGGCGGTGATGGTCGTTGACCCAGATTTTGGATACTTTAATGAGCCTGAACGCGCAGAGCCAGTGGCACCAGCTGCTTCACCACTCCTGCGGATCGAGCCCTTGGCCGAGGCGCCCCACGTAGACCACCAGGTATTCGCCGATTTCCCGAGTTTTCAGGCCCACATCCAGGCCAACCTGCACCAGTGGCCCGCCCAGGTGCAGCAGGCCCTGCGCCTGATCGCCCTCAACGGCATCCTCGACCCGATCAGCCGCACCCCGGTTCCGGCCAGCGCCCTCCACCTGGCCAGCGCCAACTACCGCGAAACCCTCACCCACAACGGTTGCCTCTCCCGCCACCGCGCCGTGCTGCTGGTGCTGCAGGAGCTGTTTCAGGCCGGCCTGATCCCCCCCGCCGAACAGCTGGATCTCTACTGCCCCGAGGCGATCACCCCCTTCGCCGCCCTGCTGCGCCGGCTCATTCCCAACGTGCTTGGCAGTGAATTCCTGCCCGATCCGGCCGATCCCCAGCGCCAGCACTTCCCCCACCAGGACTTCTGTGCCCTCACCCTGCCCGATGCCTGCGTGGATGTGGTGCTCTGCAATGAGCTGTTCGAGCACCTCTACAACCTGCCGGCCGCCCTGGCCGAAACCGCCCGCATCCTGCGGCCCGGTGGCTTCCTCGTGTCCACCTGTCCCTTTGCTTACAACCGCCCCGACACGATCGTGAAGGCCCGCCACCGGCCCGGTGCCAGGCCCGGCGTGGCTGCCGAGGCCGAGTTGCTGATGGAGCCCGAGTTCCACGGCAACCCCGTGCATCCCGAGCAGGGCAGCCTGGTGTACCAGATCCCCGCCTGGGACCTTCTCCATCAGGCCCGCACCGCCGGCCTCGCCGACCCTGCCATCCACTGGATCGCCGCCCCCAGCTACGGGGTGCTCGGCCAGGAGCTGCCCGCGGTGATGGTGCTGGTGGCTCGCAGGCCCTGAGCGGGGCTGAAAGCCTGCAGCATCATGGGCTTGGGGATTCCAGCAATCCTCCCTCTCGCGGATTCCGTACAGGCTGTACAGCCAGCTTGGCGTCCATGGCCTGCTGCGGGGGCTCCAGCGCTCCGCTGAGCAGAGCCTCCTGGCGATTCGGTTGCTCGGGGAACGGCCAGAGCCCGCCTCCAACAGCTGCATTAGCGCCTTGCGCCAGGAACCAGTCCTAGGAGTTTGTCGCGCTCACGGATCCTCAATGCCACTGGTCTCGGCAGCGGCGTGGGTGACGCCATCGCGTTGGCTGTTCCTCGGGCGTCACAGTGGACCGTGGATGCACTCCGAGCTCGACTTGATCCAGGCCGACGTGCCTCCCAGCTCGACCCCTCCCCAGACAACCGCCGCACACTCCAGCGACTGCTGAGCCTGCTCAACAGCCCGGAGATGGCCGATCTCTTTCGCGGTTGAGTATCGGCATCACACCAGTGCAGCTGCCAGGGTGGCGGTGCTGGTGGGGCAGCCCACCTGGTCTTCCACCACGCCGAGGGCCTGGCCGCTGGTGCCGAACAGCTGCTCCACCGCTTCTTCTCCGGCAGCCTTGGTGCGGCCATAGGCGCCGAGGGGATCGCGGCCCTGCTCGGGGCGGTAGGGGCTGCCCTGCTGGCCGCTGAACACAAAATCGGTGCCCACCTGCAGCAGGCGGCCGCCGGTGAGCAGGATTTTCATGGTTGTGGTGGTGATGGCTGGGCGGTGGGGTTGGCGTGGGGATCCAGCCAGGCGAGGTTCGTGAGGTGATCAAGCAATTGGAGCTTGATGGCTGGGCACTGGTGGCTACTCGAGGGAGCCACAGGCAGTTCAAGCATCCGCAAAAGCCTGGGCGCGTTACGGTTGCGGCTAGGCCCAGCGACGAACTCGCCCCGGGCACCCTCAAAAGCATTGCCAAGCAATCGGGAGTGTCCCTGCCATGAGCCAAACATTTGCTGTGGTGATTGAGGAGACCGACCACAACGTTTCGGCGTATGTGCCCGATCTTCCGGGCTGCGTGGCTACAGGAGCGTCTCGCGATGCGGTGCTTGCTGAAATCCGCGCAGCCATCGCGTTTCACCTGGAGGGTCTTGCTGCCGATGCCGAGCCCCAGCCGGTGCTGGGCTCCAGTGTGGCCAGCGTGCAGGTCTAGACCTGAACATCCCTTTCATCTCAAGACCTTGGCGCCTACGGCCTCGATCAGCCTCTGTGTGGTGACGTCCTGTTCCTGCAGCAGCCGCAACAGGTCGTCGCCATAGCCGCTCTTTCTGAGGGCAGGCCAGGCGCTCCAGCTGCTCGGCGCCGATCCAGCCCTGGCGCCAGGCCATCAGGGCTGGGCTGCATTGAAGTGCGGATTTTCATGCCCCAGCCGCTGCCGCCTCAGGGGGTAACGATTGGACCTGTCCAGACAAACCAGACCAACTCACTCCAGTGGGTGCAGCCGGCTGCGGCTCACGTACTGGTGCAGGATGCTGCTGATCAGGGTCTGATAGGGGATGCCTGCCTGCAGTGCCCGCGTGCGGATGGCCTGGAGGTCGCGGCTGGAGAGGCGGATATTGATGCGCTGATCCTTTTGGCCCGTGCCCCTGGCGGATTCACGCAGCTCCTCCAGCAACGAAGGAGTCGCCACACTGCGCAATTCATCATGCTCGAAATCCTCGAGCAGCCGCTGTTCGTCTGCTTCGAGTGGAGCTGTCGCTTGAGCTTCAGGCATCGCTTTCACCATCGGATGGGTTCGTGACGTTGTTGGTTTCGTCGTCACGCTGGGCTTTGCGGCTGGGAATGATCGTTTTCAAGAACAAGTGATCGTCCGCTTCCACATAGGGAACGAGATGCACATCACCGTCGATTCGGACAACAAGGATCCGCTGGCCTGGGTACCGATCCTGATTGGCATGTTCAAGCACATCCAGGAGCTCGCCGGCTTCGATGGCGACCACAACCGCCTCGAAGCAAAGCTCTCGGTCCTTGATGAGCTGCGCATTCCTCTCCGGGCTCCAGGCGAACGGCTTCATCAAGCAAGCCTAGCCAGGCTGTGTGCCTGATGTCTTCAGGTGATTCCCTTGAGCCTCGGTGTGGCGAGGATCGCTCGCTGTGCCAACAGATCGGGTCTTTCAGGCTCCCGCCAGAACGCCAAGGCGACTGCCGCTGAGCAACCCAGTGCCCCCGCACACGAATGAGTGCAACTCCCATCCGCTGAGGCACCACCAGCAGCTGTCTGCCCGTGCCCGTTGACGGCCGCCGCTGGTTCCAGCTGGTTATGCGGGTTGGAGCCACTGCAGCCCCTCGAAACGCTCGAAATCCCGATCAAAACTCACCAGCCGCCAGCCGTTGGCCATCGCCAGGGCGGCCAGGTAGGCATCGGTGCAGAGACGAGCGGGCAGGTCCCTGCTGCGCAGCAGCTGGTGAAACACCTCGAAGCCATCGTGCTCCGGCCTCGCCAGGCTCACCCCGGGCTGCCGGCAGAACGCCTGCAGCAGCTCCGAAGCTGCTGTCGCGTTCATCACGGCTGTGCCCATCAGTTTCGGCTGGCGCACCAGGCGCACCAGCCCCAGAGCCGTGACCGTGCAGAACAGCACCCGCTCGGCTGCCTGCTGCTCCCAATAGTGCACAGCCTGCTGGTGGTGGCTGTGATCGGCGCTCGCCAGCGCCAGCCACACATTCAGATCCGGCAGATCAATGGCGGTGCTCACGCGTCGAGCAGATCGAACAGTGCTGCATTGCTGAGGGGCCCCGCCTCCCTGGCGAAGGGAACCTCCAGCCGAGGCAGGCCTGCCGCCGATCGCTGCATCGTGGTTTCGGATGGTGGGGTGTTCAACCCTTGCTCCACATAGCTGTGCAGCAGCTGCTTGAGGGTCACGCGCTCGCTTGCGGCCCGGGCCTTCAGGCGCGCAAACACAGCATCCGGTAACTCGAGAGTGGTGCGCACGAGCAAGGTCCGCGAGTGTGCGCACTTTAGTGCGCATCAGCTTGGGCTTGCGCTGGTCATTCTGCTTCGCGCCATCATTCGCTCGTTTCGATGCCCCGATACCGAACAGCTGAGCCTCCTCAACAGCCCACAGTTCATTGTTCACCGCCCCCGTGAGCCGCAGCCGATCGCGATCGCTGCTTGCAGGGGCGCCGGCACCACTTGCTGATCACCCGGGTAAGGCGTCCTTACCGAAAGGAGCAAAGGGGCGGGCCACCGTGCCCAAGGCGGCGCCCGATGCACTACGGCTGCAGCAGGGTGATCAGCTCAGTTGGGAGCTGGAGGATGGGTGGGTGCGTGTGCGAGCTGTGGCGCCGCTGGATCTGGTGGTCCTCCAAGGAGTGGAGGCCAACCTGGCCGAGTGGAACAGCCAGGCGGATGAGCAGGCGTTTGGCGATCTTTGACTCTGCAGCAGGAATCGATCTGCAATCATTCTGCGTGGCGGAACTATGCTGACGAAATGATCCGCTCGTTTCGATGCCCCAATACCGAACGACTGGCCCAAGGATGGGCAGTGCCCCAGTTCCAGGCTTTTGAGCGAGTGGCACGTCGCAAGCTCCGCCAACTGGACATCGCTGGACGCCTCGATGACCTCCGCATCCCCCCGGGGAACCGCCTGGAAGCGCTGCGCGCTGATCGCGTCGGGCAACACAGCATCCGCATTAACGACCAGTTCCGCCTGTGTTTTGTCTGGACGGAGGCGGGCCCTGAAGCCGTTGAAATCGTTGACTACCACTGATGGATTCCATGCACCGCCTTACACCCATTACCCCCGGTGAACTCCTCGATCAGGAGTTCCTCCAGCCCCTAAGCATCAGCCAGTACCGGCTGGCAAAGGCCATTGACGTGCCTGCATCGCGGATCTGCGAGATCGTTGCAGGTCAGCGCGCCATCAGTGCAGACACGGATCTGCGCCTCTGCCGCTTTCTGGGATTGAGCCCTGGCTACTGGCTGCGTGCCCAGGCTGCCCATGACACCGAAGTGGCCAGCGTTGAGCTGGCCGAGGAGATTGATCGCATTCAACCCCTTGTGGGTTGCTAATCCCGGCGCGTTGCACGCTGGCGGTGGATGTAGACCCGTAGCCCTCGATCGGGCGTGTATCAGCAGGCGCCGCCACGCACCGCCTTCTGGCCGATCGTGGCGCGGATGCCGCTTTGGAGGCTTGATGCCCCGTTTCTGTCTCGGCACCTCGGCGCTGCTGACACTCCGCGATGACGAAGCCGGTGCCGATCGGGTCGCCCAGATCCTGGAGGCCACCGAACGCGCAGCAGAGGGGCACCACCTGTCTGCACAAGGATCCGGAGTTTCCAGCCATTGCCGGCTTGGCTCAGCGCGATCGCCGGTTAGGGATCGGGAGCCGTGTTGCTCAGGATGCGTGTGGCCCACGCCGCGAAAGGCTCCGTGAGCACCTGGCGGCCGTAGGGGCTGAGCGTGGGGCCGGCAGGCAGGGCCGCTGCTGCCGCAGCAATCGCGGCCAGCCACTGCCCGCCCTCCGCGCGTTGCCAGCCCAGCCCCAGGGCATTCGCCTCCTGGGCAAGCCAGCCTTCGCCATACCCCACCCCGGCCGCCGGCAGACCCAGGGCCGCCCGGCCCGCCGCTCACTGCCAGAGCATGCCGCTGCTGCGCTCGGCGTAGCGCTCTGGGTTGTAGGCCAGCAGGGCAAGCGGGCAGCGGGCCAGCCAGGTGCCCATCGTTGCGCTGGTGATCTCGCCCTCCAGCAGCACCAAGCCAATGCCGGCCTTGCTGGCCCGCTCCAGCAGGGCTTGCTCTTCATCCGGCAGGGCCGAGGCGCTGTGCTGGTGGAACAACCAGCCCAAGCCCGCCAGCGCCTCGGCCCGGCCCTTGCCGGCCTTCTGGTCGCCCCAGTGCAGCAGCACCAGCGGCGGCGCGTCCTCCGCCGCTGGTGGCTCGGGGGTGGTCCCGGCCCCCACCACCGCCGGATGCACGCCGGCGCTGCTGAGGCCGGTGGCATCCAGCAGTGGGGTGTAAAGGGTTTCCTCCTGCCGGGAGGGGAAGGCCAGGGTGAGCCGGTGGCCCTGCTGGGCGCAGGCCCGCGCCAGCGCCGCCAGGGCCACCCGGGCCGTGGCCGTGGCCTGGGCGTCGCCGGCCGGGCCCTCCAGGGTTTCCCCCGGCGCGAACATCAGGCTGAGCAGCACCGCCGCCGCCGGCGACTGGTTCAGGTGCCTGGCCAGCCCCAGCAGCTGGAAGGGCAGCAGGCTGTGGGCCAGCCAGGCCGTCACCACTGGGCCGCCGGCGCTGGCCAGGGCCAGCTGCTGCTCCAGCCGCCGCGCCAGCACCAGCGCCCCGCCCAGCTCCCGCCACTGCCGCCGGTCGCCGTAGCCGCAGCCGCTGAACACCCCCCGCAGCGGCCCGGGTGCCGTGGCCTCTCCCTCCAGCGCCACATCCGCCCACAGTTCACAGCTCCAGCCCGCCTCAGCCAGTGCCGCCAGCAGCGGCCGGTTCACCTCGCCGTGGTGGCCCACCGTGCTCGCATAGGCCGGCTCCACGATCACCAGCCGGGGCATGGATGGGACGGCGTTGCTGGGTTGCGACGCTATCATCGATCAACAATCGGTAAGACGGTTTTGCGATGGATGTCACCACCGTGTCCCCCAAGTTTCAGGTGGTGATTCCCAAGCGGGTGCGCGAGCAGTTCGGGCTCAGTCCTGGCCAGACCCTGCAGGTGATCGCCTTGCCGGGGCGGATTGAGCTGGTGCCCAGTCAGCCGCCCGCAGCGTTGCGCGGGTTTCTGTGTGGGTCGAACACCTTTCAGCGCGAGGCTGATCGCCTGTGACGCTCCAGCAGGTGGTGGTGGATTCCTCCGGCTGGATTGAGGTGTTCACCGATGGGCCGCAGGCCGACCACTTCCTGGCGCTGATGGCGGAGGAGGCCGCCCTGGTGGTGCCGGCGATCAGCATCTTTGAGGTGTTCAAGTGGGTGCTGCGCGAACACGGCGAGGCCCAGGCCATTCAGGCGGCCGCCGCCATGCAGCGCGGCCAGGTGGTGGAACTCGACAGCCGGCTGGCGCTCGCGGCTGCCCAGCTCAGCCATGCTCAGCAGTTGCCGATGGCCGACAGCATCATCCTGGCCACGGCCAGGGATCGCCGGGCCAGGCTGCACACCATGGACAGCGACTTCCGGGGCATTGCCGATGTGGAGTGGATCGCTGCCAGCGGATGATCCGGCGCGGGTTGCTCTGAAACAAACAACAGCTTGTCGCCTGCCAATCAGCCGGTTGAGGAGGGCTCCTTCTGCTGGGCCTCGCAGCAACCTTCTCCATGATTGTGTACAAGCTGTACACAAAGGGCGACAGCCTGGTTCAGACCTGAGCAGCAGCTCAGGCAGTTGGCTTGAGCCAGGTGGTGGTCAAGCATTGACGGCGTTATGCCCAGACGCGCGCCACTGCCGGTTGGGATGCCGCCGCCGCCCTCGAGCCCCCCCCTGCTCGACCAGCTGATGATCCTCGGCCGCGCCAGCGCCCTGCCTGGGGCCTGGGGGGCCGCGTGCCCACGCCTCCCGCAGCGGAGCCCCCGGCCGATCTGGATGCCCTTGCAAGCCAGCTCAGCGCGCCCTTGAGCGCCGCCTCAGCGACGATGAGGCTTGCTTCGCTCTGGCCTGAGCGGCAGCTGCCCGCCGTGATGGTGCTGGTTGCCCGTAGGCCCTGAGCGGGGGCGAGCTGGATTGAGGTTCGGCATCGGTGAGATCCACCCGCAGCAGGCTGTTTTGAAGCATGGGGGAGGAGATCAAGAGCCGGCGCAGTCCGTGTGTCCGAAGCTTGTGTCGGGCGGAGTGGGGAAGGGCTGGGCGGGCTTGATCACCCACACGGGCCGGGGGCATGCCCCATGCAAAAAAAACCTGCCCGTCATTGACGGGCAGGTCTGGCGATCGTCGTTAGCTCCGGATCAGGATCAGCCGCGCTTGGCGGTCTCCCGGGTGAGCACCCGCAGCTTGCGGCTGGCGCGGAAGGCAGCGGCAATGCCCAGCAGAGGCAGCGGGCCAGGCACCGGCGCGGTGAACCGGCTGACGGTGGTGGTGTTGGGGCCGAACTGGCCGTTAAAGCTGGAGGCGTAGAAGCCGAACACGTCGCCCTGGGCCACATCCAGGCTGTAGGAGTCGCCCTGGTTGCCGAAGATGTCGTCGCTCAGCTGGGTGCGCACCCCGTTCAGCAGCACTCCGAAGGGATCCTGATCGGCGGCCACTTCAAATTCGCCGATCACCATGCTCCAGTTGAAGCTCACCTTTCCGGCCTGGGCAGCGCGAATGGTGTAGTAGATCGCGCCTGCTTGATCGGCGCCAATGGGAGGTTCTCCCTCGTTGGGGCTCAGGATCGCGATCGTTGCCGGAGCGCCGCTGGTGTTCACCGAACCACCACCGCTGCCCAAATTCGTGGTGTTCCAGTTTTCCGGGGCGTAATAGCCACTGAAGCCGAAAGCCAGGGGGCTGGGCGCGGCCTGGACCGGAGCGGGGCCCATCGCCACCAGGGCTGCGCCACTTAGCGCAGCACTCGCCAGAACAGTGCGAATTGACGAGGGAAAGGACATGGTCGTTCGGTTTTCGAGCCTGGTCTTCGCCGGATAACTTACCTTAATTTCGTAATCTGTGGTGTCGTCTTGTCGGGGCCTGGCGCAGCGGATGGGCGAATGCACACCAGTCGGGCAGCCCTCGCAGGCCGTGAGCAGCCCCTCCCCGGGGTTGATCCAGATCCCCGTTTCCCTCGGCGAGCTCACCGACCGCCTCACCATCCTGGATCTCAAGCTGCGCCACCTCAGCGGTGAGGCCCAGCTGCAGGTGGCCCGGGAGCTTGCCCTGCTCGATGCCGTGTTGGCACCCCTACGCGCCCGGGTGCCCGACCACCTGCGCAAGGAGCTGGCTGCCGTAAACGGCCAGCTCTGGGATCTGGAAGATGCCGTGCGCGGTTGCGAGCGCCGCGACAGCTTCGGCGAGCCGTTTGTGGCCATGGCCCGCGCCATCTACCGCCTCAACGACCGCCGCGCGTCCCTCAAGCGGGCGATCAGCCTGGCGGGTGGCAGTGCCCTGGTGGAGCAGAAGGTGTACGGCGACAGCCCTCCGCCGTGAAGCCTGGCCGGCGCACGGCTGGAGCCCAGGCCACTTGCGCCGCTGGCTAGCCGCTGCAGCCGCTGCCCCTCCCCGGGTGAGAAAATATGGTTATGGGAGCATGAAGCCAAAGAGTTCGCGAAAACACCTCAGGAACCGCCGCAACGCCGTGTCAGTCCCCCCCACTCCGGGTCTCGCTCTGGCCTCGGACACCGGCCTCTCCACCACAGACCGGATCACCAGAATCGGCACGGTCCGGGTTCTGGGTCTTCTGAGTGGTGCCACCTGGCAGTACTCCCTGAACGGCGGCGCCACCTGGCTCAGTGGTTCGAGCACCTCCTTCGTGGTGCCTCGGGGCAGCTATGCCACCGGCCAGGTGCAGGTGCGCCAGCGCAGCAGTGCCGGCGTGTTCAGTGCCGCCAACACCGGCTTCGCCGCCTTCACGGTGGACAACACCGCGGCACCGCCGCGCATGCTGCTCGCGGCCGACACCGGCCGCTTCAGCACCGATCGGGTCACCAACAACGGCACGATCCAACTCGAGGGCCTGGAGCAGGGTGCCACCTGGCAGTACTCCCTCAATGGCGGCAGCACCTGGCTCAACGGCTCAGGCAGCTCGTTCGTGGTGCCCCGGGGCAGCTACAGCACCGGTCGGGTGCGGGTGCGCCAGCGTGACCTGGCCGGCAATCTCAGTGCCGCCAACACCTCCTTTGCCGCCTTCACGGTGGACAACCTGGTGGCGCCTCTCCGTCTGGCCCTGGCGGCGGACACCGGCAGCTCCAGCACCGATCGCATCACCAGGAATGCCTCGCTCCTGGTGTCGGGCCTGGAATCCGGTGCCACCTGGCAGTTCTCCCTCGATGGAGGAGAAACCTGGCAGGACGGCACCGGCAGCAGTGTCGTGGTGCCCGACGGCAGCTACGGCGCTGGCCAGGTGCAGGTGCGCCAGATCGATCGGGCCGGCAACATCAGCACCGCCAACGCCCCCTTGGCGGCCTTCACGATTGACACCGCCGTGGCCGCCCCCGAGCTGGCGCTCGGCGACGACACCGGCAGTTCGGGCTCCGATCGGATCACCAGCACCCGGGCGATCCTGGTGTCTGGGGTGGAGGAGGGGGCCACCTGGCAGTACTCCATCAATGGGGGTGCGACCTGGATCACCGACTCCGGCAGCGGCTTCCTCCTGGCCGATGGCACCTACAGCGCCGGCCAGGTGCGGGTGCGGCAGATCGACCGGGCCGGCAACACCAGCGCGGCCAACACCACCTTTGCGGCCTTCACGATCGACACAGCGGTGGCCGCCCCGGGGCTGGCCCTGGCGGCCGACACCGGCAGCTCCGCCAGCGATCGCGTCACCAGCACCCGCACGCTCATCGTGTCCGGCCTGGAGGCCGGCGCCAGCTGGGAGTACACGCTGGACGGCGGCAGCAACTGGACCAGCGGCAGCGGCAGCAGTTTCGACCTGGCCGACGGCAGCTATGGGGCCGGCCAGGTGCAGGTGCGCCAGACCGACCGGGCCGGCAACACCAGTGCCGCCACCACCACCTTTGCGGCCTTCACGATCGACACGGCCGCCGCCGCCCCCGGCCTGGCCCTGGCCGCCGACACGGGCAGTTCCGCCGGCGATCGGCTCACCAACAACCGCACGATCCAGGTGTTGGGCCTGGAGGCGGGTGCCACCTGGCAGGTGTCGCTGAATGGCGGCATCAGCTGGAGCCAGGGCAGCGGCAGCAGTTTCGACCTGGCCGACGGCAGCTATGGGGTTGTCCAGGTGCAGGTGCGCCAGACCGACCGGGCCGGCAACAGCAGCCCTGCCCACACCGCCTTTGCGGCCTTCACGATCGACACAGCGGTGGCCGCACCGGGCCTGGCCCTGGCGGCCGACACCGGCAGCTCCGCCATCGACCGGATCACCGGCAACCGCACGATCACGGTGTCAGGGCTGGAGGAGGGCGCCAGCTGGCAGTACTCGCTCAATGGCGGCAGCAGCTGGAGCCAAGGCAGCGGCAGCAGCTTCGAGCTGGCCGACGGCAGCTATGGCGCTGGCCAGGTGCAGGTGCGCCAGACCGACCGGGCCGGCAACACCAGCGCGGCCAACGCCAGCTTCGCGGCCCTCACGATCGACACCCTGGCCGCCGCCCCCACGCTCAAGCTGGCCGCTGACACCGGCAGCTCCAGCAGCGACCGGATCACCGCCAACCGCACCATCCAGGTGTCCGGCCTGGAAGCCGGCGCCAGCTGGGAGTTTTCGCTCAATGGCGGCAGCAGTTGGACCAGTGGCAGCGGCACCAGTTTTGAGCTGGCCGATGGCAGCTATGCCCGCGGCCAGGTGCAGGTGCGCCAGACCGATCTGGCGGGCAACACCAGCTCCGTGAACACCACCTTCGCTGCCTTTGCGATCGACACCATGGCCGCCACTCCAGGCTTGGCCCTGGCGGCCGATACGGGCAGCTCCAGCAGCGACCGGCTCACCAACAACGGCACGATCCTGGTGTCCGGTCTGGAAGCCGACGCCAGCTGGGAGTTTTCGCTGAACGGCGGCGGCAGTTGGACCAACGGCAGCGGCAGCAGTTTCGATCTGGCCGATGGCACCTACAGCGCCGGCCAGGTGCGCGTGCGCCAGACCGACCAGGCCGGCAACACCAGCGCGGCCAACACCAGCTTTGCCGCCTTCACGATCGATACGGCGGTCGCCGTCCCGGGGCTGGCCCTGGCGGCCGACACCGGCAGCTCCAGCAGCGACCGGATCACGAGCAACCCCACCATCCAGGTGTCCGGGCTGGAAGCCGGTGCCAGCTGGGAGTTCTCGCGCGATGGCGGCAGCAGCTGGCAGGCCGGCAGCGGCAGCAGTTTCACCCTGGCTGATGGCAGCTATGGCGCCGGCCAGGTGCGCGTGCGCCAGACCGACCTGGCCGGCAACACCAGCAGCGCCAGCACTGCCTTTGCCGCCTTCACGATCGACACGGCGGTCGCCATCCCGGGACTGGCCCTGGCTGCCGACACAGGCAGCTCCAGCAGCGACCGGATCACGAGCAACCCCACCATCCAGGTGTCCGGTCTGGAAGCCGCTGCCAGCTGGGAGTTTTCGATCGATGGCGGCAGCAGCTGGCAGGCCGGCAGCGGCAGCGGTTTCGCCCTGGCGGATGGCAGCTATGGCGCTGGCCAGGTGCGCGTGCGCCAGGCCGACCTGGCCGGCAACACCAGTGCGGCGCAGACCGGCTTTGCCGCCTTCACGATCGACAGCGCCGCTCCCCTCGCACCCACGTTGGCCCTGGCGGCCGACACCGGCAGCTCCACCACCGACCGGCTCACCAGCAATCCCACGATCGAGGTCTCCGGGCTGGACGCCGGTGCCAGCTGGCAGTTCTCGATCGACGCTGGCCGCAGCTGGCAGGCCGGCAGCGGCAGCAGTTTTGAGTTGGCCGATGGCAGCTATGGCGACGGCCAGGTGCAGGTGCGCCAGATCGATCGGGCTGGCAACACCAGTGCCGCCCACACCGCCCTGGCGGCTTTGGCGATCGACACCGTTGCCGCCGCTCCAGCCATGGCACTGCTGGAGGACACCGGCAGCTCCGCCAGCGACCGGCTCACCAGCAACGGCACCATCGCCGTGTCCGGCCTGGAGGAGGGCGCCACCTGGCAATACACCCTCAATGGCGGCAGCCGCTGGATCAACGGCACCGGCACCTCGTTCGTGCTTCCCGATGGCAGCTACACCGCCGGCCAGGTGCAGGTGCGCCAGAGCGATGCGGCCGGCAACACCAGCCCCGGCAACCTCAGCTTTGCCGCCGTCACAGTCGAGAGCGTCGCGGCCTCCCCCGGGCTCACCCTGGTGGCTGACACCGGCAGCTCTTCCACGGATCGCATCACCAGCAACGGCACCATCGCCGTGTCCGGCCTGGAGGAGGGCGCCACCTGGCAGTACTCCACCAATCGGGGCCAGACCTGGCTCACCGGATCAGGGTCGTCCTTCGTGGTGCCTCCCGGCACCTATGCCGATGGCCAGGTGCAGGCCCGTCAGCGCGATGCCTTCGGCAATTGGAGTGAGGCCAACACCAGCTTCCCAGCCTTCAGTGTGATTCTCCCCAGCCTGTCGATCACGCCGGTGAATGCGGATCAAGCGGAAGGCGATCTGGGCACCACGGCCTTCACCTTCCAGATCCGCCGCAGCGGCGATACCTCCATCGCCAGCAGTGTGGCCTGGTCGGTGACCGGTAGCGGCAGCAACCCCGCCAATGCCCTGGATTTTGATGGCTACGCCCTTCCTTCGGGCAGCGTAACCTTCGCGGCCGGCGAAACATCCAAGATCATCAGCGTGAACGTGCTAACCGACACGCTCTTTGGCCCGGATGAAACCTTTGCTGTAACGCTCTCCAACCCAGAGAATGCCGCGATTGGGTCGGCCAGCGCAACAGGGGTGATCCGCAACGATGATCTCCTCACCCTAGAGCCTGTTCTGGCAAGTAACACCAGGTTGCCCAATGGAGCCCTGGGCTCTCAATTCAACAAGGGCTGGACGGCAACGGGCCTGGTTTACGACCCCCTGCAGGAGGTGCTGTGGTCTTCGAACAATGGTCAGATCAATAAATCAGATCCCAATAACAATCCGTCCATCATCAAGATGGACACCCGTGGCACGGCGATCCTCTCTCAAATTGAACTCAAAGCCATCTTCCCGGATTCTGTTTCGATCCAGGGGCTGGCACTCGATTCCACCAACCAATCGCTTTGGTATGCGGCGCTTGTTGAGAACAGGATCCGAAACATCACCCAGGATGGCGGCGTGATTGGTGAACTTGTGTTCACCAATCCCAATGGCCTGGCCTACGATCCACTCCGTGATCAGTTGATTGTTCTGCACAAGACAGGCCCTCAGGACAATCCCGGCAAATACGACACCATCAGTGTTGTTGATAAGGCCAATGGTTCGATTATCAGGAGCTATCAGACCGGCGTTCTACCCGGCTCAGACTGGCTGACCGGTGCTGATCAGCTTTATTTCGACCCTGCCACGCGCTATGTGTATCTCACCTACGGGGCCGACCGCGCTGCCGGCAACGTGCGGGTGTTTGATCACGACGCCGGCCAGCATGTCGGCACGATCGGCTCGTTCCCAGAGGTCACAGCCACCGAGGGTATTGCCATCGTGGGTAGTGACATTTACATGGTTTCTGACGATTACTTTGATAACCCCAACGGTTTAAATCGCCTCTTGCGCTACAGGCACGTGTTGTTCGCGCAAAATGAAGATCGTGATGTGGTGACCGGCTCTTCCGGCTCGGATGATTTTCGCTGGGGCAGCCTGAAGGAAACTTCTCTTGGCAGCTATGACACCATCATTGGTTACGAACCTGACGATCGAATTGTGATCGGCGATCGTTCCTATAATGCCGCTCTTAGTGGAAGTGTTGGCAACGCTCAGTCCTTGAATTACAGGGCTATCATTTCACTTCTCACCTCTCAGGCGCTGCCTTCGAATTCCGCTGCTGCCTTCACGGTTACGGGCATGGATGGCACCTTTGTGGCACTCAATGACAACAGGGCTGCATTCCAGAATGACACCGATGGCTTGGTGTTCTTGAAGCAGTTTTCCATCGGCCTGGATCGCCCAGTCACCATCGCTTGATCACCCTCATTGAGCAGTTTTCACCCTGATCGAGGGCCTCACTGGTCTGGTATCGGTTGCGTCTGATGGCAAGAATGTGGTCGTTGCCTTCGCCGTGAGTGCATTGTTTGTGAGATAATAGCTTCGATAAAGATTACACATTTCTGCTTCAACATTGTCGTCGCCTCCCCGTGCTCCACGTCATGCCCTTGTTGCCGACACGGGTCGGTCCAAGTCTGACAGGATCACCAGAAATGGCGCGATCAAGGTTTCCGGCTTGCAATCCGGGGCCACCTGGCAGTATTCCCTGAACAAAGGGCGCTCCTGGCGCAGGGGCTCCGGTTCATCCTTCGTGGTGAAGCGCGGCACCTATGCCAGGGGCCAGGTGCAGGTGCGTCAGCGCAGCAGGTCGGGCCAGTTCAGTGCTGCCAACACCGACTTTTCGGCCTTCATTGTCGACACCAACGCGGCGCTCCCCCGCCTCATCCTGGAGGAGGACACGGGCAGCTCCCAGGACGATCGCATCACCAGCAATGGCCGGGTGCGCGTGTCCGGCCTGGAGGAGGGCGCCACCTGGCACTACTCCCTGAATGGCGGCACCGACTGGCGCAAGGGCTCGGGAACCTCGTTTCTGGCTCCCCAGGGTGTCTACAGCGCTGGCCAGCTGCAGGTGCGCCAGCGCGACCTGGCCGGCAACACCAGTGCGGCGCAGACCGGCTTTGCCGCCCTCACGGTGGACACCGCCGCCCCAGTGGTGCCAGGCCTGGCGCTGGCCACGGATACGGGCGCGTCCGGCGCGGATCGGATCACCCGTGATGGCACGATCCTGGTGTCTGGAGTGGAAGCGGGGGCGAGCTGGCAGTTTTCGCTGAATGAAGGGAAGAGCTGGCTCAATGGCACGGGCAGCAGCTTTGTGGTGCCGGACGGCACCTACCCCACGGGCCGGGTGCAGGTGCGCCAGATCGATGTGGCCGGTAACACCAGTGCCGCGCACACCGGCTTTGCGGCCTTCACCGTGGACACCGCCGTCCCAGTGGTGCCCGGCCTGGCACTGGCGGCGGACACGGGCGCGTCCGCCGCGGACCGGATCACCCGCGATGGCACCGTTCTGGTGTCTGGAGTGGAAGCGGGGGCGAGCTGGCAGTTTCGCTGAATGGTGGCGAGAGTTGGCTCAATGGCACGGGCAGCAGCTTTGTGGTGCCGGATGGCCGCTATGACGACGGCCAGGTGCAGGTGCGCCAGATCGACCTTGCCGGCAACACCAGTGCGGCGCAGATCGGCTTTGCGGCCTTCAGCGTGGACACCGCCGCCCCAGCGGTGCTCTCCCTGGCGCTGGCGGCGGACACGGGCGCGTCCGGCGCGGACCGGATCACCCGTGACGGCACGGTTCTGGTGTCTGGAGTGGAAGCGGGGGCGAGCTGGCAGTTTTCGCTGAATGGTGGCGAGAGTTGGCTCAATGGCATGGGCGGCAGCTTTGTGGTGCCGGATGGCACCTACCCCACGGGTCGGGTGCGGGTGCGCCAGATCGATGTGGCCGGCAACACCAGTGCGGCGCAGACCGGCTTTGCGGCCTTCACCGTGGACACCGCCGCCCCAGCGGTGCCCGGCCTGGCCCTGGCGGCGGACACGGGCGCGTCCGCCGCGGACCGGATCACCCGCGATGGCACGGTTCTGGTGTCTGGAGTGGAAGCGGGGGCGAGCTGGCAGTTTTCGCTGAATGGTGGCGAGAGCTGGCTCAATGGCACGGGCAGCAGCTTTGTGGTGCCGGATGGCACCTACCCCACGGGCCGGGTGCGGGTGCGCCAGATCGATGTGGCCGGTAACACCAGTGCGGCGCAGACCGGCTTTGCGGCCTTCACTGTGGACACCGCCGCCCCAGCGGTGCCCGGCCTGGCCCTGGCGGCGGACACGGGCGCGTCCAATACCGACCGGATCACCAGCGATGGCACGATCCTGGTGTCGGGAGTGGAGCAGGGAGCGAGCTGGCAGTTTTCGCTGAATGGTGGCGAGAGCTGGCTCAATGGCACGGGCAGCAGCTTTGTGGTGCCGGATGGCACCTACCCCACGGGCCGGGTGCAGGTGCGTCAGATCGATGTGGCCGGCAACACCAGTGCGGCCAATCAAGGCATCCCTGAGTTCACCGTGAGGCAGCCCAGCCTGTCGATCACGGGGCAGACGGCCAACACCAACAAACCGGAAGGCAACACCGGCACCACCCCTTTCACCTTCCAGATCAGCCGCAACGGCGACACCACCATCACCAGCAGCGTGGCCTGGTCGGTGACGGGCACCGGCGTCCATCCCGCCAATGCCCTGGATTTTGCCGGCGACGCCATGCCCTCCGGCAGCGTGACCTTTGCGGTGGGTGAAACCAGCAAAACCATCACCGTGCAGGTGGTGGGTGACACGTTGTTTGGTCCGGACGAACGGTTCGCCGTGACCCTCGCCAATCCAATCAACGCCACCATCGCTGGTGCCACGGCCATCGGCGTGATCCGCAACGACGATCTGTCGATCCAGGAACCTGTTTTTGTGAAGGAGTCGATCCTTCCTGATGGTGCCCTGGGCGCTGCTGCCGGCAAAGGCTGGACCGCCACAGGACTCGTTCATGATCCGGTGGAGGATGTGTTCTGGGTGGGCAATTTTGGCAAGGTCAAAAAAGGGGACCCAGGTGAAAGCCCCTCCATCGTGAAAATGAATAAGGATGCCACCAAGATCCTGACACAGATTAATGTCAAGAATATTTTTCCTGGAAATACCACTATTCAGGGATTAACCTTGGATTCAAAGAACCAATCGCTTTGGTTTGCTGCGCCTGTTGAGAACAAGATCCGCAACGTCTCCAAAGCGGGCGCCCGAATTAGGGAGATTTCCTTCAATGCTCCCAATGGCTTGGCCTATGACCCCAGGGACGATCGCCTGATTGTGCTGCACCCCAGCACGGTTGGCAGCACGTCGATCAACCAGATCAGCGTTGTCAACAAAACCACCGGTGCTGTTGTCCGTAGCTACAGCACAGGAACCACCCCAGGGTTTGACTGGGTGGATGGCGCAGACATGCTCCACTTCGACCCCGAAACGCGCTATTTGTATATGTCGTATGGGGCTGATCCCCAACCTGGAAGTATCAGGGTTTTTGACCACGATGCGGGCAGCCAGATCGGCACGATTGGTGCCTTGAACCGGGTCACGGCTACGGAAGGCGTCGCAATCATTGGCAGTATGATTTATATGGTTTCTGACGACTACATCGACACCAACACCCCGAATCGTTTTGTCAGTTTCAGGCATGTGAAGGTTGCCTCCAGTGAAGGTCGAGATGTCGTGACCGGTACATCCGCTGCGGATGTATTCAGTTGGGACAGCCTGATGGAGACATCGCTTGTCAGTTATGACACCGTTGTGAACTTTTCGAGCAATGATAAGCTTGCCATTCGCAATCTTTCCTACGGGCAAACCTTGCGCGGCTCGATTGGTAATATTTCCTCGCTCACCTACGCCAATATGATCGCATTGTTGAATGCCACGCGATTGCCGGCAAACAGGGCTTCAGTCTTTACCGTGACAGGAATCAGCGGCACGTTTGTTGCCTTGAATGATCGACGAGCTGCTTTCCAGAGTGATACTGATGGCTTGGTTTTCCTAAAGCAGTATTCCATTGGTTCAGCCAATCCCGTGACGATCGCCTAGACGGGCTTCCACAAGTGGCTGTTGGCAGGCTTTCGTCTGCGTCGGTGTGAATCCGCTCGTGCATTAGTGCGCCCTCAATTGCAGATGGACTTTTGTTGCTTGAAGGCTTGTTATTGATGGCCCATTTGTGAGGATATAGAAGGCGCCAGTTGTTGCACTGTCCGACTCGCGCAGGGATAGCCAGCTCTAATGTGTTATTATTGAGGGGATGAGTTAGTGCGGTTAGCCGCCTGTTCCCCGTTGTCAATTCCTAAGCCTCCCTCTCTTTCCCTGTCCTCAGATACCGGTCTTTCCAGTAAGGATCGAATCACCAGCGACTCGGCTCTGCTGGTGTCCGGGCTCCTCCCTGGAGCCACCTGGGAGTATTCGCTCGACAGTGGAAAGTCCTGGAAGCAGGGTTCGGGTTCCAAGTTCAAGGTGAAACGTGGCAGTTATGCCCAGGGCGACGTGCAGGTGCGCCAAACCAGCAGTGCTGGCCAGGTCAGTGCGCCCTTCAAGCGTTTTGCCGCCTTTACCGTTGATACCAAAGCCAAGCCCCCAACCATCAAGCTTGCAACTGATACCGGTGTTTCCCAGAAGGATCGGGTGACATCCGACGGCACAATCCGGCTTAAGAAGTTGGAAGTCGGAGCCACCTGGGAGTACTCCCTTGATGGCGGTTCCACCTGGGTCAAGGGTTCGGGTACCACGTTCAGTGCCGGCCCGGGCACCTATGCCAAGGGTCAGGTGCAAGTTCGTCAGCTCGACCTGGCAGGTAATCTCAGCCCTGCTCGCACCTCATTTGCTGCGTTCACCGTTGATGTGGAGGCGAAAGCTCCTGAGCCGAGGCTGGCGCACGATTCGAATATCAAAGGTGATCGAATCACAAACGCCGCCGATATCCGCGTCTCGGGTATTGAGCCCGGATCCATCTGGAGCTATTCGTTCGATGGCGGTGTCAGCTGGCGCACAGGGACGGGCGATCGTTTCACCCTGCCCGAGGGTTCCTACAAAAGGGGCCAGGTCCAGGTTCGTCAACTGGATCAGGCTGGAAATCTGAGTGAGTCCTTCACCACTTTCGCTCCCTTCACGATTGATCAAGAACCTCCATCTGCCCCCACGATGGAGTTCCTGGAGGATTCGGGTGTTTCAGACACTGATCGGATCACCAAGGACGGGGCGATCGTGGTGGGTGGCTTGGAGGAAGGTGCTTCCTTCCAGTATTCCCTTGATCGTGGAAACACCTGGACCACAGACGTTGGTCTGGGCTTTGTTGTGCCGGAAGGTCGCTACGGCAGGGGTCAGGTGCGGGCGCGCCAGGTTGATCTCGCTGGCAACAGAAGCCCGGCCAATTTCACCTTCGCCGCCTTTGTTGTCGATTTCACGGCTCCTGTTGCTCCGAATCTGGCCCTGGGTGCCAGTAGCGGACTTGTGAATGTGTCGCTCCTCGAGGACGGTGCAACCTGGGAGTATTCGGTTGATTCCGGTGATAGCTGGGTTGAGGGATCTGGCTCCTCATTCGTGGTGGATTCTGGTACCTACACCGTTGGTCAGGTGCAGGCCAGACAGTCTGACGCGGCTGGCAATGAGGGGCCTGCCAATACATCGTTCCAGGGCTTCACGGTGCAGCCCTCCGCCTCACCCCTGGTCAACCCCCAGTCCGTTCCCCTGGCCAGCACCACGGCTGCAGGCATTCCCTCAGAGGGGGATGTTCTGATCGGTACTCCGCAGCAGGACACCTTCCGCTTCGCGAGCCTGGCTGCCACACCGTTGGCCCGTTACGACGTCATCGTGGGCTATGCCAACGATGATCAACTGGCCGTTGATGGCCTGCAGTACGGCCGCATGCTTCAGGCATCCGCTGGCGAGCTCCAGGCCCTCAGCGACAGCGCCGTCAGCAACCTGTTGACCGGTGCGAAGCTGCCGGCCTCTGGTGCGGCTGCCTTCACGGTTGCTGGACTCGATGGCACCTTTGTGGCGCTGAACGACCAGCGGTCGGCGTTCCAGAGCGACAGCGATGGCCTGGTGTTTCTGAAGGGTTACTCCCTGGGTGCTGGCAACACGATCACGATCGTTTAAGCCTCGATTGCCCACACCGCACGGGGTCCAATCCTCGGCACGTTGTTTCCCTCTACCCGCCCGGTAACCGTGGCGGGTTTTTTGTTGGCGATGGGCTCTCGCCTGGATTGGCCGCATTCAGCCGGCCCAGCACATAGCCCGCCAGTGCTCCCAGCAAAAAGCCCTGCAGCTGCCAGATCTGGCGCCGGTAGCGCCAGGGAATGCTGCCCAGCTGGATTCCCACCACCAGGGCGATCACCAGGGTTCCCATGCCCACCGTGCGGCCCAGGCTGGTTGTTTCCCCCTTCATGCCGGCGATCGGCTTGGGCGGCTGCCTGAACGTCATCGGGCTGCCCTAGGGGCTGGGAGTCGCCCCTCCTGGGGGCGTGACTGGCGCTGCCAGGGGAGGTGGCGCCAGAGGTTGGCTGGGGGCTGCTTCGGACGGCGTGGTGGCCGGAGCACTGGCCCTGGGGGGCGGGGTGGTGGCTTCCGGGCGGCTGCGGCGCAGCTGGCCCAGTTCACTGCGCAGGGCCTCGTTGTCGGCACTGAGCACGTTGATCCTGGCGGCGCTGCGTTCCACTTGTTGCAGCCGTTCCACCGTGGTGCGCAGTTGCTCTTCCAGGCCGGTGGTGCGCTCCAGGGCGCGGGTGTTCTCCAGCCCCTGAACCCGGTCTTGCAACTCCTGGATGCGGCTGCCCTGCTGGCGGGCCTTGGCCAGCATCGCCAGGAACAGCACCGCCAGCAGGGCGGTGAGGCCTAGCTGCAACCAGGCCACCCATTCCGGCAGCTGGGGCATGGATCCGGAGCCGGCCCTCGAGCCCTGGGATTTGGGCTCCATGGCGAAATGGTCCATTGGCGAAGCGGCCTCAGCGGTCATCCTGCCCGATTCCGGCAGATCGCGCTCAGGCCGTGCCCGCCAGCACCCCCAGCCTGCCGCCGCTGTAGCCGCCCTGCTCCCGCACCCGGCTGCACCAGTCCTGCTGCTCCAGGTACCAGCGCACCGTGGCCGTCAGCCCCTCCTGGACGCTGTGGCGGGGCTGCCAGCCCAGCTCGTTGCTGATGCGGCTGGGATCGATGGCGTAGCGGCGGTCGTGGCCCGGGCGGTCGGTCACCGGGGTGATCAGGCGGCTGTGGGGTGCGCCGTCGGGCAGGAGCCCATCGAGGGCGGAGCAGATGGCTTCCACCACCTGCTTGTTGGTGCGTTCACCATGGCCACCCACGCAGTAGCTGCGGCCCAGCTCGCCCCGGCAGGCGGCCAGCAGCAGGGCATCGACGTGGTCTTCCACATACAGCCAGTCGCGCACGTTCTGGCCGTCGCCATAGAGCGGGATCGGATCGCCGGCAGCCGCCTTGAGGATCACCACCGGGATCAGCTTTTCGGGGAATTGCCAGGGGCCGTAGTTGTTGGAGCAGTTGGTGAGCACCACCGGCAGGCCATAGGTGTGGTGCCAGGCGTTCACCAGGTGGTCGCTGGCGGCTTTGCTGGCCGAATAGGGGCTGCGGGGGTCGTAGGGGGTGGTTTCCGAGAAGCGGCCGGTGTCTCCCAGCGAGCCGAACACCTCGTCGGTGGAGATGTGGTGGAAGCGGAAGGCCGCCTGGCGCTCGGCGCTCAGCTCCTGCCAGTGGGCGCGCACCGCCTGGAGCAGCTGAAAGGTGCCGCTCACGTTGCTGTCGATGAAGGCGGCTGGGCCCTCGATCGAGCGGTCCACATGGCTCTCGGCCGCCAGGTGCATCACCAGGTCGGGGTCGGCCTGCCGCACCGCCGCCGCGGTGGCCTCGGCGTCGGTGAGGTCCAGCCGCAGCAGGGTGTGGCGGCACTGGCCGTCGGCGCCCATGGCCCGGGTGCCGAGCTCGCCCAACACCTGCTCAATGCTGGTGAGGTCGCTGGCGTAGCCGCACTTGTCGAGGTTGAACACCAGGGCGTCGCTCTCCTGCAGCAGGCGGCGCACCACCGCGCCGCCGATGAAACCGGCGCCGCCGGTCACCAGGATGCGGCGGCGGCCGGCGAGCAGGGTGGCGAGGGAAGGCATGGGGTTGGTCATGGCAAGGCCTGGAGAAGCTGGCGCAGGGCCTGGCGCCAGGGGGTGGGTGCCAGCTGCAGGGTGCGGCGGCTGCTGGAACAGTCCAGCAGGGAGTAGCTGGGGCGCTGGGCGGGCAGCGGGTACTCCGCCGTGGTGAGGGGGTTCACGGGCGCAGGCTGCTGCAGCAATCCCAGCTCCTGGGCCAACTCACCCACCGCCACGGCCACATCGAACCAGCTGGCGGCGCCGGCATCACACCAGTGCAGCACCGGCTCCTGCACGTTGGCGCTGATGGTGCGCCAGCAGGCCTGCGCCAGGGTGGCGGTGCTGGTGGGGCAGCCCACCTGGTCTTCCACCACGCCGAGGGCCTGGCCGCTGGCGCCCCGCTCGCGGTGCAGGCGGAGCATGGTGAGGGCGAAGTTCTTGCCCACCGGGCCGATCACCCAGCTGGTGCGCAGGATCACGCCCTGACCGCTGCCACCCAGCACCTCCTCCACCGCCTCTTCTCCGGCGGCCTTGGTGGCGCCATAGGCCCCGAGGGGATCACGGCCCTGCGCGGGGCGGTAGGGGCTGCCCTGCTGGCCGTTGAACACGAAATCGGTGCTCACCTGCAGCAGGCGGCCGCCCGTTTCCAGGAGGGCCTCGGCGAAGGCCCGCGGCGCGTGGCCGTTCACGGCCAGGGCCAGCTCGGGCTCGCTCTCGGCCCTGTCCACGGCGGTGTAGGCACCGCCATTGAGCACCCAGTCGGGCTGGTGCTCGAGCACCGCGGCGCGGCAGGCAGCGGCATCGGCCAGATCGAGGGGCAGCAGGCCAGTGGCGGGATCACCGCTGCGGCTGGTGGCGATCAACTCCACCCCCGCCGGCAACTGCTGGCGCAGGGCGTGGCCGAGCTGGCCGACGGCGCCGGTGAGCAGCACTTTCACGCGAACACATCCCCGGCAGCAACGGCCTCGGCAAAGCTGGGTGCAGCGGCGTCCTTCTCGGCCAGCAGCGGTGCGTCGCCGGCCAGGCGATCGAGGGGCCAGGCGATGGCCAGCTGGGGATCACTCCAGAGCAGGGAGCGCTCGCAGGTTTTGCTCCAGAAGCCGCTGGCCTTGTAGAGCACCTCGGCTGTCTCGCTGAGGGTGAGGAAGCCGTGGCCAAAGCCCACCGGCACCCAGAGCTGCTGCTGGTTGGCGGCGCTGAGTTCGGCCCCCACCCACTGGCCGAAGGTGGCTGAGCCGCGGCGCAGGTCCACCGCCACATCGAACACCGCGCCCACCGGGCAGCGCACGAGTTTGCCCTGGGGCTCGGGTTCGAGCTGGTAGTGGAGCCCGCGCAGCACGCCGCGGTTGGAGCGGGAGTGGTTGTCCTGGGCAAAGCTGGTGGGTGAGCCCACCGCCTCATCGAAGCGGCGCTGGTTCCAGCTCTCGTAGAAGAAGCCGCGGTCGTCGCCGAACAGCTGGGGGGTGATCAGCAGGGGCCCCTCCATCAGCTGGCCGCTGGTGGTGCGGAGTTGTTCAACCTGCATGGCTCACCTCCAGGCTCTGTTGCAGAGCGGCATGGTCGCTGCTGCCCTCCTGCAGCAGTTGCAGGAGGTAGTTGCCGTAGCCGCTCTTCTTGAGGGGCTGGGCGAGCTGTTCGAGCTGTTCGCTGCTGATCCAGCCCTGGCGCCAGGCCACCTCTTCTGGGCAGCCCACCTTGAGGCCCTGGCGGTGCTCGAGGGTGCGGATGTAGCTGCTGGCCTCGTGCAGGGAGTCGCAGGTGCCGGTGTCCAGCCAGGCCATGCCGCGGCCCATCAGCTCCACCCTCAGCAGGTCGTCGTCGAGATACATACGGTTGAGGTCGGTGATCTCCAGCTCACCGCGGGGGGAGGGCTGCACCAGGCGGGCACGCTCCACCACGGTGTGGTCGTAGAAGTAGAGGCCGGTCACGGCGTAGCGGCTGAGGGGTTTGGCGGGCTTTTCCTCCAGGCTGGTCACCCGGCCGTCGCCATCGAAGGCCACCACGCCGTAGCGCTCGGGGTCGCGCACCGGGTAGGCATACACGGTGGCGCCGAGACTGCTGCCGTTGCTGGCGGCGAGCTGGGGCACCAGGTCGTGGCCGTGAAAGAGGTTGTCGCCGAGCACCAGGGCGGCAGGGGAGCCGGCGAGGAAGTCGGCGCCGATCAGGAAGGCCTGGGCCAGGCCGTCGGGGCTGGTCTGCACGGCGTACTGGATGGCCATGCCCCAGGCGCTGCCATCGCCGAGCAGGCGCTGGAAGGCGGGCTGATCCACCGGGGTGGTGATGATCAGCACCTCACGGATCCCGGCCAGCATCAGCGTGCTGAGCGGGTAGTAGATCATCGGCTTGTCGTACACCGGCAGGAGCTGCTTGCTCACCGCCTGGGTGATCGGGTGCAGGCGCGTGCCGCTGCCGCCCGCCAGGATGATGCCCTTGCGGGTGGGATGAAGCAGGCTGGTCATACCGCCCTCAGCAGGCCACTGGCCAGTTCCTGGCGGAAGGCCGCCACCGCCTGCTGCAGTCCCTCGGCCAGGGGAATGCGGGCCCGCCAGCCCAGGGCCGCCAGCCGGCTCACATCCAGCTGTTTCTTGGGGGTGCCATCCGGTTTGCTGCTGTCCCAGTGGATCTCGCCCTGGAAGCCGGTGGCGGCGGCCACCGCTTCGGCGAGCTCGCGGATGGTGAGGTCCACCCCCGTTCCCACGTTCAGGAAGGCCAGTGGCTCCCCCTGGTCGTCGCAGGGGGCATCGGCTGCCCTTGGATCCCAGTGCTCCAGCGCGAACACACAGGCCTCACCGAGGTCGTCGGCGTGCAGGAATTCCCGCAGCGGCGTGCCCGTTCCCCAGCAGGTCACGCTGGCGGCGCGGCTGTCTGTCGCCTCCTGGAAGCGGCGGATCAGGGCCGGCAGCACGTGGCTGTTGGCGGGGTGGTAGTTGTCGCCCGGGCCGTAGAGGTTGGTGGGCATCAGGCTGATGGCGTCGAAGCCGTGCTGCAGGCGCAGGGCCTGGCAGAGCTTGATGCCGCTGATTTTAGCCAGGGCGTACCAGGCATTGGTGGGCTCGAGGGCACCGGTGAGCAGCGCCTCCTCCCGGATCGGCTGGGCGGCGAACTTGGGATAGATGCAGCTGCTGCCCAGGAACAGCAGCCGCCGCACACCACTGCGCCAGGCCGCCTCAATCACATGGTTCTGGATCTTGAGGTTGTCGAGCAGAAAATCGGCCGGGTAGGTGTTGTTGGCCTGGATGCCCCCCACCTTGGCCGCCGCCAGGGCCACCACCGTGGGCTGTTCGGCGGCAAACCAGCGCTGCACCGCCTCGCCATCGAGCAGGTCGAGCTCCTGGCGGCTGGCGGTGAGCAGGGCGCCGCCCCCCCCGGCAGGGTCGCCGTAACCGGCGCGCTGGAGGGCACGGCAGATGGCGCTGCCGGCCATGCCGCCGTGGCCTGCCACATAGATCCGGTCATCGGAGCGGAGCAGCTTGGATGCCGCCATCAGCCCAGCCCGCCCCGGGCCCGCTCCACCGCGATGGGGTTGGTGGGCGGATTTTCCATCGAACCAACCACGTTGAAGCCCTTGAGCCGCAGCAGTGCCTCCTTGCGGGCCTCTTCCTTGTCGTGCTCCACCATTTCCGCCACCAGTTGCTCCAGGGTGGTGGTGGGCTGCCAGCCCAGCTTGGCGTGGGCCTTGCTGGGGTCGCCCAGCAGGGTTTCCACCTCGGCGGGGCGGAAGTAGCGCGGGTCGATCCGCACCACCACCTCCCCGGTGCTGCGCCGACCCGTCTCGTCCACGCCCTCGCCCTCCCACTGGATGGCACCCCAGCCCAGCTCAGCGGCGGTGAGCTCGATGAAGCGGCGCACCGACTCCTGCCGGCCCGTGGCGATCACGAAATCCTCCGGTGGGCCCTCCTGTTGGAGCATCCGCCACTGCATCTCCACGTAGTCGCGGGCATGGCCCCAGTCGCGCAGCGAATCGAGGTTGCCCATGTAGAGGCAGTCGTCGAGGCCGGCGTCGATCCGGGCCAGGCCTCGCGTGATTTTGCGGGTTACAAATGTTTCGCCCCGCCGCGGTGATTCGTGGTTGAACAGGATGCCATTGCAGGCATACATGCCGTAGGCCTCGCGGTAGTTCACCGTGATCCAGTAGGCATAGAGCTTGGCCACGCCGTAGGGGCTGCGGGGATAGAACGGTGTGCTCTCCTTCTGGGGGATTTCCTGCACCAGGCCGTACAGCTCGGAGGTGGAGGCCTGATAAATGCGGGTTTTCTGGCTGAGCCCCAGCATGCGCACGGCTTCCAGGATGCGCAGGGTGCCAAGGGCGTCGCTGTTGGCCGTGTATTCCGGTGCCTCGAAGCTCACCGCCACATGGCTCTGGGCGCCCAGGTTGTAGATCTCGTCCGGCTGCACCTGTTGGATAATCCGGATCAGGTTGGTGCTGTCGGTGAGGTCGCCGTAGTGCAGGGTGAGGCTGGGATTGCTCTCGTGCGGGTCCTGATAGAGGTGGTCGATCCGGGTGGTGTTGAAGCTGCTGGCCCGCCGCTTGATGCCGTGCACCGCGTAGCCCTTCTCCAGCAGCAGTTCAGCTAGATAGGAACCGTCTTGGCCGGTGATGCCGGTGATCAGGGCTGTTTTATTCGAGGTCATCGCTACCCGCCGAAGTGCCGTCATCAATGGACGTCTCGGCAGTGATCTAAGCATGGATGAATGCCAGGATCGCCGCGGTGACGAGGGTCACAGCTGCCACACTGGCTCCGGAATCCAGGCCGTTCGCCGTGCAGGCCCCCAGCGCCAATCCCTGTGCCGCGATCAGCGACCGCACGGCCCGCCAGCGCTGCCGCATTGAGGCCGCCCGCCGCCTGCAGCACGACTGGCTCAGCCGCCTGGCCTTCGGGCCGGAGCGGGGTCGGGCCCGGCTGGTGCAGCTCTGGACCGGCATCTTCCCGGTGAGCTGGCGGCAGCTGCCCGATCCGGCCCTGTTGCGACGCCAGCTGGCCACGATCGAGGCCCAGCTCGGCGGCAGCTATGGCCAGCTGCTCAGCGCCATGCTGCTCGATCCCGCCCTGCAGATCTCCCTGAACGGCCCCAGCAACCACCGGACCCGACCCAACGAGAACCTGGCCCGGGAACTGCTGGAGCTGTTCAGCCTGGGTGAGGGCAAGTACAGCGAGGCCGACGTGCGCGAGGCGGCCCGGGCCCTGAGTGGCTATCAGCTGGGCCCCGAGGGGCGGATGGTGCTCAACTCCCGTCGCCACGACGCGGGCACCAAGCGGATCCTGGGTCGCAGTGCTGCCTTTGATGCCCCGATCCTGGCGGCCTGGCTGGCGGCCCAGCCCGCCACGGCCCGCCACATCTGCGGCCGCCTCTGGCGAGCCCTGGTGGGTCCGTTGCCGCCGCCGGCCCGGCTCCATGCCCTGGCGGACGACTGGCGCCGCCAGCGCCTCTCGTTGCCCTGGTTGATGCAGGCCCTGCAGAGCGCTCCCGAGGCCCGGGCAGCCCGGGGCCAGCGGCTGGAGGATCCGATCCTGGTGGTGAGCCGCAGCCTGGCCCTGCTCGGCAGCCGCCACGAGGATGCCCTGCAGATCGCCCGCAGCCAGCTGGCCCCCATGGGCCAGCCGGTGCTCGAGCCCCCCTCGGTGAAGGGCTGGCCGGTGAACGAGGAGTGGATCAACCTGCGCTGGTTGCAGGCCCGCCGCCGCGGCCTGGCCGCCCTGCTGGCCGACGAGGAGGTGTGGGCCTCGGCCGCTCTGCCGCCGCAACTGCTGCCCACGCTCACACCGATTCCCACCTTGGGCCTCGACCTCCCCGCCCCGGCGGATCGCTCCAGCCTGGCCCAGCTGTTCGCCGACCCCGTGTGGCAGCTCGCCTGACTCGCCGATGAAGCGCCGTTCCCTGCTGCAACTGCTCGCCGCCGGTGCCGTGATGCCGGCGGCCTTGGCCCAGACCCCCGGCCAGCGCAGGCCCGAGCGGGTGCTGGTGCTGCTGGAGTTGCGCGGGGGCAACGACGGACTCAACACCGTGGTGCCCTGGCGCGATCCCCTCTACCGCCAGGCCCGCTCCCGCCTGGCCCTGGAGCAGCCGCTGCCGCTCAGCGATGGCCTCGGCCTGCACCCCGCCCTCGCGCCGCTGGAGCCCCTCTGGCGGCAGGGCCGGCTGAGCTTTGCCCTGGGGGTGGGCTGGCCGGTGCCCAACCGCAGCCACTTCAAGGCGATGGACCAGTGGGCCGCCGGCGTGGCCAGCGGCGAGGGCCCGGGCTGGGTGGCGGCGGCCCTGGACCGGCGCGGCACCGCCGGCCCGCTGCTGGCCCTGGGCCCCAGTGGCTCCACCAGCCTGGAAGGGGGGCAGCTCCTGGCCCTGCAGCTGGCCGCCGACAACCTGCGCCGCCCCAATCCCTGGTCGCTCGACCCCAGCCTGGCGGCCGGCAACCCGGTGCTGCGGCGCATGCTCGAGCTGGAGAGCGCCGGGGCCCGCGAACTGGCGCGTCTGCAGCAGGGGCTGCAACCCCTGCCGGCCGGGCTGAAGCCCCCTGCGGGTTCCCTCGGCCAGCAGATGGCCCTGGCCCTGCGGCTGCTGGCCTCGCCCCAATGCCCGCCGGTGCTGGCCCTCTCCCATGGGGGGTACGACACCCATGCCAACCAGGGCCCACGCCACCAGCGCCAGCTCAGCCAGCTGGCCGAGGCGCTGCAACTGCTCGATGCCGGCCTGGCCCAGCTGCGCCCACGCCCCCAGGTGCTGCTGCTGGCCGTGAGTGAATTCGGGCGCCGGCTGCAGGAGAACGCCTCCGGCGGCACCGACCACGGCAGCGCCTCGGTGGCGATCCTCTACGGCGACGGGGTGGGCCGCCAACTGCCCCATCCCTGGCTGGGCCGCTACCCCAGCCTCGCCCAGCTCGACAGCCGCGGTGATCTGGTGGCTGGCCTCAGCCCCGATGCGCTCTACCGCCAGGTGCTGCAGAGTCTGTGGGCTTGATCCTTCTCTGTGCTGTCGCTTTCAGCTGCCATCACCCTCGCCGTTCTGGTGGGCGCCGTCGTCTGTTTCATCGGCGGCTGGCTGGCGCCTGAGTTCGTGGCCCTCAGCGCCACCGGCCTGCTGATCGCCGGTGGGGTGCTCCAGCCTGGCCAGGCCCTGGCGGGCTTTGGCAGTCCGGCCCTGATCACCCTGATGGGCATGTTTGTGCTGGCGGAGGGGCTGCTGCACAGCGGTGCCCTCGACCGCCTGCGCGAGCTGCTGGCCTCGCCGCGCATCCGCACCCCCCAGCAGCTCACCGCCCTGCTGGTGGGGGTGGTGGCCCCCATCTCGGGGGTGATCCCCAACACGCCGATCGTGGCCATCCTGCTGCCGGTGCTGCAGAGCTGGTGCCGGCGCCGTGGCATCAGCCCCTCGCGGGTGCTGATGCCCCTCTCCTTCGCCACCATCACCGGCGGCACCCTCACCCTGATCGGCACCTCCTCCAACCTGCTGGCCAGTGAGGTGTCGGCGAAGCTGGGCTACGGCGAATTCCAGCTGTTCTCCTTCACCGCCGTGGGCATCCCGGTGTGGCTGCTGGGCAGCATCTACCTGCTGTTGGCCTCCCGCTGGCTGCCCCAGCGGGGCCATGATCTCGACGCCGCCTTCCTGGAGCTCTCCCGCCAGGGCTATCTCACCGAGGTGGTGTTGCCGGAGGGATCGCCCCTCTGCAACCGCACCCTGCACGCCAGCCGTCTGCAGCGCCGCTTCGACGTGGACGTGCTGGCGGTGCACCGCGCTGGCCAGAAGCTGCAGCCGCCCCTGGCCGAACTGCGTCTTCAGCGCGACGACCGGCTGCTGCTGCGCTGCAGCCGCCAGGAGCTGCTGCGACTGCAGCAGGACCGCATGGTGACCCTGGCCGGCACCCTGCTGGAGGAGCCGCCGGCCAGCGGCATCCGCCACGCCGAGGTGCTGCTGCCCGCCGGTTCCCAGCTCACCGGCACCAGCCTGCGGGAGCTGCGCTTCCGCCAGCGCTTCAATGCCACCGTGCTGGCGGTGAAGCGGGCCAACACCACCCTGCAGGACCGGCTCGGCCGGTTGGTGCTGCGCGAGGGCGACCTGCTGCTGCTGCAGGCGCCCCTCGACGCCATCCGCGGCCTGCAGCAGAACAGTGAGCTGGTGGTGCTCGATGAGCTGGACAGCGACCTGCCCAGCACCCATCGCAAGGGGCTGGCCCTGCTCACCATGGGGGCGGTGCTGGTGCTCTCCGGTCTGCAGCTGATCCCCCTGGTGGCGGCGGTGCTGCTGGGGGTGGCGGTGCTGGTGGTGGGCAATTGCCTGGATGCCAGCACCGCCCTGCGGGCGATCCGCTGGGATGTGTTTCTGCTGTTGGGGGGCCTGTTCAGCCTCAGCGCCGCACTGCAGCAGAGCGGCCTGGCCCAGCTGGCCGCCGACGCCCTGCTCGGCTGGCTGCAGGGTTGGCCGGTGCTGGCTGCGCTGATGGCGGTGTACGCCATCACCCTGGTGGGCACCGAACTGCTCAGCAACGGCGCCACCGTGGTGCTGCTGCTGCCGGTGGTGGCCAAGCTGGCGGTGGGTCTGGGTCAGCCGCCGCTGCTGTTCATCTACGCCGTGGTGTTCGCCGCCAGCCAGAGCTTCCTCTCGCCGATCGGCTACCAGACCAACCTGATGGTGTACGCCCCCGGCAACTACCGCTTCCTCGACTTCCTGCGCTTCGGCTGGCCCCTCTCCCTGCTGTATGCCCTGCTGATCCCCTGGTGGTTGCTGCTGGCCAGTCCGCTGCTGCTGGGCCAATCCTGACTCTTGCGGGATCGTCTCTAGCCTGAAATGGTGCAATCTTTCTCCTCCCCGTAAACCTCTCCGCCCTCCTCTTCCCATGACGGTTCTGGTCACCGGCGGCGCCGGTTACATCGGCAGCCACACCGTGCGGGCACTGCAGCAGGCCGGTGAGGCGGTGCTGGTGCTCGACAATCTGGTGTACGGCCACCGGGCTATTGCCGAAGACGTGCTGCAGGTGCCGCTGGTGGTGGGCCAGCTGGGCGACCGTGGCCTGCTCGATGCCCTGCTGCGCGGGGAGCACCCCCAGTTGCCCGCCGGGCCGGTGCAGGCGGTGTTGCACTTCGCTGCCTACGCCTACGTGGGCGAGAGCGTCAGCGAACCGGCCAAGTACTACCGCAACAACCTGGGCGACACCCTGGTGCTGCTGGAGGCCCTGCGGGAGGAGAGCCAGCGGCGCGGCGCGGCGATCCCGCTGGTGTTCAGCTCCACCTGTGCCACCTACGGCATCCCCGCTGCAGAGCACATCCCGATCCGCGAAACCACCCCCCAGCAGCCGATCAATCCCTACGGCCGCAGCAAGTGGATGGTGGAGCAGCTGCTGGCTGATTTCGGCGCTGCCTACGGCCAGCCCAGCGTGATCTTCCGCTATTTCAATGCCGCCGGCGCCGACCCCGCCGGCGACCTGGGCGAGAACCACGATCCCGAAACCCACCTGATCCCCCTGGTGCTGGAGGCCCTGGCCGGCCGGCGGCAGGCGATCCAGGTGTATGGCCGCGACTACCCCACCGCCGATGGCACCTGCATCCGTGACTACATCCACGTGAACGACCTGGCCGCGGCCCACGTGCTCGGCCTGGAGCGGCTGCGCACCAGCCCGGGCCAGTGGATCTACAACCTCGGCACCGGCAGCGGCTATTCCGTGCAGGAGGTGATCGAGGCGGCCCGTACCGTGACCGGCCGCGACCTCAGCGTGCTGGATGCCCCTCGCCGCCCCGGCGACCCGGCCGAGCTGGTGGCCGATGCCGCCCAGGCCCGCACGGAGCTGGGCTGGCAGCCACAGCGCTCCGACATGGCCACGATCCTGGTCGATGCCTGGCGCTGGCACCAGCGCTGCTGGGCCGCCGGCTGAGGGCAGGCGGCTAACGGCTCGCCAGTCGTGCCGCCCCGAGCAGCAGCTGCTGCTCCGTGGCCCCGTACACCGCCTGGGCTTCAGTGGCGCTGCGGCCGATGCAGGTCATGCCCAGCTTGCCGAATTCCGAGAGGCAGCCCAGCAGGTGGAACACGCTGCCCCGCAGCTGGGCCGGGTCGAAGTGGAGCCCGGCCTCGGCCACGATGTCGATCAGGTCCACCGGCAGCAGCCCGCGCAGACCTGGGTGCTGCAGGGTGTCGGTGGCGCGGTAGTAGAGGGGGGTGCCGTTGGGGGCGCGGTAGAGGCCGTCCTCGCCATCGCTGCTGCCGCCGGTGATCGCCCCCAGGGCGATGAAGGGGTGGGTCGTGCCTCCCTGGCGCAGGTTCACCTCGATCGCCTGCAGATCCCAGCGGTCGCCAATCCGGCGGGCGATGAAGTCCACCGCATAGCGCTCCAGGGCGCCGGCGGCGGCCAGGGCCTCGCCCACCGCCTGGCCGTGGCTCAGCAGCTCGGCCCGGTAGGCCCCGGCGGCGGGGAAGCTGCAGCCCTGATAGGTCTGGCCGCCAGCACCGCCCAGCACCTGCTCGTGGCTGGAGAGCAGCTCCACCGTGCCTGCCCCGCTGCCGCCACTGGGGTGGATCGTGCCCTGCACGCTCGGTGAGCTGACCGCCTCGCCCCCCTCCAGCCAGGCTTCCACCAGCGCCCCCTGCTCGGCCACCAGCTCCCGCCAGCGGGGCGCCGGCATCGGCAGCAGGTCCAGGGACTGACGCAACAGCCGGCGTCGCTCGGCCCCAGAGTGGTCTGCCAGCTGCAGCGGCGCGAGCGGCAGCCTGGCGTTGCCCTCGCCGCTGAACCCCTCGTTCAGCTTCACCACCAGCTGCTCCAGCTCCGGCTGGGCCTCCCACAGCTCGGCGCAGGCCTCGGCCAGGTCGTCGAGGCTATGCACCAGCGGGCTGCCGGGTGGATGGGGCACGCCGCAGCGGGCAAACAGCTCGCGGCTGCCCGCCTTGCTGCCCCAGTGGGCCAGGGCCGGATCGCAGCCCAGCAGCGGCACCTGCAGCCGCTCGCTGAGCTGCCGTTCCAGGTGGCTCACCACGAAGCAGCTGATAAAGCTGCGGCCCGGGCGCAGCAGCTCACCGATGCGGTTCAGCAGGGCCGGCCGCTCCAGCAGCTTGGCCGTGAGCGGGCGGTCGGAGGCGTCGTCGGTGTCGAACAGGTGCAGGCGGCGGCGGGCATGGGAGGTGGGCACCCCCGGCAGCAGCTCCAGCACCGCATCCACCACCAGCTCCGCCAGGGGCTTGCTGGTGGCATACACCATGCGCACGCCGGGGTGACGCAGGCGCACCAGGGAGAACAGCTGGCGCTCCTCGTAGTGGTGGGCGCCGGTCACCAGCTCCATCTGGCTGCGCTCCAGCGACAGGGACGGCACCAGCAGCACGTCCACATCCGCCGCCGCCTCGGCGTTCAGCCGCCCCCAGGACGGTTGGAGCTGGGCTTGCAGCTCCGCAAAGCTGAGGGGGCTCATCGGCGCGGCGCCTTGGGATGCATCCCCCTCAGCTTGGCTGCCCTGTTCAGCCCAGTCAGGCTTTGCGTCCGCAGCCGCACCGCTCCCGTCCATGGCCGACCCGCCGCCGCCGAGCAGCACCTGCGGTCTTGGCCCTGGCGTCGCCAGCTGCCCCATTGGCATCCGGATCGCGGCGGTGACCTGGAGCTCTGGCACCAGCGCCAGTCCGCCTATCTCCTCTCCTGCTCGCGGAACTCAAGCACTGAAGGCTTTGCGGGCCGGAATCGGGTAGGGGATGCGGCGGTGTCGCATCCGCTTCCACACCCGCACGAAGGCGCGCACCAGCAGCTCCAGTTCGCCCCGGCTGATGCCGCTGCTGGCCAGCTGGCCGTCCCTCTGGCGGGCTTCGAGGATGCGGCGCACCATCTGGCGTGCCTCCTGTTCGGTGGTGCCGGGTGGCAGGGAGCGCAGGGCCGCCTCGCAGCCGTCGGCCAGCATCAGGATCGCCGTTTCCGGGCTGCGGGGCGCCGGCCCCCGGTAGCGGAAGCGCTCCTCGGCCACGGCCGGATTGCGCTCCCGGGCCTGGTGCAGGAAGTAGCCCATCTTCAAGGTGCCCTGGTGCTCCGGGATGAAATCGGCCAGGGGGCGGGGCAGGCGGTACCGGCGCGCCAGCCGCAGCCCCTCATCCACGTGGGCCTGCAGGATCGCGGCGCTGGCGTCGGGGTCGTTGAGGCTGTCGTGGGGGTTGTCGTCGCCCTCCTGGTTCTCGATGAACCACTGGGGGCCATGCAGTTTGCCCACGTCGTGATACAGAGCCCCAGTGCGCACCAGGTCCACGTCCGCACCCAGGCAGCGGGCTCCCTCCTCGGCCAGGCCGGCGATCATCAAGGTGTGCTCGAAGGTGCCCGGCGCCTCGCAGGAGAGCCGCCGCAGCAGGGGCCGCTCCAGGTCGGCCAGCTCCAGCAGCCGGGCCTTGGTCACCAGCCCGAAGGATGTTTCCACCAACGGCGCCAGCAGCAGGCCCAGCATCAGCAGACCCGCCAGCATCAGCCCCTCGGCCACCAGATCGATCTGCCCCGGCAGCCCCCGCCCCTGCAGCAGCAACCACTGCAGCAACACCGCTCCCGCTGGCAGCAGCACCGCCAGCTGCAGCAGGCCGGCCCGGCTGCGCTGCCGGTCGGCAGCCATCGCCGCCACCGCTCCGGTGGCCACCGCCAGCAGGAGTCGCATGCCCACGGTGCCGGTGAGCGGCAGGGGCCAGAGCAGGCTGGCCGCCGCCAGCCAGGCTAGGCCGCAGCTGGTGCCCAGCCCCTGGGCCAGCAGCAGGGCCGGTGGCACCAGCAGCAGCAGCGGGCTGGCCAGCGGCCCCAGCCACAGCGTCACCCCCGGCACGACCAGCAGGGTGGCCAGGGCCAGCAGCGCCTGGCGCGGCTCCAGGCTCGGCCGCCAGCGCCGCAGCAGCAGGATCAGCACGCCGCTCACCGCCAGGGCCTCCAGGAAGTGGCCCAGCCAGGCCAGGGGGGTGGGGCGGCGGTTCACCAGCCCGAAGAAATCGAGCACGTCGAAGGCCTGGGGGGTGATCGGGTCTCCCTGGCGCACCACCAGGTCGTCCTTCTTCACGGCGATGGTGGGTACGCCCTCCTGGTTGATCAGGGCCTCGATCCGCCGCTGGCTCAGGGCAGGGTCGCTGCGCAGATTCGACTGCCCCTGCAGGGCGTGCACCAGCAGCCTTGCCCCCAGCCCCCGCCCCGCGTCCTCCTGGGCCTCCAGCTGCAGGGTGGCGGCCTGCACCAGCTGGCCCTCGGCCACCCCGGGCGCCAGCCCCTGGCTGAGCATGCGCAGCTGGGCCTGGCGCACGTCCCGCTCCCAGGCCATCCGCTGCGCCGGCGTGAGCTGGCGCAGCCAGGCCCGCTCGCTCACGCTGAGCTGCACGGGCTTCACCAGGGAGTCGGCGCTGACGGCCTGAACCTCGATCAGTCCCAGGGCCTCGTCGAGGCGTTCCCGCAGCAGCTGACTCGCCTGTTCATCCACCACCTGCACCGTGGTGCGCGGCAACATCTGCTCCCGCCGCTGCTCCAGGGCCGTGTTGTCCAGCACCCGCGCGTCCCGGGGGGCCCGCACCGTGAACGGGGCCACCATTCCGGCCCGCAGGTTGGGCTCCACCAGCCAGGGCCAGCTGGCCAGCAGCGCCACCATCCCGCACACCAGCAACACGGCAAGCGTGTCCTGGGGCCTCCACCAGGCCAGGCTCTGCCGCGGCTGCTCAACCCGCAGCAGATGCCGCCACCGGGTTTGCAGCCATCGCCAGCGCATTGACCAACGCTAGCGGCACTGATGCACGGCAAGCTGGAGATCAGCCCGCGTTCATCTGCATGGCCCTCCGCCTCGACGGCAAGCAGCTCGCGGCCGCCATCGAAGGCCGGCTGCGCGACACCATCACCCAGCAGCTCCCCGCCGTGGGGCGCCCGCCGGGGCTGGCCGTGTTGCGGGTGGGCGATGACCCCGCCAGTGGCGTGTACGTGGCCAACAAGGAGAAGGCCTGTGCCCGGGTGGGCATCACCAGCCTCGGGGCCCACCTGCCGGCGGGAACCCCACCGGCGGCGGTGCTGGCGGCGGTGCAGCGGCTCAATGCCGACCCGGCCTGCGACGGCATCCTGCTGCAGTTGCCCCTGCCCGGCGGCCTCGATGAGGGCCCCCTGCTGCTGGCGATCGACCCGGAGAAGGACGCCGATGGTCTCCACACCCTCAACCTGGGCCGGCTGCTCAAGGGTGAGCCCGGCCCGCGCAGCTGCACCCCCGCCGGCGTGATGGCCCTGCTGGCCGCGGCCGGGGTGGAGCTGGCCGGCAAGCGGGCTGTCGTGGTGGGCCGCAGCATCCTCGTGGGCCAGCCGATGGCCCTGATGCTCCAGGCCGCCAATGCCACTGTTTCGGTAGCCCACTCGCGCACCGCCGAGCTGGCCGCCCTCACCCGCCAGGCCGACGTGCTGGTGGTGGCCGCCGGCCGGCCGCGCATGGTCGGCGCCGAACATGTGCAGCCCGGCGCCGTGGTGGTGGACGTGGGCATCCACCGCACCGACAGCGGCCTCTGCGGCGACGTGCGCTTCGAGGAGGTGGAGCCGATCGCCAGCGCCATCAGTCCGGTGCCCGGCGGCGTGGGTCCGATGACGGTCACCATGCTGCTGGTGAACACCGTGGTGGCCTGGTGCCGCCGCCATGGCGTGGCCCACGATCTGGGCGATCTGGTGCCCTGAGTCACCTCGCCTGAGAGAATCCCGGCCAGCAATGGCCCCAGGCCCAGCCCCCATGACCGCGGCGGTGACCAGCACAGACAGCGCCTCCGCGGGCGCACCCAAGGCTTTCGACTTCCCCGCCTATCTCGAGGCGGCACGCCTCAAGGTGGAGGCTGCGCTGGACGGCTCCCTTGGGCCGGAGCGGCCCGAGAGCCTGCGGGAAGCGATGCGCTACTCCCTGCTGGCCGGCGGCAAGCGGCTGCGGCCGATCCTCTGCCTGGCGGCTTGCGAGCTGGCGGGCGGCCAGGCAGAGCAGGCGATGCCCACGGCGGTGGCGCTGGAGATGATCCACACCATGTCGTTGATCCACGACGACCTGCCGGCCATGGACAACGACGACCTGCGCCGCGGCCGTCCCACCAACCACAAGGTGTACGGCGAGGCCAACGCCATCCTGGCTGGCGACGCCCTGCTCACCCGCGCCTTCGAGATGGTGGCGCTGCGCAGCCCCGGCGTGGCGGCCGAGCGGCTGCTGGCGGTGGTGGCTGAGCTCTCGCTTGCTTCCGGCGCCCCGGGTCTGGTGGGCGGCCAGGTGGTGGACCTGGAGTGCGAGGGCAAGGACGTGGACCTCGACACCCTCGAATACATCCACCTGCACAAGACCGGCGCCCTGTTGCGGGCCTGCGTGCTCAGCGGCGCCCTGATCGCCGGTGCCGCCGAGCCCCTGCTGGAGGCCCTGCGCACCTACGCCCGCGGCATCGGTCTGGCCTTCCAGATCATCGATGACATCCTCGACGTGACCGCCAGTAGCGAGGTGCTGGGCAAGACCGCCGGCAAGGACCTCACCGCCGACAAGACCACCTATCCCAAGCTGCTGGGCCTGGAGGAATCGCGCCAGCGGGCCGAGGCCCTGGTGGCCGAGGCCAAGGCCGCCCTGGCCCCGTTCGCCGCGGGGGAGGATGGGGCACTCCGGGCGGCGCCGTTGCTGGCTCTGGCCGACTACATCACCAGTCGCGATCGATGAGCACCCTGGCTTCGCCCGATTCGGGTCATGTGTTGCTGATGACCCGCGACCTGTTCGACAACGCCCCCCTGTGGTGGGGCCTGGCCGCCTGCGGCGTGGCCCAGCTCTCCAAGCTGGCCGTGGAGCTGGTGGCGGAGCGCCGCTGGAATCCGCGCGTGCTGCTGGAAACGGGCGGCATGCCCTCCAGCCACTCGGCGTTGATGACCGGCACCGCTGCCTGCCTCGGCTGGCAGATGGGCTTCAGCGATCCCCTGTTCGCCCTGGCGGCGGTGCTCTGTTTCGTGGTGCTCTACGACGCCTCCGGCGTGCGCCAGGCCGCCGGGCTCACCGCCGAGCGGGTGAACGGCCTGGTGGCTGACGCCGGCGGGCTGGTGGGCGGCCATCTTCCCCCGAAGCCGCTCAAGCAGAACCTCGGCCACACCCGCCTGCAGGTGCTGATCGGCGCCCTGATCGGTCCGCTGGTGGCCCTGCCCGGCCTCGTGCTGGTGGGCTCCCCCTTGCATCTCGCCCAGGTGTGGGGCTGGATCACCCCGGTTGCCTGAACCCCGTCTCACCGCCGACCAGCAGGCCGCCGCCGCCGCCTTCACGGCCTGGCTGGCGCAGCCGGCCGACGGCACCCCCTTCGTGCTCAGTGGCTACGCCGGCACGGGCAAGACCTTCCTCTCCAGCCAGCTGCTGGCCGGGGTTGAAGCGGGTGGCCTCTGCTGGACTGTGGTGGCCCCCACCCACAAGGCGGTGGGGGTGCTGCGCAGTCAGCTGGCCGCGGCCGGCCTCAGCCCCACCTGGTTTCCCTCCACCATCCATCGCCTGCTGCGTTTGAAGCTGCGCCGCCAGGGCGATCTGGAGCGCTGCGAGGAAACCGAGCAGACCGCCCTGGCCCTCGAACACCTGGGCCTGGTGCTGATCGACGAGGCCTCGATGGTGGATTCCCAGCTGCTGGAGATCAGCCTGCGCTGCGCCCATCCCTTCCGCACCCGGCTGGTGTTCGTGGGGGATCCGGCCCAGCTGCCGCCAGTGGGGGAGGCCAGCAGCCCGGTGTTCGCCATGGGCCGGGCGGCCACGGCGGAGCTGCGCGAGGTGGTGCGCCACCAGGGCCCTGTGCTGCGCCTGGCCCAGGGCATCCGTGAGCAGGCCCTGCCCTGCCAACCACCGCCCCCCCTGCCGCCGGTGCGGGATGCCGCCGGCCGGGTGGCCGTGCTGCCGCGGCGCCAGTGGCTGGAGCAGGCCCAGGCCGCCCTGCGCCGCAGTGCCGACACCGACAATCCCGACCTGGCCCGCATTCTCTGCTACACCAATCGCTCCCTGGAGCAGCTGGTGCCGATCGCCCGCCGGGCCCTGCACGGCGCCATGGCCGACCAGTTGGCCGTGCTGCCCGGCGAGGTGCTGATCACCCGGGCGGCCGTGATGGCCCCTGCCTGCCGCCAGGGGGAGGAGATGGCCGAGGAGCCCGACATGGTGCTGGGCTCCAACCGGGAGCTGGTGGTGCGCGACGTGCAGCCCGAGCGCTGTGACCTGGCCGACTTCGGCCTGAGCGCCGGTGACCTGGCGGGCGATCTGCTGCTGCCGGCCATGGCGGTGCCGGTGATCGACACCCTCATGGCCACGGTGGAGGTGGGCGAGGGCACCCTGCAGCTGCGCCTGCTGCCGCCCCTGGGCTCGGCTGCCCGCGCCAGCCTCGACGGGGTGCTGGCCCGCCTGCGTTCTGCGGCCCGCGGCCAGGAGAAGAGCGCTGCCCGGGCCCTGTGGCGCCGCTTCTTCCTGTTGCGTGATGCCTTTGCTTCCCTGGGGCCGGCCGCCGTGCTCACCGTGCACCGCAGTCAGGGCAGCACCTTCGGCGAGGTGTTCGTGGATGCCGACGTGTTCTGGCCGAAGGATCCGCTGTTGCGCCGCCAATTGGTGTACGTGGCCGTGAGCCGGGCACGCACGGCTGTGACCTTGATGGCCGGCACGGCCCGCCCCACCGATCAGCAGCGCTGGCAGGACTGGCTGACTGATCAGGACGGTGAAGGGGTCGGGACCTCTAACGGGGAGGCCTCTGGATAGGGGCCCTAGAGGTCGCTCACGTCGCCCATGGCATTGATCAGCAGGGTGCCGTTGACGAGCTGAACCTCCTGAGCGGATACCGCGCTGCCGATGGTCTCAAAGTTGGCTGCAACCATGGAGATGCCTTTGGTTGTGATCGTTTTTCCGTAGGTGTAACCCCAGGTGTCGGTGTTGTCTTTGATGCTGTATCTGCCTTGCTTAAGTATCAGCGAATTGGGATCACCTCCGCCATCTACTGTTTGCTCATCGAAGCCGAGTGTCGTATTGAAACCCGGCTCCATGTCGAGAAAGTTGTTTCCGTTCAGGCGTTCAGTCCCAACCGCAGTCCCTCGATCCCCTGCCAGCCGAGGTACAGGGCCAGGCCGATGCTCACCAGGCCAACCAGGATGTCGCCGCGGGCGAACAGCCACTGCTTGCCGCTGCGCAGCAGTGGCTGCACCCGCTCGGCGCCCAGCAGCAGCAGCGCCAGCAGCGGCAACAGCAGCAGCAGGGCGCTCACCACGGTGAACACCGCCGTGGCCAGCAGTTCGCCACTCCGGCCAAGTCCAGCCTGCAGCACACTGCTGGCCGTCTTGGCCAGGAGAAACAGATCGTCCGGACTGGCCAGTTCCAGCCCGGCACTCACCCCCAGCAGCAGGGGCAGGGGCATGGCGCAGAACTGTTCCAGCTTGTTGGTCCAGCCAGGGGCCTGGCCCTCCTCCTCGCGGCTGAGCAGTTCCTTCACGCCCAAGCCGAGCAGGGCGCCGGCCGCCAGCAGGTCGAGGCCGGTGCGGTGACTGCTGCCCTTCTCCATGGTGAGCACCAACCCGTGCCCCACCGTGAGCAGCAGCCCAACAGCGGCGGCAGTGGTGAGCAGCCAGCCCGCCACGAACCAGCCGGCGCGCCGCAGCGGCTGGGGACCCAGCAACAGCAGCAGTAGCAGGGCGATGTGCAGGGGCGAGAAGCCCACGGCCAGGGCGAAGGCGGACAGTTCGGCCAACAGTTGGGCCATCAGAGCAGCCCCATCAGCGGCGAATCTCGAACCAATCCTGGCCGGTGCTGCCCAGGGTGGTCACCGACACGGCGGCCACTTGGGCGGCCGCCGATCCCCGTTCGCACCAGAGGCGCAGTTCGGCCAGATCCTGGCTGGGCCCCTCGGCCTGCACTTCCACAGAGCCATCCGTCAGGTTGCGCACCCACCCCCCCAGTCCCAGCTCCCGGGCCCGACTGCAGCAGGCGGCGCGGTAGCCGACCCCCTGCACCTGGCCGCGCACGATCAGCCGCCAGCGCTCTGAGGGGCTGGCCAGCCGCGCGTCGCCCGGTTGGAGAAAGCGTCGTTCGTTGGCCGCTGCTCGCCGGGCCTTGCTGCGACGCCCTGGGGACAGAGAATCTCCGGGCATCCAGCCCAGGGGCAGAGCCGTTCGTGGCGAAGGCTTGGAGGAAGAGTTCATGGACCTAGGCAGCGGCGCCGCTCACCATCCACGCTGGCACGGCCAGGGCCGGCGCGCCGCTCCTCAAGGGGACGGCTCTGCAGCCTTCGACGGGCGGATCACCCGGCTGCCCACCACCCGGCCCGACAAGAGCGGTTCCTCCGCGCCGTTGTTGATGCGCACCTTCACCAGATCGGCCCGCCCGCTGAACACATCCAGGCCGGAGCCCACCGCGAAGTTGGCCGTGCCCTTGAGCAACTTGTAAAACACCCGCTTGCCGCTGTTGGCCTCGCGGATATCCAGCCAGCAGGGTTCGTCGCACCGGAATTGCACGGTGTTCGGGCCCTGCGCCGCCTCAACCTGGGATTCGCCCACCTGAGAGTCGCCAGGCAGCTCGGCCATCGGCCCCTTGGCGTTGAACCAGGGCGCCATCGCCAGTACGAGGCCGCCGCCAACGATGCCACCGCCCAGTGAGATGAGCAGGGTTCTGATGGGGCCCCGCCAACCGGCCTTCCCCTCAACCCTGGCCAGCAGAGCTTCCAGGCTCTGCATCAGGTTCAGCAGGCGGGTTTCGAGCTGCAGGTGTTGCTGATGCTCCTGCCTGAGCCTCTCGGTGGTGGCCTCCAGCTCGGATTTCAGGTGGGTCAGCTCCTCCTTCGGTGTTGGCGTTCTGTCCTCCGCTGGTTTGGAACCCATCGGCTCTGCAGCGTCCTGCGCAGTGGTGCGAAAACCATACCGATTTCACTTCTGTCCACAACCCCTCTGCCCACAACCCATCTGCCCACAACCCCTCTGCCCACAACCCCGGGATCACACCCTCCATCAGGCCGGTGTTGGGGCTGTGGCTGCTGCTGCGGCCAGGCGGGCGGGGATCGCCGGGCAGCCGGCCCAGTGCAGATGCAGCCAGCTGGCATGCACATTGCTTCTGCTCCAGCCCTCCGGCCGCGTGGGGCAGCCCCAGCCCTCGAGTTGCCAGAGCATTGGGCTGGCGGCCCCGTCGACCTGGAGTTGCCAGCGGTGGAATTCATGCCCCCACAGCTGCTCGCCGCGGCGCAGCAGCAGGCTGTCGACCAGGGCGGTGGCCTGGCGGTAGCCCAGGCTGAGCTCCCCCCGCCGGGCCCTGAAGGGCAGCACGCCGGCCATCGGCTGGGGGTGGTCGTCGCCGTCGCACAGGTCCTGGCCCAGCAGCAGCAGGCCGCCGCATTCCGCCACGATCGGCAGGCCCGCCGCCGCAGCCTGGCGCAGGGCCCCCAGGCTGCGCTGGCTGGCCGCCAGCTGGCCCGCGTGCAGTTCCGGGTAGCCGCCGGGCAGCAGGACGGCCCGGCAGTCCGGTGGCAGGGGCTCGTCGGCCAGGGGGCTCCAGGGCCTGGGCTCCAGGCCGCAGGCCTCCAGCAGTTCGCCAGCCTCCGGGTAGCGGAAGTGGAAGGCGGCGTCACTGGCGACAGCCACTGGTAAGGCGGCTGCCAGCAGGGGTGCTGGGGCCGGTGCAGACCCGCTGGCGGCAGGCCTCTCCGCGCTGGTCACCAGTGCGGGAATCGGATCGTGGGCGTGGCGGCCGCTGGGCGGCTGCAGCAGGGGCCAGAGGCGCTCCAGCTCCAGGTTGTTCTCCGCCAGATCGGCCCAGGCCTGGCAGCGGTCGGCCAGGTCGCCGATCTCGCCCGGCGGCAGCAGCCCCAGGTGGCGGGAGGGCAGTTCCAGGGCCGGATGGCTGGGCAACACCCCCAGCAGCGGCACCTCGATCGCCGCCAGGGCCTCGGCCAGCAGGGCCCGGTGCCGGGCGCTGCCCACCCGGTTGAGCACCACCCCTGCCAGCTCCACCCGCGGCGGGCCGTGGTCGCGGAAGCCGCGCACCAGGGCCGCCAGCGATCCCGCCTGGCGCGAGGCCTCCACCACCAGCACCACCGGCAGTCTGAGCTGGGCCGCCACCGCCGCCGAGCTGCCCGCGCTGCTGGGGCCGCGGCCGTCGAACAGCCCCATCACCCCCTCCACCAGCGCGAGGTCGGCGCGGCTGCCATGCCAGGCGAAGCAGTGCTCCACCCAGGCCTCGCCGCAGAGCAGGGGGTCGAGGTTGCGGCAGGCCAGGCCGCTCACCCGGCTCAGCAGCTGGGGGTCGAGGTAGTCGGGCCCCACCTTGAAGGGCTGCAGATCCAGGCCCCGCCGGCGGGCCAGGGCCGCCAGGCAGAGGCTGAGCAGGGTCTTGCCGCTGCCACTGCAGGGCGCGGCGATCAGGCAGGGCATCGGGGCAGCTTGCCAGGTCTGCCGCTCCCGGGCCCTGACCTCACTGGGGCAGCAGTTGGGCGGCCAGACGGGCGGCCGAGGCCATCAGCGGGTTAGTGGTGTCGTGGCCGCCGGAGAGCAGCCGGGCCAGCTCCTTCTCCTCGCTCTCGGTGGGCAGGGGCACCACGTCCTCGGCCAGCTCCATCGCCGCCATCCCGCCGGCCTCCAGCCGCATGCAGCCGCCTGATTCCGAGCAGAGGATCACACACAGCGGCGGCCGCCCTTCGGGGGCGCAGATCAGGCGCAGGCCCACCAGGGCGCCGGGGTGGATCTTGGGGCTACCCACCGGCACCGGCATCAGCCGGAACTGCACCGCCGTCCCATCACACCGCAGGAAGCTGGCGCCGATGCCCGGGCCGATGCCGTCGGCTTCCACCGGGTACGACTCCTGCAGCTGCCAGCCGAGCCGGTCGGCGATCCAGGCGGCCAGCAGCAGTCCCTTGAGCGGGTGGTCACCCTCCACGTCGATGTCCAGCTGCACCACGTGCTCCAGGGCATTGCGGCGGGCCGGCGGGTCGAACACCATCGCCAGTGACTCCCGCCAGGTGCGCAGTCGCAGCCAGTTGAGATCGTTCACCGCCTGGCCGGCGGCGATCCGGTCCACCAGCAGGTCGATGCAGCGGCGTGGTTGGCCCAGGGAGCTGTCCACCACCAGCCGCCGCGGCGCCGGCGCCAGGGCCTCCAGTAGATCGGGGGCCTCGTCCAGACTGCTGTTCCACCACACCCAGCAGGGCAGGTCGGTGGGGATCAGGGGCTGCACCAGGTCCAGGTTGCCCCGCAGGGCCTGCCGGCCGCCCCGCAGCACCACCACGTCGCCGCAGGCCGCCCCACCGCCTCCCTCTTCCGGCAGTGGGCAGTAGGCCGCCACCAGGGTTTCGAGGGGCTGTTCGGCATCGAGGGTGGGGGCCAGGGTGATCAGCCGCCGGGGCATGTAGGCGCTGATCGCCGCATCCACGAACTGGCCGCGCTGGTCTTCCGCCGTAGCCGAGCCGGGTAGCTGGCCCAGTTCCCAGGCCAGCCGCTGATCCATCACCGCGGTGCTCAGGGGCATCCCCAGGGCGGGCACCGTGAGCTTGGCCACCTCGATCAAGGCGGGCTCCAGCAGACCCGTGAGCGGCCCCTGCACCCGGCCTGTGCGGATCAGCTGCTGCTGCAGCCACGACGCCTCGTACACCACCAGGGTGAAGGTGGCGGCGCCAGTGGAGTGCTGCAGGTCTTCTCCCCAGAGCCGCTCCAGGTAGCTGGACACCTCGCGGGGCGGCAGGGCGGTGGGGGCCTGGAGGGTGAGTTGGGCGGACATGGGGGGCAGGCAGAGCGGAGCGGTGGGCGATCAGGGCTTGAGGTGAAGCTCGGGGCTCAGGGGCGTCTCCACCCCAAACCGTCTTCGGCCAGCATCGAGTCGGAGGCGGCCGGGCCCCAGGTGCGGGCCTCGTAGGGCTGCACCGGCAGCCGCCAGGGGGCGTCTTCGATCAGTTCCAGCACGGGGGTGTAAAGGCGCCACGCCGCCTCCACCTCGTCGCTGCGGGTGAACAGGGTGGGGTCGCCCAACATGGCGTCGGCCAGCAGGCGCACGTAGCCCTCGTCGCTCGGCTCGCCGAAGCTCTCGTCGTAGCTGAAGCCCATGTCCACCGGCCGGCTGCGCATGCCCGAGCCCGGAGCCTTCACCTCGAAGCGGATGTTGGTGCCCTCATCGGGCTGGATGCGCAGGATCAGCTGGTTGGGGGTGGGGGCGCCACCGGCGGCGTCGAACAGGTGCACCGGCGCCTTGCGGAAGGTGAGCACCACCTCGCTGAGCCGCTTGGGCAGGCGCTTGCCGGTGCGGATGTAGAAGGGCACCCCCTGCCAGCGCCAGTTGTCCACGAACAGCTTGGTGGCCACATAGGTCTCGGTGGTGCTGTTGGGATCCACCCCCGGCTCCTGGCGGTAGCCGGGGATCGGCCGGCTGCTGCTGCCGCCGGCGGTGT
>JBIIDV010000061.1:0-16394 GCA_044238185.1 Prochlorococcaceae cyanobacterium | reverse complement strand
GGTCCAGCCAGCAGATCCTCCCCTCGCCATCGAGAAGAATCAGCCCATCGCCAGGAAGCAGGAGAAATCCCGGCAGCCTGGGACTCCAGCCAAGGGGTTCGGTTGCAGGGCGAGAGTTGCTGATTGTGGGCCCTGAAATCAGCAAGCAAACTTACGCCCGAAGCTCAGAGTGTGGGTTCAGAAGACCCCAAGATTCAGCAAATAAAGCCGAAAACGAAGATCGCAAGACGTTGCAGTCGCTTTTGATCCTCTGAACGTCAGTCTTGGCCATTCAGCCATTCAGCCAGGCCTCTGCTGCCGGCAGCTGCAGGGGCTGTTCCCGGTCGAGGGCCTGCAGGGCCTCCAGGCTGTCTGCGCTGCGCACCTCCACGGCGTAGCGCATGGACGACCCCACCCCCGTGCCGCGGTAGCTGCCACTCACCGGCGCCGCCAGCTGGGGGTCGGGTGCAGCGGTGAGGACCACGTGGCCGTCGGCCACCGCCAGGCCCAGGCTGGGGTCGTAGCCCCGCCAGCCGCCCCCAGGCAGGTACACCTCGGCCCAGGCGTGCAGTTCGTGCTCGCTCACCTCCTCCGGATGGTGCATCGAGTAGCCACTCACGAAGCGAGCGGCCAGTCCCTGGCTGCGGCAGGCCTGGACGTAGAGCATGGCGGTGTCCCGGCAGGCGCCGGTGCGGCTGGCCAGGGTCTCTGCGGCGGCCATCGGCTCGCCGTCGGGCCGGCCGATGTGGTGGAAGCCGTGGTGGATCGTGTCGGCCAGATGGATCAGGAACTGGGTAGCCGATCCCTCCACCGCCTGGGCGACGTCCAGCGCCCACCGGCGCACCGGCTCCGCGATCGGTTCGCGCCCCTGGAGGCAGGGTGCCAGGGAGTGGGCTTCATGGGTGGGGTAGGTCACGGGCAGGTGGAGGGCCGCCGAATCGGTCACGATCCAGTCGAAGGGGTTGTCCCTGAGGGTGCGCACCACCATGTCCACCTCGATCCGGAGCTCCTCCTGCAGGGGGGCAAACCACAGCACCAGGGCCTCGCCACCGTCCGCCTCCAGCACCCGACAACTGCCGCTCGCCTCAGGGCTGATCCTGAGGACGTAATGGATCAGTTGCTGGGCGGGGTCATGACGGGGGCTGAGCCTCAAGGTGGTGGGCTCCAGAAACACCGGCCGCTCGTAGGCGTATCTCAGGGCATGGCGGATGTGAAACAGCATGGGCCCATTCCGTAGGCCACACGATCAGTGACACCGCTGGTGCTGACAACCCCCTGTGTCGGGCCGCATATCCCTGTTCTCTGGGTCAGATAGTCGTCAGCACCCCAGGTCAGCGCGCCAGGGCCAGCATCAGCAGCAGACCGGCACTGAACCAGCCAAAGCGCACCAACGCTGAACGGATGCTGGTGCTGGTCTTGATTTCCGGCACCAGGTCGGATGCGGCGATGTAGAGAAAGTTGCCGCTGGCGAACAGCACCAGGCCGGCCACGGACAACGACTGGGCCAGCAGCCAGGCCAGCACCGCCCCCAGCGGGAAGGTGAGCGCGGAGATGAAATTCCAGCGCAGGGCAGCCCGCGGTGTCCAGCCGCTGTGCAGAAGGATGCCGAAGTCGCCCAATTCCTGGGGGATCTCATGGGCCAGGGCCGCAAACCAGGCGGCTACGCCTGCACCCGGATTCAGCACAAAGGTGCTGGCAATTCCCAGCCCGCCGATGAAGTTGTGCAGGGCATCCCCCAGCAGGATGAGAATGCCCAGAGGTTGTCTCGTTCGGATGGAACTGCCAGGAGATTCACTGGTCAGGCAGGAGGGAGAGCCTGACTGGTTGCGGTGGGAATGGTGCCACTGCAGAAACAGCTCCAGCGACAGAAAGGTGCTGAAGCCTGCGGCCACAAAACGACTGCCGCGCCGGGGATCCATTGCCGCCATGCCTTCCGGCAGCATGTGAAAGAGCGCTCCACCCAGCAATGATCCCGCCGCCAGAGCAACCAGGGGCATCAGCAGGCGCTGCAACTGGCGCCCTGGCAGCAGCAAGGTCACGCCTCCCACCATCGCCACCAGACTCATCAGCAGTCCGCCCGCCACGATCCAGCCCAGGCTGCTCAGCTCTGCCACCACACCAGGGCCTGCTGGTTGATCAGCAGGCCAACCAGGGTGAGCACCGTCATCAGCATCAACTGATCGGAGCGGGCATCCGGAATGCGGATATCGGCGACCAGGTGGATGACATTGGTCAGGGTGTAGATCAGGCTGAACCAGAACATGGCAGCCCGCCAGGGGGGGCTGGCACTCCAGCCCCTGGGATCAGCAATGGCATGCACCGCCACCAGCAGGGCTGCCACAGGCAGAAGGAAGTAAACAAGCATCGCCAGGAACAGCCGCGGCACCCGCTTCGGTGCCACCTGGCTCTTGATCTCCACTGAAAGTCCGTGGAACAGGGGCATCAATCCCAGCTCCACGTGGAACAGCATCACCAGCAACCAGACGGCCCAGAGCCCTGCCAGACGCACGGCATGGGCGATCGGTGGGGCCTCGGCCATCACGGGCACTGTTGGTGCTGCCGTTCTAGTGAGACCGTGAGGTACGTTCCGGCGTGGACCAGTTGCTGAGCACCGCACCTGGGGGAGGACAGCACTCAGCCTTCACCATGGCTGCGCTCCCATTGCAGATCTGAGGCAGCTGTGGGGTGGGATGCGCGTGGTGGTGCAGAGGCATCACTGATCAGGGGCATCGACCGGCAGGCGGCAATGCTGCTTTGCAGCAGTGGGTAACGCTCCACCATGGCGGCGTACTGCGCTGATTGGTAGTACGTCCACTCCAACTGCCGGTAGTGCTGCTCCGCGCTGAAGGTGGCGTGCCGGTGATTGTGGTTGCCTTGGTGTCTCAAGGGTTGGGGTGTGAATGCTTGGCTGGCGTCGGTCATTGCTGTTGATGGAATGGGCTGCCGGTTCGGCAAAGGCGTTCTTTCAACCCTGCAGCACCTGATCGCCAGGGGCCAGCATCTGTCCCTCAAGGTGCGGGGAAGCACACAGCCCAACGAGGTTGGGCAAGGGATTACCCATGGCGGTGATACGGGCTTCTCTCGATTACCCGAGGCAGCCAACCTGGTGAAGCCGGGCGCATCGGCAGAGCACTGCCGGGAGGATCGTGCCAGTTGGTTGTTGGCTGGAATTCAGCTACACCCTGGTGGAGCATGGGGTGGGAACCGGATGGCTTTTCACGTGCCAACGATCCTCTAAGATGAACCCGTAATCGAGCCCAAAAAAATGCTCACCGGATCTGAACTGCTGGCCAAGGTCAAGGAGCTGGGGGATGCCTCCAAGTCTGAACTGGTGCGCGAGTGCGGCTATGTGAGCACCAAGAAGGACGGCAGTGAGCGGCTCAACTTCACTGCCTTCTATGAGGCCCTACTGGAGGCCAAGGGGCTCAGTCTTGGCACTGATGGCGCAGGTCGCGGCAAGGGTGGTCGCAAGCTGAGTTATGTGGCGACTGTGCAGGGCAACGGCAACCTGCTGGTGGGCAAGGCCTATACCGCAATGCTTGATCTCAAGCCCGGGGATGAGTTTGAGATCAAGCTGGGGCGCAAGCAGATCAAGCTGATCCCTGCTGGTTCCGCCGAAGAGGAGTGACTGATTCAGGTCAAGTGACCTTTTGCTCCCGTGTGCTCTGCACCGGGAGCTTTGTTCTTGCCAGTTTTGCGGAGGTGGGTGCGGGACCCGGGCCGGCGTAGCGCGAGAAAAGCACTCCCTCTCCATGGCCGTAACCACCCTTCATGTTGACCGTTCACGTTGCTGGCCTTCCCCACGCCCTCGATCGAGTCGATCTGATCGCCTTGGAGAATTGGGCTCCATTCCTGGCCAGCCACCCACTGTGGATGTATCAACAAGCCACGCCGGAGGGTGTGCCCTCCATAGGTGTAGGCCATCCAGCGCCGCGAGCGGCGGGGCATCCGCTGTACCTCAACAGCAGCTGGTGAGCCGCCATCGCCAGCCTGAGGGGCCCATCGGCCAGTCAGTTGCCTGAACTGGCTACCGCCTGGTTTGCGATGAACGGCTCGGAGCCCTAACGAGAGGCCTCAGGACTGCGCTGGTTGAAACAGGCAATCATGCTTACGCCTCAAGGGTAAGGAGTGCAAGAATTAGCTCACCCCCTTGCTAAGTCCTGGTGCGGCGCCCTGGCCCCCAGTCAGGGCTTGCTGCTGTCCTGTCAGCCGTGCTGGCGGGCTGTGCTGCCCTTCCATTCCAGCCCTGGCCCAAGCTCGGAGGCCAGTCTGCGGAAGCACTCAAGCGCGATGGCAGACCGCTGGTGATCACCGGCTTCACGGTGATCCGCTCCATGGCCGATGCCGTGGCCTGTGGCCGCCTGCAGGTGGAATCACTGTTGGCGCCGGGCCAGGAGATCCATGCCCACCAGCCCGGAGAGCGGGAGCGGACCTGGCTCGGCCAGGCTGATCTGGTGCTCCTGCATGGGTTGGGCCTGCAGCCCTGGTTACCCCCGCTGCTGGATCCCCTGCCCGCCTTGCCCACCGCCGACGTGACTGCCGGCATCCAGACCCTGGCCGTTCCCACGGGCCCCCTCGCTGGCAAGCCCGATCCCCACGCTTGGATGTCGCCCCGGCAGGCTCAGGTGTACGTCAAGAACATCCGCGATGCCTTCATCGCCCTTGACCCCGCCAATGCCAGCACCTACCAATCCTGCGCAGCCCGCTACAGCGCCGATCTGAAGCGGGTTGATCAGCAGCTGCGCCAGCGGCTCAGCTCCATCCCTGCGGCCCAGAGGCTATTGGTGAGCTGCGAGGGCTCCCTGGCCTACATCGCTGCCGACTACAACCTGGAGCAGACCTACCTCTGGCCCTCCCAGGCAGAGCAGAGGGTGGAGCCGGCCCGGCTTGCTGCCATCGCCGCCAAGGTGCGCGAGCGCCGGCTGCCTGCGGTGTTCTGTGAGAGCACCTTTGATCACAGCCAGCAGCGCCAAGTGGCCAAGACCTCCGGTGCGCGCTTCGGCGGCACGCTCTACACCGACTCCCTTTCCGGCCTGGACGGCCTGGCACCCAGCTACATCGAGTTGCTCCGCCATAACGCTGACCTAATCAAGCGGGGCCTCAACTAGATCTGCGTTCAACAGCGCAGCGCTGACATGCCGATGACCAGGCCGATGCCTGTGGCTTGGGCTCCGACCAACGGACGCACCAGGACAGTTGGTGGGATGGACTACTGCGGAGCCCAGGGCTGAAGCATCTTCGCTGCCCCAGAGAGGGCGCCTCTGGCTGTACACAGGCGCCCTGATCGCTCCAGCACTGCTGTGGTGCTGCTCCACAACCGGTGCAAAGGCGCCTCCATGGAATGCCCTCGTCATGCTGGCCATACGACAGAGACGTTAAGTCGTTGTCATCACCACTTTGAGTAAAAGCCCATGCTCACCGGTCCAGATCTGCTCGCGAAGGTCAAGGAGCTCGATGAAGCCTCCAAGTCCGAGCTGGTGCGCGAGTGCGGCTATGTGAGCACCAAGAAAGATGGCTCAGAGCGCCTCAATTTCACCGCGTTCTATGAGGCACTGCTGCAGGCCAAGGGCATGGATCTGGGCGGTGTTGGTCGTGGGAAGGCTCAAGCCGGCCGCAAGCTGAGTTACTTCACCAAGGTGCAGTTCAACGGCAACCTGATGGTGGGCAGCGCCTACACCGCCCAGCTCGGCCTGCAGCCCGGCGACCAGTTCGAGATCAAGATCGGCCGCCACCAGATCACCCTCGACCCCATCGGCAATCCCGGCGACGCCTGATCCGCCTGTCCCTGCTCATGGCTGGGACAGCTCGGGACGTTCAGCCCGAAACAGGCCCACATCCACCCCCAGGTGCTGATCGGGCCGGCCGGTGATCAGCAGGGCGGTGCGCTGGCGGGTGGCGATCTGCCACATCCACTTGCTGAACAGGGCGATGCGGTTCTCGGTGTCGGGGATGAAGGCCAGGTGGGCCAATGCCCACACCAGCCAGCCGGCCAGACCGGTGAGGTGCAGGCCGCGCAGGTCGGCCACGGCAGTCCAGGGGCCAATCACCGCCATGCTGCCCAGGTCGAGCCAGCGGAACGGGGCCAGGGTGTTGCCGCGCAGGCGGGCCAGGATGTCGCGGGCCACCCAGCCGCCGGCCTGCACTGCCGGGCCGGCCATGCCGGGCAGGGGTGTGCCATCGGCCGTGTGGCTGTAGCAGCAGAGATCACCCACCGCCCGGATTTCTGGATGGCCTGGAATTGAGAAGTCTGGTTCCACCACCAGCCTGCCGCCCCGGTCCAGAGCGCAAACGGTGCGCTCGCTGAGCAGCCGACCCAGGCGCGAGGCGCGCACGCCGGCGGTCCAGCAGATGGTTGCCGCCTCCAGCTGCTGCACACCTGTGGCCCCGCTCAGGCACACCCGCCCCGGCGCGATGCCCTCCACCCTGAGGCCGAGCCGCAGCTCCACGCCAGCGCCCTCCAGATGGCGGGCGGCAGCATCGGCCAGGGGAGCGGCCATGGTGGGCAACACCCGATCCACCAGGTCCACCAGCACAACCCGGCAATCGCCCCGCTGCAGCTGCTTGAAATCCCGCTGCACGGCGCGGTGCATCAGTTCGATCAGGGAGCCGGCCAGCTCACAGCCGGCGGGCCCCGCCCCCACCACCACCACGGTCTGCAGGAAGGCGCGCTGGCTGGGATCACTGGTCTGCTCGGCCTCCTCGAGGGCCATCAGCAGCCGCCGGCGGATCTCGTCGGCGTGCTCCAGGATCTTCATCGGCGGCGCCAGCGGCCGCCACTCATCCCGGCCGAAATAGGTGCTGCCCGAGCCGCTGGCCAGCACCAGCTGGTCGTAGCTGTAGTGCTGGCCGTTGAACACCAGCTGGCGCTCGTCGGGAAGGATGTCCGTGACCTCCCCCAGCAGGATCTGGATGTTGGGGGCGTTGCCCACCATCTGGCGCAGCGGTGAGGCCACGTCCGCCTCCGACACCAGGCCCGAGGCCACCTGATAGAGAAGGGGCTGGAACAGGTTGAAGTTGCGCTTGTCGATCAGCGTCACCCGCACCGGCTGGCGGGCGAGGCCATGGCAGAGCTTGAGGCCGGCGAAGCCACCCCCCACCACCACCACATGGGGCCAGCCGCGCATGGCCTCCTCGGGCGGATCCAGCTCGAGAAAGAAGCGTTCCACGGATGGTGTGCAGTGGTGTGGTGCTGGATCTGAACCCTATGGGCTTTCAGCGGGCCCCTGGGTAACGGTTCCCACGGTTGAGGGCGTCTGCTCGACTGGCCCTGTGATCACCTCCATCACCTCCAGGTGGTGTTCACCGAAGGAGCGCAGGAAGGGCACGTCGGCGGCGTCCCGACCGCGGCCGATCAGCACCCGGCCGCAGCGCGGCATGTTGTGGCGGGCGTCGAACACCCACCAGCGGTCGTCGAGGAAGGCCTCGAACCAGGCGGAGAAATCCACCGGTGCCTCTCCCATGGGGATGCCCGTGTAGCCCAGGTAGCCGGTGCAGTATCGGGCCGGGATGTTCAGGCAACGGCAGAGGCTGATCGCCAGGTGGGCGAAGTCGCGGCACACCCCGGCCCCGGCGGCCAGGGTCTGACTGGCGGTCCTGTGCGGCTCGGTGGCGGCGTAGTCGAACTGGATCTGTCGGTGCACCCAGGCGCAGATGGCCTGCACCAGCGGCCAGCCCGGCTGGATGCCGGCGAAGGTGCGCCAGGCCAGGTCCATCAGCCGGGGGGTGTCGCAGTAGGCACTGGGGTTGAGAAAGGGATAGGTGTCGATGGGCAGGGCCTCCACCGGGCAGGCCGGGGCTGTGGGCCACACCGGATCGCAGCTGTCCGGGCAGTGAATCGAAGCTGCGTAGCGGAAGCTGGTGCGACCCGCGGCGGCCAGCAGCCGGCTCCAGCGGTTGCCCCAGGCGTCAGGCAACACGTCCACCTTGCTGTCGGGTTGCACCAGCAGCTGTTCCGGTCCCACCACTTGGGGCGCCAAGCTGAGATGGGGGTGCACCAGGGCGAGCAGTGGCGTGGTCGTGTCACAGCGGAGCACCAGCTGACAGCCGATCGTGAGCTGCACGGGAAACCCTGAACAGGCACGGGCGTTGCAATCCTGGCCAGGCCGGTGGCCACCCGTTGGGGGCCAGGTCGAACTGTGCTGAACTCCAGTCCTGCAGCATGGGATCAGCGCCGAGCTGCGATGGGCGATCAGACCAGCGGATGCGGAACGGGTTGCGGCCTCCTGCTGGGGCTGTTCGGGTTGGCTTTGGCCCTGGCCTACTGGCCGTTTGCGCTGGCGGCCCTGGTGCTGGGGGTGGCCGGTTGGCTGGGTTGGCAGATCCTGGAGCAGCAGGGGCACCAGCAGCTCCGAGGCCTGGTGCAAGCGGCCGACCGGCGCTTTCGCCACGACCCCTGCCAGTTGCAGGGGCGGTTTGGCTTGATCGAGTCGATCGCGCTGGGCGACCCCATGCCCAGCTCCGAGATTCGGGTGCACTGCCGCCTGATTGCCCCCAGCTCAGTTGAGGAGGGGTTGGCGCAGCAGGCGCGGCCGGCCAGCGGGCTTGGGGCCGAGGACGTGCACCTCAGGCTGGTGCCCCCCGTGGACCGGCTGCGCCTGCGGGCAGCCAGTGGGGTGGCCACCATGCTCAGTTCGGCAGGCATCACCCCGTTGGACCCGCTCTCGGTGGAGGCCAAGGCCGTGAAGGCGGCGATGGAATCCATCCGCGAGCGCGATTGGAGCCACCAGGCCCTCGCCCGGCTGGATGGGTTGAACCGCAGCCTGCTGGATACCCTCGCCAAGGCCAGGGGCAATGAACTGCTGGAGGCATCGATTCCGCGGCTGCAGCAGGCCCAGGCTGCCTTTGCGGCGGAGGAGCAGCGGTTGCGGCAGGCCCGCGACAGCGCCGATTCGATGCTGGCCAAACTGCATGACTTTCTGAGCGTGCCGGAGGCGATCCGGCCGATCCTGCAGTTCGATCTCGACCAGCTGTTCGATCCCCAGCGCTTGGTTGACCTTGAGCAGTCGTTCGCCGAGGTGGTGCAGCTCAACGACGCCTTCCGCGAGCTCAGTTAGGGGGTGGGCTTCGCTTGTGCCGGTTGATCGAACCTCAGCCGCAGCTCTGCTGGATCGGCAACGGCAGCGGACCAGCGCCGCAGACGCCGGTGCGCAGGGAACAGCGGCCATGGGGCATCAGTCCAAGTTCGCTCAGCCCCGCCTCCATCACCCGGACGGCGATCACCTCGGCCTGGACCCCTTCCAGCGCCGCCTGGTTTTCGACGGCCTCCAACACCATGGCCGGTAGTCGCCAGGACACTCGCTGGGGCACGGCGCTCTCTGGGTTGGTGGCTGGGGGCATGGCGCTGGTGGCAGCCGCTGTTGTGGTTATGGCTCCGGCCTGTGGCCCCCGTCAACAGGGGCTGGTGGCTGGCGGTCAGCAGCCACGATCCGGTAGTACTCCCGCTCATCGGAGCAGCAGAGGTCGCCGTAGTAGCGCTCCAGCACGGTGTAGGCCTCGTCGTAGCTGGCGTACCAGCGGCCAGCGATCGTGTCGGGCTGGCCGTCGTCGCGCACGATGAGCACCCTCTGCCCTACGCCATTGCCAGGGTCATTGGCCATCACGGTTCTGGAGTGGGGGAGTGGGTTGGGCTGGGTGCTGGGAGGAGACGTCGGGCCAGCCTGCCCCCTCCAGTCCTGAACTCAGACGCTGCTGGCGCCGGGCTGGTCGCCGCTGATCAAACGGCGAAGATTCACGCCGGCCTGCAGTGAGGCGGCCAGCAGTTCGGCCCGCTGCAGCTCGTCGAGGCCATCCCAGAAGGCATGGAAGAGGTCGAGGGAGGCCTTGCCCATGCCCACCAGGCCCAGCACGGCCAGGGGCATGGACAGCCAGGGGAAGACCAGCAGCACCACCCCCAGGGCCAGGCTCACCGCTGCGCCCTGCTTGGTGGCCTCCCACACGGTGGTGCTGATCATGCGCACCTGCACAGTGCGGGTGATTCGCCCCCGCTTGCGCAGGGCCTCGGTGCGCAGGGCGGTGAGCAGGGCCTGGTACACGGCGTACACCGCCACTCCGCCCAGGCTCGACTCCACCAGATACTCGCCGCCGCTGGCGCTGTAGCCGTTGAAGTTCAGGTCGATCGCCGCCAGCCCGGCCAGCGGCGCCACCTCGATGCCGGCTTGGGGGATGCGGAAGGGGTCGCGTTGACGGGTCATGGCAGACAAGGCGATGACCAATCCTCCCCCAGCTCCCTGGGTGTTGCCAGGGATGGTTGTCCGTACCGGTTGGTTCAACTGCCTTAACCATGGCGCTGAGCTGATTCGGGTTGCTGCTGGGGTCCACCGGAATGATCAGGGTTGCTGTGGCATGGGGTTTTCCCCGGATCAGGCCCGTTTCCCCCCGTCAGCAGCCTGTTTTCCACAGGAGCCCTCGCCCGAAGCGCGTGCACCGGCAGCACTCCAGCCGCGTGCATGGGGAAAAGTGTTCTCCCCTTGACCGCCAGTCGCCCCAGCCATCCGGCCAGGGGCCAGCTGGGACAGCCCCCCGCCAGCTCCCATCGTCACGGCTGTCTCATGGGGAGACGCGCTGGTCGCTGGCTGGATTCGCCCCTTTGACGGCGGCGCCCTTCCCGTGGCCTGATGGGGTCGTTGCCGCCACTGCCGCATGAGCCAGGTTCCCGACCATGCCCCGTCGTTTGTGAGCGTGGTGAACGAGTTTCCGGAGGACCTGTACGACGCGATGCGGGAGTTCATTGGCGGCCACCCCAACTGGGACCAGTACCGGCTGATGCACGCCGCCGTGGCCGGCTTTTTGTTCCAGCACGGTTGCAAGCGCCGGGCCGTGGCGCGCCATTACCTCGATGGCCTGTTCCAGCGAGACCTGGCTCCGCTCGGCGGCATTCAGCCCCAGCCCGGCGGCCTGGGCTGAGCGCCGCCCCCTCCGCCCGGCCACTGGCAACGGCCATCCCCCTGGATGGCCGTCCCCTGACACGTGAGACCAGTGCAGGAAAACTGGGGGATTATTTCTTCACAATTCCGGGCCGGTCACTACTATGTCTGCCGATCAGAGCTCTGCTGCCCAGACCCTGCTTTCCCTGGCCTCCAAGACGATGGCCCAGTTGCGTGAGCTGGCCCGGCTGAGTGGTCTGGGCAGCGGCTACAGCGCCATGAGTCGCTCCCAGCTGCTGGACTCCCTGCAGCAGCGGATGGCAGGCACCACCAAGCCGGCTCCCTCCTTGGCAATGGGAATTGCCGCTGCTGCCGGTGCCCCGGTGAGCGCGCCGCCCTTGGAGCCGGCGTCCGACCTTGCCAGCTCCGAGCTGTCGAGCTCCAAACTTTCGAGCTACGAACCTGACAGTCAGGTGAGCTTTCTGCCGCGCGATCCGCAGTGGGCCTCCGTGTTCTGGCAGCTGAACGCCGCAGACCGCCAGCGGGCTGCTACCGCCGGCGCCCAGCAGCTCTGCCTGCGAGTGGCGGACGTGACCGGCCTCCCCGAGGGCGCCACCCACCCCCACACCCTGCAGGAGGTGGTGGTGGATGCCGGCGCCAACGCCTGGTACCTGCCGGTGCCGCTCTGCGATCGCGACTATCGCGTGGAACTGGGCTATCGCCTGGCCGCAGGTGGCTGGCTGTCGCTCGCCTTCTCGGCGGTAGCCCGGGTGCCGGCAGATGCCCCCGCGCACCCGGTGGCCCCTGGGTATGAGCCCTTCTCCATCGAACCCATCGCCCCTTTGCCTGTGGCCCTGCCGGCGCAAGCGAGCACCGGCGGTGTGGATCACGAGCGCTTCTACCAGCGGGCGATGGCCGCCAGCCCCCGCCGGTTGCGGGTGGGGTCGGAGGACTTCCACGACCAGGCCCTGGCACGGGAGGGTCGCAGCCTTGACCAGGCCTCAGGCGCCGGTGTGTGGGCCAGCGGTCTGAGCGAATCGGGGGCTGGTGCGGCTCGCCCCCGCTCCTTCTGGCTGGTGGCCGATGCCGAGCTGATCGTCTATGGCGCCACCGAGCCCAGCGCCTCCCTCACCATCGGCGAGCGCCAGGTGGCCCTGGCGGCCGACGGCAGCTTCCACCTGCATGTGCCCTTCGCCGATGGTGAGCAGCTCTATCCGATCCGGGCGGTGGCCGCCGATGGCGAACAGCAGCGCTCAATCCGCATCGACGTCGAGCGCCAGACCCCCGAGGCCAGGGTGAACACCAGGGAAGCGGCCGCGCTCGAGTGGTTCTGAGTCACCATGGCACGTTCAACCCGCTGCAGCCACCTCAGGGCGATCCCCTGGGGTGAGCAGCTGACGTGCGACGAAAGTTCCACGGGCGCATGATTCCTTCTTGGTGTTGCCAAATCCCGCCGCCCCGCTGGCGGGCCCGTTGCTCAGCATCCAGGTAGTCCTGGCCCTTGCACTGGTGCAGGTGACGGGGATAGGCGAACGCCTCGCCCGCTTCCACCATCGCCAGGTTGATGTTGCTGTTCTGGCGATACACCTCGGCCACCGTGCGGCCGTAGCGGTCGGTGGCTTTCACGGCCAACACCACCGTGCTGCCGATGGGCAGTTGCTGCCGCAGCTCCCTGTGGGCCTGCTGGCCATGGGGCCTCTGGCTCTGTTCAGGGGCGTCGATGCAGGCCAGTCGCACCCTGAGCAGCTGGCCTTCCTGGCGCACCTGGATGCTGTCGCCATCACCCACCGACACAACTCTCGCCCCAGACGGTTGGCTGACTGCCGCGCAGGCCGGTGTGAGCAGCAGCACCCCCGCCAACAGCAGCGCCAGCAGGCCTGCTCTTCGACCGGGCATGGGCAACCAGCTGCCGCGGAACAGGATGCCGATCAACCCCTGTTCTGTCATCTCACTCCTTTGGATGGCTGTTCGTCAGTCTGGAGAGCGGGCACGCCCCGTTCGCATGCTTCCAGTCACCTCTTGATCGGGACGCCAGCGGGCGATCTCAAAAGGCCTAGGGCAAGGCTGTGGCGGTGGCTTGATTCTGATGTCGCTCAGGCTGGGCCAGCCACCCCCTTGGCGATCTCCCACCGGCAGCAGGAGTGCCCCACAAGGGTTGCCTGGGGCTTGGCATCGACGGCAAAATCTCCACCGGGTTGCGATAGGCCACGGTGTTGAGATTGCATCGTCTGGAGGTAGACTTCCATTGGCAGATCAGCGGTTTGCGGTCAGCCATCGATGGCCCGCTCAGGGGGCTCATGGTGAAGGGACGGCTGGTCGTGGATGGGTTGCGCAGCACGTCATGCAAGCCCTGCATCGTCATGGTGTTGCCACGCCATGCTGGAGCCACCCAGTCCCATAGCCATCGCCACGGTGGTTGATTGGTGCTGAGTGACTGGATTCCGGTAGGCCTGGCCTGCGATGGGACAGCGTTCAAAGATGTCTTTTGAAGGGAGCCTGAGCAATCTCTCCGAAAACAGAGCTGCTTCTAAGACATCTTTCATTGCAAGCTCAGGCTGTTGGTAAGCACTCTTGCTTTGATCGTGCTTGTGGAGATCTGGATGCTAGTGCCGTGGTTGGGGAGTTGGTGTAGTTCGCTATGTTGAGGTTTGATCTGATCGGCGTTCGCGTAATTGCTGCAGCTTGCAGCAGATGCGATGTGAGACTAGCTCATATCTTTCAATTTTTGCTGCAGTGGTCTATGAAGGCTGCGATCGGTATTTCGATCCGTCTGTTTCGATCCGTCTGTACTGCTGGAGAAATTCCATGAATGATCGCCTGCATGTGCTGCAACGCCAGCCTCGACGCATCTCGATCACACTCAGTTACCACGTGCATGAAGCCTTGCTCAATCGATCTGAAGAAGAGGGAAGATCTGTCTCCAATCTTTGCGCCTTTTTGTTAGAAGAGGCCCTGCGCCATGAGGGCTTCCGGCTCTCTCAGCCCGCCCCGGCCCAGCCGGTCACGGGCAACGGGCACAAGGCCATCCACTCCCGGTTGCAGTCGAGTGGCCTGCCACCTCAGAAGCCAGACCGCTGACCGTGCGAGGTCACTCAGCCCCCTGTGGGGTAGAGCAGAGGGGTGAGAGCAGCGCGCAGCTTTTTCAGAGCCCGCTGCTCGATCACCTGCACCTGGTACCGGGTTTTGCCGATTTCGCTGGCCAGCTGCATCAGTGATTGGCCCCGGCCCTCCCGATAGCGTTGCTGGAGCACGCTCAGTTCCAGGGCTGAGAGCTGGTGCAGCTGGCCCTTCAGCCAGGCGTAATCCTCGTCGGCCTCCGGACCGCGACCATCGGTCACCGTATCCAGCAGGGTGAGATCGGCCGCATCATTGGATCCCAGGCTCTGGTCGAGCGACACCAGGCTGTTCAGTTGCCGGATGGACAGAGCCAGTTCAATCCGCCGGGGTGATTCGTCGAGATGGCGCGAGAGCTCGGCCACGGCCAGAGGCTTGCCGTGGCTTTCACACAGGCCATCAATCTTGCCCACCAGGCTCACCAGAGCCGCTGGCACCCTCACGGTGGGGTGCACTTCCTGGATGTATCGGCTCACGGCCTGTCGGATCCACCAGTAAGCGAAGGTGGAGAAGCGATAGCCCCGCTTAGGGTCGAACTTCTCGACCGCCCGGATCAGGCCGATGTTGCCTGCCTGCACCAAATCGATCGGTTCGATGGCCAGGTGGGCGACGCGGCGGCGATAGCGCGTCACGACGCTCACCACAAGCCTGAGATTGGCCGATACGATTCGGTTCAGTGCTCTTTTGCCTCTGCGGCTCACTGCAGCAGGGGGATCGTTGTGATCTTGCCAAGTTCGTACTAATCGACCCAGATGTAGCTCTTCATCGATGGTCAGTAAGGGCACCCGACTGATGGTATTCAGATAATCCCCCAGGGCGTCAGACATCGTGACTCGACGTGTGGCGATGTCATGTTCTTAGAAGTGAGTGCTCTATGAACGCCCTGAGGCGTCTTCAGATCTCTTCAGCTGCGATCTGCGTCATGGACGCATCATCATGGTCCTGATTGTCAGCTTATGCAATTGGTGCTGCCCGTAACTTGTTGCGTCGAGCGTTCTCTTCCAGGTCGCATGGAAGATAGTCGCCGCAGGCCTGATTTGCTGCGGTATAGGGCCAAATCGCAATCGGGATTTGCAGCTCGCCCACCGTTCCAGGACTCAAATCGTTGCGGGTCGGTTCCCGCCCCATTCGCGATGTCCATCGCAACAGTACGCTGGCAACACTGTAGTGGCTCGGCGCAGAGCGTGTACAGGGGGCTAGATCACCAAAGTTGGTGTGTTCTAGCCTCTGGGAGTTATCCCAATAATGGCATGTCTGGCAATGACGTGTATTCATCGGGTCACTCCACGGGAATGGTCGTTGCCTGCGCATTGGCAGCACCATCCCTCTTTGCTACTTCGATTGTGAGTTCACCGTTCTCGCAATGGGCGTGAACCGAGCTGGAGTCCGCGTCCTCAGGTAGGGAGAAGCAGCGACTGAAGCGGCCATAGAAGCGCTCAACCCTGAAGTACTTCGGCTTGCTGTCTTCCTTTTCGAGCTTGCGCTCGCCTGCAATGGTGAGCATGCCGCCGTCAATGGAGACGGTAAGGTCTGCTTTTTCCATTCCCGGCACATCCATCTTGAACAGGTAGTGGCCATCCCCCTCAATGATGTCCAGCCTCGGGCTCTGGGCCATCATGGCCAGGGACGACTGGGGGCGGAGTTGCTGCCAGTTGAGCAGCCGATCCATCAGCGATTCAATCTCATTGAGGGGTTCCCAGCGGGTGAGGTTCATGGGCTGATCCTTTGATGATGTGATCAGTCAAACCCTATGGACCCGCCGATCCCCAGGGCCTCCTGTTCAGGAGATCAGCCCTCGATCTGCCGCGATTCTCTCCCCCTGCCCAGTCTCCGCCCTCTGTTCGCTGGCCACGGCCCGCTCCAGGAGATAGGCGGCCAGGTTGGAAATCGAGCGGCCCTCTCTGCTGCTCCGCTCCAGGAGGCTGCGATAGATCTGATCAGGCACCGTGATCGTGATCCGCCTTGGTTTGCGGAATAGCGGCCCTGAGCCGTTCGCTGAACCCGCTCTTGCTGCTTGTTCGGCTTGATGCATGGCTGCTGGGGCAAAGTGTAATGATTGTGGAATGCCCGGCCCTGCATTGGGAGCAGATCAGCGGCAACTGGCCGCACATCTGCGCTCTTTTGACTCTTTGCGCGTTTTTTATAGATCCCTACCCTGTTTGCTTCAGCCCGCCACCCTCAGCTTGTTCAGCAGGAACATCAGCACCGTGGTCCGGCGAGTGATCACATCCGCCACCACGGCCATGCCGGGTCGCAGGGCACACACCGCGCCACGACCATTCAATTGCCGTCGTTCCGGCGTGAGCACCACGTCGTACCCGCTGGCTCGGTTGTCCTGCCGGGGTTGCACGTCGGCCGCCACGCTTTTCACCCGGGCCGGCAGCACCCCGAACTCGGCGGTGGGACAGGCCGAGATGCGCAGCATGGCTGCTTGCCCGG
>JBIIDV010000060.1:0-16465 GCA_044238185.1 Prochlorococcaceae cyanobacterium | reverse complement strand
GTACACCCGGGTCTGCTCCATCAGCCGCCGCGCCAGGGTGGTGTTCAGCGGCGGCAGGGCCACGGCGCTGTCGCGCTGCACCTCCACCAGGGTGCCGCCGCTGCCGAACAGGATCACCGGCCCGAACTGGGGATCCAGGCTGCTGCCCAGGATCAATTCAAGGCCGGCGGAGCGGGGCAGCATCGGCTGCACACTCACCCCGGCAAAGGCCTCCGGCCCGCAGCGCTCAGCCACCCCGACGGCCATCGTGCGATAGGCCTCGGCCACCGCCTCGGGCCCCACCAGATCAAGGCGCACGCCACCCACATCGCTCTTGTGGGTGATCGTGGTGCTGTGGAGCTTGAGCACCACCGGATAGCCGATCGCCTCGGCAGCCGCCACAGCCTCCTCGGCCGACCCGGCCAGTCGGGTCTCCACCACCGGAATCCCGGCACTGGCCAGCACCTGCTTGGCCTCCACCTCGCTGAGCAGCTCCCGCCCCTCGGCCTGGGCCCGCTGCAGCACCGCCCGACCGTCCCCCGTCGCCCCCGCTCCCTGCTCGGGCACCAGGGCGGGGGTCTCGTAGATGCCGCGCAGGTTGTAGCTGTAGCGCCAGAGCGCGGTGAACAGCCGGGCCGCCGCATCGGGGTAATCGTTGGTGGCGATGCCGGCCTGATTGAGCAGGTCCTCGCCGGCGGCCACCTCCTCGCCGCCCATCCAGCTGGCCACCAGCGGCTTGCTGGAGTGGGCCGCCAGCTCCTGCAGGCGCCTGGCGGTGGCGGTGGGATCGGTCATCGCCTGGGGCGTGAGGATCACCAGCAGGCCATCGCTGTTGGGATCGGCCAGGGCAATCTCAATGGCCCGGCCATAGCGCTCCGGGTCGGCGTCGCCAAGGATGTCGATCGGGTTGGAGCGGCTCCAGTGGGGCGGCAGCACCGCATCGAGCGCCGTCACCGTGGCCGGATCCAGGCTGGCCAGCTCTCCGCCGCTGAGCACCAGGGCATCGGTGGCCAGCACCCCGGGCCCGCCGGCATTGGTGAGGATCGCCAGCCGCGGGCCGGCCGGGCGCCGCGGCTGCTTGGCCAGCACCTCGGCCAGGTCGAACAGGTCGGAGAGCCGCTCCACCCGCAGCACCCCGCAGCGCCGTAGCGCCGCCTCCAGCACGGCGTCACTGCCGGCCAGGGCCCCGGTGTGGGATGCCGCCGCCTTGGCGGCTTCGGCGCTGCGGCCCCCCTTGATCAGCACGATCGGCTTGGTGAGCGCCACCTCCCGCGCCGCCGAGAGAAAGGAGCGGGCGTCGCCGATCGCCTCCATGTAGATCACGATGCTGCGGGTGGCGGGGTCGTCACCGAGCTCGGTGATCAGGTCGCCCCAGCCCACATCGAGCATCGAGCCCATCGACACAAAGGCGCTGAAGCCCACGTTCTGACGCCGGCTCCAATCCAGCACCGCCGTGCAGATCGCCCCCGACTGACTGAGGAAACCCACGTGGCCGGCTTCCGGCTGGGAGGGCGCGAAGCTGGCATTGAGGCCGGTGCGGGGATTCATCAGGCCCAGGCAGTTGGGCCCCAGCAGGCGCATCCCCGAGCCGCGCAGGGCGTCCCGCAGCCTCCCCTCCAGCGCCTCGCCCTCCGGCCCCACTTCCCGGAAGCCGGCGGAGATCACGATCGCGGCCCGCACCCCGGCGGCAGCACAGGCTGCCACCACCTCGGGCACGCCCGCGGCCGGCGTGGCGATCACCGCCAGGTCCACCGGATCGGGCAGCTCGGCCACACTGGCGTAGCAGTGAACCCCCAGCACGCTGTGGCGGCGGGGGTTCACCGGATACACCGTGCCGCCGAAGGGCGAGCGCAGCAGATTCCAGAGCAGGGTGCGCCCCACGCTGCCGGCACGTTCACTGGCGCCGATCACCGCCACGCAGCGGGGATTGAAAAGGGCGTCAAGCGGCCGGCGCTGCGAGCGCAGGATGTCGTAGGTGGGATCGGTCCGACTCGTCCCGGGGTCAGACATCACGGCAATGACTCAGGGTTCGTTGCCGCCGAACATCTCGCCATCGCCCTCGTAAGGGTCGAATTCGCGCCAGCCAGGGGTGCCCTGGTCGAGCAGTCCGTAGCGGGCATCCTGCTCGTCCATGCGGGTGTTCCCCGTGGGCCGGGTGTCACAGGTCATGCCGCCATCGCCGCTGGGCTGACAGTTGTCGAATTCCACGCCGGCGAAGACCGGGGCCGAAAGCAGGGCCTGGATCAGGAGTGGCAACAACAGCGGCAGGGGCCATGACCAACATCCGGGCCACCTGGGATGATGACCCCGGTTTTCGTCTGCAGCGATGTACACCGACTGGACCGCCGTGATCCTGCTCCTGCTCACCGCCGCGCCCCTGGCGGTGGTGGTGGGCACCGCTGCCTTCTTCATCTGGCAGCAGCGGAAGAAGCAGCTGCGCTGAGCCGTCGGCTGTCCAACTGCAAGACCTCAGCCACGGTGGTGGCGGCGGACACCGCCGGCAACCGTCCCTGGCCGAGACAGTCGAGGCAGGTGCGAAAACGCTGGTCGTCCAGGCGCAGCATGCCGCTGCCCCCACAACAGGAACACACCTCCTGGAGGGGTTGGCCGACCTGGGGCTGAGTCGACTGGGTGTGCTGATGGGTCACCGGAGCCTGGGCAACCTCCAGATGGGGTTGGTGGTTGGCGGACATCGCGGCTGCGCTCGTGGGAAGCGGATGGAGAGTGACTCCAGTGTGGGGGGCTTGCAGGCCAATGATCCCGAAAGCTTCCTTAAGACTGCACCGCTGCGTCGGCCCGCAGCCGCTCGGCCAACAGCCCGGGGTCCAGGGTCTGCAGCAGTTCGGCAGCGCTCAGCCTGGTGCCGGTCGGCACCAGGCCGGCACTGGCGGCCAGCTCACCCACCACGGTCGCCGCATCCATGCCCTGCCGCCGCAGGCCAGCCAACCCCTCAGCCCCAACCCGCTTGCTGAGCCTCTGGCCCTGGGCATCGCGGCAGAGGGGCACATGGCCATAGTCGGGTGGCTCGCCTCCCAGCAGCCTCATCAGCGCCACCTGGGGGCCGGTGGCCCAGAACAGGTCCTCACCCCGCACCACCTCACTGATCCCCAGGCTGAGTTCATCCACAGCCGTGGCCAGGTGATAAGCCAGAAAACCGTCAGCGCGCCGCAGCACCACGTCGCCCACCTGGCTGGGGCCATCGAGCCGGCCCTGGCCAGCCAATCGCTCCCGCCACTCGATCGGGCCTGGGGGGAGCCGCCAGCGCCAGCTCGGCAGACGACCCTTCTGGGCTGCCCAGCCCAGCCCCAGCCCTCGGCAGTGGCCGGGATACACCGGCGGTGCACCGTGGGGTGCGGAAATGTCAGCCAGCATCCGGCGGCTGCAGCGGCAGGGATAGAGCCAGCCGGAGGCACGCAGCGCTGAAAGCACCGTGGCGTAGACACCCCGGCGGGCGCTCTGGCGCCAGATCGGGCCATCCCAGTGGAGGCCGAGCCAGCTGAGATCAGCCCGAATCGCCTCCTCCGCTCCCGGGCGATTGCGGGGGGTATCGAGGTCATCGATTCTGAGAAACCACTCCCCTCCCGACAGCCGGGCAGCCAGCCAGGACAGCAGTGCCGTGCGCAGGTTGCCGCGATGCAGTGATCCCGTAGGCGAGGGCGCAAAACGTCCTCTGTAGCCCCGCTCACGCAGGGCCACACCGGTGTTGAGCTGCCCGCGGAGATGGGCGGGCAGGCATGGATCGAAGAGCTGGCCCGGATCAGAGATCAGCCGTCGCCCTGCACGCGGTCCTTGAACATCTTGCCGGCGGTGAAGGCGGGCACCCGCTTGGCCTCGATCTTGATCTTCTCCCCGGTCTTGGGGTTCAGACCCTGACGGGCAGAGCGGTCGCGGGGTTCGAAGGAGCCGAAGCCGAGGATCGACACCTTTTTACCATCCACCACCGAGTCGATGATGGTGTCGATCAGGGCATCGACCACCTGGGCCACTTCTGTCTTGGTCTGATCGGTGCGCTCGGCAACGAGGGAGACGAGATCAGCTTTGTTCATGGGACGGGAAAACCTGTTGTGCGGCGGTCAGGGATCGAGAGTCGGAAAAGCCGACCGCCCTGGTGTGGAGCGCGCCAATGGTATGGGGCCTGCCGCCACTTCGCAACAGAGAAGCGTCTAGCCGCAATGGATCTGGTGAGCGCTTGCCCACCGCTAGGGCCCAGCGGGCACCCCGACGCTGGCCAATTGCACCAGATCAAGCCCCGCCAGCACCCCGCTGCCATCCCCCACCAGCACCTCCCCGCGCAGGGCGCCAAGCCCGCCACCGCAAGCGATCCAGGCCGGTGAACCGGCCGGCAACCAGCGCCGCAACCGCTCCAGGCTGGCCAGCTGGCGCTGCCAGTGGAAGGTGCGCCGCTGGCGCAGCGGCGCCAGGGCTCCGGGAGCCAGCGGCTGTAACAGGCGGCCACAAAAGAGGCCATCCCAACCGTCACCGGCATGGTGCAGCACGCAGGCGCCGGGGGTGGGACCCGGCGTCCAGAGCAGGCGCACATCAGCCGTGAGCTGGTGTTCCCGCTGCCAGGTGTGCAGGAGCTGGACCCCTGGCAGCAGGTAGGCCTCCTGCGCCTGCACCAGCACCGCCCAGCCCAGGGCCTGCTGGAAGCGGCGGCAGCGGCCATGGCCCTCCCGGCTGGTGAGCACGATGGTGCCGCCGCTGCCCCGGGCCAGGAGCAGATCCAGGTTGGCCTGGGTCCAGGCCGGGCAGTCGATCAGCAGATCACCCTGCGGTCCTTCCAAAAGCCAGCTGCTGCCACCCTGGGTGTCGCGATTGGGGGCGAACAGCCACAACCCCTGCCGCACCTGCCGTGCCGGGCGGCCGCTCTCCAGGTCAGCGGTCAACAGTGACAACGAGTGTTCGAGGCATCTGCTGCCTAGTTTGTGGGCCAAGCCGGCCGAGCTCGTTGCTGCCCATGTCCAGGCCCGCCTCGCCCCAGGGCGCCAGTGCCAAAACCGATTCCAGTGCAACAGTCAGTGCCCGTGCAACAGCGGATGTAACCCCCGGCGCCCCGGTTCACCGTGGCCAGCCCTGGCCCCTGGGGGCCAGCGTCACCCGCCGAGGCGTGAATTTCTCCGTGGTGGCCCCCCTGGCCACGCGCGTGGAAGTGCTGCTCTTTGCCCATGGCGAGGCCCGCGAACCGCAGCGGGTGGTGGAGCTCAACAGCGACCATCGCGCCGGCGACCACTGGCATGTGGAAGTGGAGGGGGTGGGGCTGGGCAGCTGTTACGGCTACCGGGTGTACGGGCCGCTGCAGCCGGGCGGTCACAGTTTCAACCCTTCCAAGGTGCTGCTCGACCCCTGCGCCCGGGCGATTGCCGGCTGGCAGGGCTACCAGCGGGGCGCAGCGGTGGGGGCGGTGCCGAATACCGCCTGCTGCCTGAAGGGGGTGGTTACCGAGCGGGAGCGCTTCGATTTCGATGCCGCTCCCCGGCCGCGGCACCCATGGCAGCGCAGCGTGATCTATGAGCTGCACGTGGCGGGCTTCAGCCAGGGGCCCGGTTGCCCGGTGCCAGCGGAGCGCCAGGGCAGCCTCCTGGGATTGATCGACACCCTGCCCCTGCTGCAGGAGCTGGGCATCACGGCGATCGAGCTGCTGCCGGTGATGGCCTTCGATCCCACCGATGCCCCGGCCGGCCGCCAGAACCACTGGGGCTACAGCCCGATCAGCTGGATGGCCCCCCACCCGGACTACCTGGTGGGCGACGATCCCCTCGCAGCCCGCGATCAGGTGCGCCAGCTGGTGAGTGCCTGTCACCGGGCCGGCATCGAGGTGATCCTCGATGTGGTGTACAACCACACCAGTGAAGGCAACCAGCACGGCCCCACCCTGAGCTGGCGGGGCTTCGGCGACAGCCTCTACTACCAGCAGTCGTTCGAGGGCCACTACCAGGACGTGAGCGGCTGCGGCAACACCGTGGCTGCCAACCGCCCCCTGGTGCGGCGCCTGATCCTGGAATCCCTGCGCTGCTGGGCCACGGAACTGGGCGTGGACGGCTTCCGTTTCGACCTGGGCATCGCCCTCAGCCGCGGCGATGGGCTGATGCCCCTGGATCAACCGCCGCTGTTTGAGGCGATGGAGGCCGATCCCGAACTGGCCGACCTCAAGCTGATCAGCGAACCCTGGGATTGCGGCGGCCTGTACAAACTGGCCGACTTCCCGGCCCGCCGGGTGGCCACCTGGAACGGCCGCTTCCGCGATGACGTGCGCCGCTTCTGGAAGGGGGACGAGACCACCGCCTGGGGCCTGAGCCTGAGGCTCAGCGGCAGCCCGGATCTCTACCAGCCACGGGTTCCCCACCCCGGCCAGTGCATCACCTTCCTCACCGCCCACGACGGCTTCACCCTGGCCGATCTGGTGAGCTTCAACGGCAAGCACAACCTGGCCAACGGCGAGGACAACCGCGACGGCGACAACCACAACAACAGCTGGAACCACGGCGTGGAGGGCCCCTGCAACGACCGGGCCGTGCTGGCCCTGCGCGACCGGCAACTGCGCAACCTGCTGGCCACCCTGCTGCTGGCCCCCGGGGTGCCGATGCTGATGATGGGCGATGAGGTGCGCCGCAGCCAGGGAGGCAACAACAACACCTGGTGTCAGAACAACCCCCTGGGCTGGATGCACTGGCAGCCGGATGGGGGCGACCGGGCCCTGCGCACCTACGTTCAGCGCCTGCTGCGGCTGCGCCTGCATCTGCTGGATCTGCTCAACCCCGAGCTGCCCCTGGCGGAACGGCCCCAGCGCAGCGCTGGTGAACCGACAGGCCTGTGGCGCCAGTGGCATGGCGTGGAGGTGGGCCAACCCGACTGGGCTGAGTGGTCCCACACCATGGCCTGGAGCATCAACGACGGCGTGCAGGGTCCCCTGCTGTGGTGCGGCATGAATGCCTACTGCCGGGCGGTGCATTTCGAGCTGCCGGTGTGTCCGACGGGATGGCGGCGGGTGATCGACACCGCGTTGCCGGCCGGAGAGGACCTGCCCAGCACGTTCAGCCCCTGGAAACCGCTTGGCGCGCCCCTGGAAAGCCGCAGCCTGATGCTGCTGGTGTCGTCCCGCCTGTTGCAGGGCTTCACGCCTTAATCAGCCCCCTCACCTCCAGGGCAGCACAGCACCGTTTTCCACACAACCGTGGTGTTTTCCCCCGATTCGCCTTGCTTTTCCCCAGGCGGGTGACCGGCGATGCCCGCTGCTCTGGCCACTCTGGGCGACGAGCTGGGGAAAATCATTGACCGTCGTCGACGGTCTCTGTAGGCGTCACAGCCTGGACAGGTGCACCAATCGCTTGAGAGAAAGCTCCCTTGAAGGAAAGCGAATAATCGAAGAAGCGGGCGGCGGGAATCGAACCCGCATCATCAGCTTGGAAGGCTGAGGTTTTACCACTAAACTACGCCCGCGAGCGCCAACCCAATTTAGCAGGCAACGGGGGCTGGCCAACCATAAAGTCGGATCCGGCCTGTACGTCCGATCCGGCCCACCAAAGCCATTCACCACTTCAGGCCACTTTAATCAAGGTCAACAACCTCTCCAGTTGATCTGTTGTCCGACGACTGACAATCCCATCTGACATTGCCGGTGGGATTTCCAGTGAGATTTTCACTGAGATTGAATCACGAACGTGTGCACCCAAGCCATTCAGCCAGGCCAACCACTCCTATCGATTGATTCAGCCCTGGCTTTTCTTGAAACCTGGCTTGCCTTAAAACTCGGTTGAGAGGACTATTTTGTTGATTAAACGCCAGGCATTCACCCTTAATGGCAAGGCCCCAATCATCGACAGCCACACCTGTCGGTTGAAGCCTGTAGAAAACCCTAAATCCGCGTCATCGCACCATGACGCCATTGGTATTGCCCATCGGTCCGGCCACTCCAGCATGATGACCAGCCCCACCTCAGTTGTGATCCCGCATGCCCGCTGAGGCCGCCAGTAGCACCGTGCCCCGGGTTCCCACCGCCCCCACCATCAGCGACGCCGCGGACCTCAGGGGTGGGGCACGCCAGCGCCTGCTCTGGGCCTATGGGCTCGGCGATGCCGGCACGGGAATGTCCGCCTCCCTGATCGGCTTCTACCTGTTCGTCTTCTACACATCAGCCGCCGGGCTTCCCCCCTGGATGGCCGGCCTGGTGTTGATGGCGGGTCGCTTCTGGGATGGCATCAACGACCCGGTCGTGGGCTGGCTCAGCGACAAGACCAACAGCCGCTGGGGGCCTCGTCTGCCCTGGATCCTGGGCGCGGCAGTTCCCCTGGGTATCACCATGGCCGCCATGTGGTGGGTGCCGCCCGGGGGCCTCTGGCTGAAGTTCGCGCTTTTCATCGTGATCTCCACGCTGGCGCAGTGCTTCTACACGGCGGTGAACCTGCCCTACTCCGCCCTGGCCGCTGAACTCACCGGGGATGTGGCCCTGCGCACCCGGCTGAACACGGCCCGCTTCACCGGCTCGATCATCGCCAGCCTTGTCGGTGTGGTGCTGGGGGGGCTGCTGCTGCAGGACCACAGCGACCCAGGCAGCTACCTGCGGGTGGGCGTGCTGGTGGGCCTGATCGTGACGGTGTCCACCCTGGTGTGTGGCTGGGGGCTGGCGCCGGCGGCCCTGCACTGCCAACGGCCGATCCGCGAGCAGGGCACCACCCGCCGCCTGCTCAGCCGGGTGGGGAGCAACGGCCGCTTTCTCAAGGTGCTCGGGCTCTACCTGCTGCTGTGGTGCGGCCTGCAGATCATGCAGACGGCTGCCCTGCTCTACCTGCCCGTGGTGCTGCGGCTGCCCGAGAGCTGGAGCAACTGGATCCTTCTCCCCTTCATGGTGAGCACCCTGGTGGGCCTGTGGATCTGGAACAACGTGAGCCATCGCCGCGGCCGCATCGGCGCCCTCAAGCTGGGGGCGGCGCTCTGGATCAGTGGCTGCGCCCTGGCGCTGCTGATGCCACCCCTGAACGATGCGATCTCACCCCTGGGATCCGCTGGCAACCAGGTGAAACTGCTGCTGCTTGTGGCCACGATCGTGCTGGCCGGCCTGGGGGCCTCCTGCGCCTACCTGATCCCCTGGTCGCTGTTGCCGGATGCCATCGACGCCGATCCGGAAAAGCCTGCCGGCCAGTACAGCGCCTGGATGGTGCTGGGCCAGAAACTCTGCATCAGCCTGGCCTTGCTGTTCTTCGGCAACCTGCTCAGCTTCAGCGGCTATGAAGCGGCCCAGGGCACCCAGCAACCCGAGAGTGCCCTGATTGCCATCCGGCTGTGCATGGGCCTGATCCCGGCGGTGCTGGTGGTGCTGGGCCTGGTGGTGGTGCGCCGTTGGCCCCATCGTCCCCCCCACGGCCCATGACCCGCCTGCCCCGACTCAGGCTGCGGCCGCCCACCTGGCTGCGGCGCCTCGGCGCCAGCGCCCTGATCGGCGGCCAGGCCGTGAGCGCCATCGCCCAGGGCCGCATCAACTTCAACGATCTGATGCAGGAACTGATGGAAGCAGGCCCGGGCAGCTTCCTGATCGTGCTGATCACGGCCCTGGCCGCAGGCACCGTGTTCAACATCCAGGTGGTGGCCGAGCTCTCCAAACAGGGGGCCAATTCCGCCGTGGGTGGCCTGTTGGCCCTGGGCCTGGCCCGGGAGATCGCCCCCCTGCTCACCGCCACCCTGCTCACCGGCAAGGTGGCCACGGCCTATGCGGCCCAGCTGGGCACGATGAAGGTCACCGAGCAGATCGACGCGATCACGCTGCTGCGCACCGACCCCGTGCAGTACCTGGTGGTGCCGCGGGTGCTGGCGATGGTGGTCATGGCCCCCGTGCAGTGCCTGCTGTTCTTCTGGGTGGGGATCTGGTCCGGTCAGCTGAGCAGCACCTTCCTTTACAGCATCCCGCCGAGCGTGTTCTGGACCTCGGTGCGCATCTGGATGGAGCCGAGCGATCTGCCGGCGATGCTGGTGAAAGCCCTGGTGTTCGGCCTGCAGATTGCCGTGATCGCCTGTGGCTGGGGCCTCACCACCAGCGGCGGCCCCAAGGAGGTGGGCACCAGCACCACCGGTGCGGTGGTGATGATCCTGGTCACGGTGGCGCTGATGGACGCGCTGCTCACCAAACTGCTGTTTGGCTGATCACCACTGTTCTGCCCCCTTCGTCCGATGACTGCTTCACCAGCACCCACCCCTCCCCCCGGGGATCCAACCCCAGCGGCGCCGCTGCCGGATGCGGCCGCTACGTCGGTCACCCTCAGCCCCCACTACGGGGTGGCGCTGGCCGTGGTGCTCCTGGGGCTGGCGGTGCTGGCCCTGCAACCCCTCTGGAGCCCTGCCCCGCTGCTGGCCCTGGCGATCAGCGGCTTCGGCCTGTTCCTGCTGCTGCAGACCACGCTGCTGCGCTTGGAGTTCAGCGACGATGCCCTGCTGGTGCGCCGCCGCGATGCCCTGCTGCGCCGCTTCCCCTACAGCGAATGGCAGGGCTGGCGCCTGTTCTGGTCCGGGCTGCCCGCGCTGTTGTATTTCCGCGAGGAACGCAGCATTCACCTGCTACCCGTGTTGTTTGATCCAGTCACACTGCAGAGCCAGCTCCGCCAGCGGCTCCCCCACCTGGCCGCAGACGCTGCCCCACAGGAATGACCGACACCCCCACCCCTCCACCCGCACCGGAAGCTCTCGCTGGCGCTGCAGCTGGCCCTGATCCCAATGCGGCCGGGTCCAGTGACTGGCAGGCCCTGGCCCTGCGGGACCTGGTCGATCGGCGCGCGGCAATCGAGCGGGAGATCAGCGAGCTCGAAGCCCGTCGCGAGGCCATTCGCAGCGAGATCGCCAGCAGCTTTGCCGGTCAGGCCGACGGCGTGGCCCGCCGGCTCAAGGGATTTCAGGACTACCTGGTGGGAGCCCTGCAGGACCTGGCCGTGGCAGCGGAACAGATCGAGCTGGTGCCCCAGCCCCTGCTGGTGCAGCCCTCTCCCCTCGATGCCACCGCCGCCAGCCCGGCCGCCAGCAGCGATGCCCCTGCCACCGCTGCGCCGTCCGGAGGGCTGTTCGCCGCCGATGCCGACCTGATCCGGGATCGCTTGCTGGCCTTTCAGGGCCAGCCCGACTTCTACGCCGACCCGTGGAAGCTGCGCCGCAGCCTGGAGGCCGGGGCCGCCGCCAGCCTGGAGAACTGGTTTCTCGACCAGGCCGGCCGGGGCGCCCAGGCCAGCAGCGGCAGCCGCAACCGCAACGGCCTGCTCACGGCCGCCGCCATCGCCATCCTCGGCGAGCTCTACGGCGAGCAGGTGCAGACCCTGGTGCTGGCGGGGCAACCGGAACGGCTGGGGGAGTGGCGGCGCAGTCTGCAGGACTGCCTCGGGCTCAGCCGCGAGGACTTCGGCCCCAGCAGCGGCATCGTGCTGTTCGAGCGGGCCGACGCGCTGATCGAACGGGCCGACCGGCTGGAGGAGCGCGGCGAACTGCCGTTCATCGTGATCGATGCCGCCGAGCAGGTGGTGGACGTGGCGATCCTGCAGTTCCCCCTGTGGCTGGCCTTCGCCCCCGGACCGGGCGAACTGGTGAGCGAAGACGAGTTCTACTGAGCACCAGCTGCCGCCACCGCCAGCCGCCCGCCGATCCCGATCCCCCACCCCGATCAACCCAATCCTCCCCGATGCTCCTGCCCCTCGCCCTGCTGCTCTTCGGCTATCTGCTCGGCTCGATCCCGGCCGGCTACCTGGCAGGCCGCTGGCTGGGCGGCATCGACATCCGCCAGGAGGGCTCGGGCTCCACGGGCGCCACCAACGTGCTGCGGGTGCTGGGCAAGGGGCCGGCCCTGGTGGTGTTCCTGGTGGACGTGCTCAAGGGCACGGCCGCGGTGCTGCTGGCCAAGGCGGCCCTGGAACCCCTCGGGGTTCCCCTCGATGGCGCCAACACGGCCAGCTGGGGCACCGCCAGCTGGAGCACGGACAGCTGGGTGGTGGGCGCGGGTCTGGCCGCCCTGGCCGGCCACATCTGGCCGGTGTGGCTGGGCTGGCGCGGCGGCAAGGCCGTGGCCACGGCCCTGGGGATGCTGCTCGGCCTCACCTGGCCGGTGGGCCTGGCCTGCTTCGGCATCTTTCTCACCGTGCTCACCCTCAGCCGCATCGTGTCGCTCTCGAGCGTGGTGGCGGCCTTGGCCCTGCCGCTGCTGATGCTGGGCTGGTTCAGTACGCAGGGGCTGGGGCTGCGCTGGCCCTACCTCGGCCTGGCCCTGCTCACCAGCACCCTGGTGATCTGGCGGCACCGCAGCAACCTGGCCCGGCTGATGGCGGGCACGGAGCCACGGCTGGGGCAGAAACGGGCCTCCTGAAGCCGGCGGTTCAGGCCAAGGCACGGCTGCGTTCCGCCGCCGCCACCACCGCCTCGATCACGGCGGAGCGCAAGCCGCTGCGCTCCAGCGCCCGCAGGCCGGCGATGGTGGTGCCGCCGGGGCTGCTCACCATGTCCTTGAGGACGGCGGGATGGATGTCCTGGTCGTGCAGCAGCGCCGCCGTGCCCGCCAGCGTGCGGTGGGCAAACCGATGGGCCAGAGCCCGGGGCAGGCCCGCAGCCACGGCGCCGTCGGCCATCGCTTCGGCCACCACGGCCAGGAAGGCCGGGCCGGAGGAGGTGAGGGCCAGAAAGGCGTCGAGCTGGGTTTCCGGCAGATCCACAACCTCGCCCACCTGCTGGAACAGGCCCCGCACCCATTCCCGCTCAGCGGGGGTCACGCTGTCGGCGTAGGCCAGGCCCGTGAGGCCCTGCCGCACCAAAGCGGGGGTATTGGGCACAGCACGCACGCAGCGCCAGGCCGGCAACAGCCGTTGAAGTCGCTCCAGGGTGACGCCGGCCAGCACCGAGATCAGCAGGCCTGAGCAGCCCGACGGCACCGCTGCCGCCACCCCATCGAGCTGCTGGGGTTTCACGGCCAGCAACACCACCGGCGCCCGCCAGGCGGGCGCCGCATCCGTGCCCACTGCCAGGGAGTGGGCAGCGGCCAGGCGCTCAGCTGAGGCAGGGCTCGCCACGGCGGCCCGCACGCGCTCGCGGCTCACCTGGCCGCCTTCCAGGAGCGGCATCAACAGGGCCTGGGCCATCCGGCCGAGGCCCACAATGCCCAGCTCCAGCTGGGGATCCTGGAGGCCCAAGGAGGCAGCGATCAGAGCGCGCCGTCCTGGCGGGACCAGGCCGGACTGGGGGCGGTGGGCTGATCGAGGTCGTTGTCGCGGCTCACCACCGTGGGAGAAGCCGATTCCTCGCCACCGGCTGTGGTGACGGTGACGCAGCTGGGGGCGAACAGGAAGATGCTCTCGCCCACCCGCTCCTGGTGGCCATCGATCGCGAAGGTGCCGCCGGCCACGAAATCCACCGCACGCTGGGCCTGGTCGGGCTCCATCATCGTGAGGTTGAGGATCACGGTCTTGCGCTCGCGCAGGGCCTGAATCGCCCGGGGCATCTCATCGAAGCTGCGGGGCTCCATCAGGGTGACCTCGGCAGCAGAGGTGGAGATCCCCGGCATGCCGATCACATTGGTGCCGGCGAAGGGGTCGTCGCTGCTGAAATCGCTGGTCAGGGCGAGGGCGCTGCTGCGGCTGCTGGAGACGGTGCTGGTGGGCTGCTCCAGCTCACCGCCGTCGTAGTCGAGCTCGTCGTCGTAGGCGCCATCGAGGTAGTCATCACCGGAAACGACGGCACGCAGGCGAGAGAACAACGACACGGGGTGGGCCTCTAGGGATGCTGTTTACCTGAATAGCGTCCCATGCCAGTGATCGCAAGCGGTCGGAGCGATCAGTTGTGCGGCCGGGTACCAAACAGGCCACTGCCGATCCGCACCCAGGTGCTGCCGGCAGCAGCAGCCTCTGGCCAGTCGCTGCTCATGCCCATCGAGAGCTCCCTCACCCCCAGATCTCTGGCCAAGGCCGCACACTCGGTGAACAGGGCCTGGCGCTCGGTCCGATCCAGCCCCAGCGGAGCGATGGTCATCAAGCCCTCAATACGCAGCGGCGCCAGGCTGGTGAGTTCCGGCCAGCAAGCCCGCAGCGCCTCAGCATCGAATCCGGTCTTGGCCGGGTCGGGCCGCAGCTTCACCTGGCAGAACACGGCGGGACTGCACGCCTCCTCGGCGGCAATCCTGGCCATCCGCCGGGCCAGCTCCAGACTGTCGACAGAATGCACCGCGGCGAAGTGGCGCAACACCGGGCGCACTTTGTTGGCCTGCAGCCGGCCGATGAAATGCCAGTCGAGGGGCTCCAGGTCGGCCAGTTCCGTCTGCTTGGCGATGGCCTCCTGCAGCCGGCTCTCGCCAAAACTGCGCTGGCCGGCGGCCACCGCAGCCCGGATCAGAGTCGCCGGCTGGCCCTTGCTCACCGCCAGCAACCTGCAGCCCTGGGGCAGGGACGCACGCAGCTGCTGCAGGCGATCCTGGAGGCCCTGGACGGCTTGGGCTGGGCCGGCCGGGGAAGGCTCAGATGAAGGTCTGGTCAAACAGCTGGCGCCAGTGGGCGTGAACGTCGGGAGCCTCACGGCGGGCCCTGGCCAGATTCTGCTCCGCGTAGTGCCGGGCATCCATCAGCGGCACCACTTCAAAGCTTGCCCCGCGGGGCTGCAGGCTCACCACAAAGAAGATGCGCTGGGCATACAACGTGGCGTAGAGATCCCTGCCCTCAGCTACCGGAGCGACCCGATAGAGCATCCCGAATGTGGGGTGGTTGAGATAGCGCTCCTTCGTCACTCAGCGGTCACTCAGCCAATTGCTCTAAAGGTATTTAAGGTCACAGCGTGCCTAGCCGGCTCCAGCGCAGCCCGAGGAAAGCGAGCAAGGCCAGCCCAAGGGCCAGGTTGAGCAGCACCCGACCCGGCCCCAGGTGGAGAGGGCGGACGTGCAGCTGCTCGGGCGGCAACCAGTGGCCCCCGCGAGCCTGCAAGGATTCCGCCCCCTGCTCCGCCCGCAGCAGCAGATTGGCCAGGAGCCGCTCCGCCACTCCGAGCACCACCCCCAGGGAGAGGCGCCAACCCAGGCGGCGCAGGTTCACGGCCCTGGTGGCCACGGAGCGGAGCAGGTTCTGCAGTTCCTCCTGCACCAGCGGCAGGAAGCGCAGGGAGAGCAGCAGGGTGAAGCCCAGTCGCTCCACCGGCCAACCCAGCCGCGCCAGGGGGGCCAGGAACCAGGCCAGCGCCCACACCAGCTCCTCGGGTGGGGTGGTGAGCAGCAACAGATTGGCGCTGTGCACCAGGGTGAACAGCAGGGTGGCGCCGTTGAGCCCCAAGGTGGCCGACCGGCGGGTCACCACCAGCGGCCCCACCGGCACCGGTCCCAGCTGCCCAGGTCCCCAGCGCAGCAGGTCCCAGGCCATCCCGGCCCGCTCCGGCGCCGGCTCCAGCGGCGAGCCCGGCTGCAGGCGCACCTCCGCCGGCGGCCGCTGCAGCTGGGAAGGGGGGCCGCTCCCAGCGGGCAGGAAGGCCGCCAGGCTGCCCACCAGCAGGGCCAGTCCCAGCAGCAACGGCAGGCTGCGGCGCCACAGGCGCCAGGGCAGGCCACTCAGCGCCGTGATCAGCAGCAGCAGCCCCACCAGCCCCAGCCGCCACACCGGTCCGGCCAGGATCGGCGTCACCAGGAAGGCCACGGTCCAGGCCAGTTTCAGCCTGGGATCCAGTCGCCGCAGCCAGCTCCCCCGGCCCTCGCCGGATTCCTCGGCCACGAACTGGCCAATCGGCAGCTGACGCAGGAAATCCACTCAGCGCTTGACGCGGGCCAGCTCCTTCTCGGCATCGCGCTGCTGCTTGCCGCGCCAGAACAGCTTGATCGGCGTGCCCTCAAAGCCCAGGCTCTCGCGGATCTGGCGCTCCACGTAGCGGCGGTAGGTGTCGCCGAACAGCTTGGGATCGTTTACGAACAACGTGAAGCTGGGCGGCCGGGTGGCCACCTGGGTGCCGTAGTAGAGGCGGCCCTGACGGCCGCCACGGCTGGTGGGCGGCGAGCGCCAGCTGAGCGCCTCGGTGAGCACCTCATTCACCACGGAGGTGCTCACCCGGCGGCGGTGCTGCTCCACCGCAAGCAGCGCCAGGGCAAACACGCTCTGCACCCGCTGGCCGGTGAGGGCCGAGGTGAACAGCATCGGCGCCCAGTCGAGGAAGTAGAGCTTGGCGCGCAGCTCCTTCTCCATCGCCGGCATGGTGTGGGAGTCCTTTTCAATGGCGTCCCACTTGTTCACCACCACCACGCAGGCGCGGCCGTCTTCCTCAATGCGACCGGCCAGGCGCTGATCCTGTTCGGTTACACCATCGAGGGCATCGATCACCAGCACGCACACATCACTGCGCTCGATCGCCTTGAAGCTGCGGTTGATACCGAAGAACTCGGGGCCGTAGTTCACCGAGCGCTTGCGGCGGATGCCGGCGGTGTCGAGGATCTTCCAGGTGTGGTTCTCGCGCTCCACCGTGGTGTCGATCGTGTCGCGGGTGGTGCCGCGGATCGGGCTCACGATCGCCCGCT
>JBIIDV010000059.1:0-16651 GCA_044238185.1 Prochlorococcaceae cyanobacterium | reverse complement strand
AGCTCCTGCTCCAGCTCCTCGATCGCCACCAGCTCCTGCACCTGCCGCCCCAGCGTGATCTCCTGCTCGTGCGTCAGCAGCGGCACACGGCCGATGTCCCGCAGGTAGCTGCGCACCAGGTCGGTACCACCGCTCGGAGAGGCATCCGCGGTGGGGGCGGCAGCAGCAACGGGGAGGGCGGGCATGACGAGCAGTTACGAAACGTTCCTGTTTCGTAAACCTATCACCCTTTTGCCTGTCGCTCCCCCTCGCCAGGATGGGGAGATGGCTGCTGAACGGCTGCAGAAACTGATCGCCGCCGCCGGCCTCTGCTCCCGTCGCGCCGCGGAGGAGTTGCTGCGACAGGGCCGGGTGCGGGTGAACGGCACGGCGGCAGACCTGGGCGACCGGGCCGATCCCATCGGCGACACGATCACGGTGGATGGCCGGCCCCTGCAGGCCGCCGCCCCACCGCTGTTGCTGCTGCTCAACAAACCCGCCGGCGTGGTGAGCAGCTGCCGGGATCCCCAGGGCCGCACCACGGTGCTCGACCTGCTGCCACCGGCCCTGCGGCGCGGGCAGGGGCTCCATCCGGTGGGTCGCCTCGATGCCGACAGCCGCGGCGCCCTGCTGCTCACCAACCAGGGGGATCTGACGCTGCACCTCACCCACCCCCGCTACGGCCATCGCAAGACCTACCAGGTATGGGTGGCGGGCCAGCCCGGTAGCGCGCAGCTTCAGCGCTGGGCAGCGGGGGTGCCCCTGGAGGAGGGCCCCAGCCAGCCGGTCGCCGTGAAACTGCTGCGCCGCCGCAGCGACCGCAGCCTCCTGGAGCTGGAGATGGGCGAGGGGCGCAACCGCCAGATCCGGCGCACCGCAGCCTTGCTGGGCCATCCAGTGCTCGACCTGCAGCGGGTGGCAATCGGCCCGCTGGCCCTGGCCGACCTGCCGGAGGGGCAGTGGCGCCACCTGGAGCGCAGAGAATGGGAGGCCCTGGCCGCAGCAGCCCCCTGAGCCGCCCCGCCCCGCCCCTGCGAACCCGCCTCAGTCGCCTCTGGCGGCGGGGACGGCCAACGGCCACCCCAACCGCCAGTGGCGATCCCCCGGCCGATCCACTCCTGGCGGCCGGCCAGTTGCTGCGCGAGGCCCGGGAGCGGCGGGGGGTGGGCCTGCGCCAGCTGGCCCAGGACACCCGAATCAGCACCCCGGTGCTGGAGGCCCTGGAGCGAGGCTGGCGAGATCGCCTGCCCGAACCGGCCTACCTGCGCACGATGCTGCCGCTGATCGAGCGCCACCTGGAGCTGGAGCCGGCCAGTCTGCAGAGGCTGCTGCCCAGCGAGCCGCTGCCTGGCCAGCGGCTGCGCAAAGGCAACCTCCTGGGCCGTTTCACCCCCGGCTCGATCGATGTGTTCACCACCTGGCAGGGCACCCTGCTCTATGGCCTGCTCACCCTGGGCCTGATCTACGCCCTCAACCTGCAGCAGCAGCGGCTGGCGAATGCCGGCTGGCGGGCCGTGGCCCCCCTGCCGACCACCCCGGAGCCCAGGGGCAATGGCACGGGCCCGCAGAACAAGGGCACGCTGCTGCTGCTCGATGGCTACCCGGAGCTGCGGCCCCTGGATCAGGCCCGCCAGGGTCAGGCGCTACGGCTGTGGCGCCGGGCCAGCTCTCCATAGCCCTGCAGCGGTCCGTCCAGGGCCGCCACCGGGCAGTCCAGCCGCCAGGTCCAGTTGGCCCCCAGGGTGCCAGGGGTGTTGAAGCGGGCCTCATCGCCCAGCTCCAGCAGGTCCTGGAGGGGCACCACCGCCAGCTCCGCCGAGCTGGCCAGGGCCAGCTCGAGCAACTGCCAGGCCGGCGCGCTCACCGGGGCCTGCAACTGCCGCTCCAGCCGCTGGCGGCTGTCATGGTCCAGGCCATGCCACCAGCCGACCGCCGTGGCGTTGTCGTGGGTGCCGGTGTACACCACCCACCCCGGGCCGTGGATGTTCGCCGGCAGGTAGGGGTTGTCGTCGTTGCCGTCGAAGGCGAACTGCAGGATCTTCATGCCCGGCAGGGCGAAGCGGTCGCGCAGGGCCTCCACCGCCGGGGTAATCACCCCGAGGTCTTCAGCCACCATGGGCAAACGGCCCTGGCGCAGGCGGCCGCGCAGGGCCTGGTGCAGCCACAGCAGCGTGAGCAGGGCGCCGCCGGGGGAGGCCCGCCAGCTGCCGTTCTCAGCCGTGCTGTCGCTGCCGGGCACCCGCCAGTAGGCCTGCAGGGCGCGGAAGTGGTCGAGGCGCAGCAGGTCGAACAGCTGCAGCTGGCGGCTGAGCCGGCCCAGCCACCAGGCGAAGCCACTCAGCCAATGGCGCGGCCAGCGGTACACGGGCGTGCCCCAGAGCTGGCCGGTGGCGGAGAAGTAGTCGGGCGGCACCCCGCTCTGGGCCTCCAGACCACCGCCAGCGGCCAGGGAGAACAGGCCGGGATGGCTCCACACATCGGCGCTGTCGTGGGCCACATAGAAGGGCAGGTCGCCGAACAGGCCGATACCCAGGCCATGGGCCTGCCGGCGCAGGGCCTGCCACTGCCCCTGCAGCTGCCACTGCACCAGCCGCTCCTCCAGCAGCAGCGGCGCCTGCTGGCGATCGAAGCGCGCCAGGGCACGGCGCTGGCGCCGGGCCAGGGGTTGGGGCCACTGCCACCAGGGCTGGCCGTCATGCAGGCGGCGCAGCACCATGAAGCGGCAGTGGTCGCGCAGCCAGAACGCCTCCCGCCGGCACCAGCGCCGGAACGCCCGCTGGCGGCCCGGGTCCTGCTCTGGCCAGGCCAGCCGCAGGGCCTCTCCCAGGGCCTGGCTGCGCTGCTGCTGGGCCACCGGATCGAGCCGCCCGCCATTGCCGCCCGGCAGGGCAGCCGCCGCCGCCGCGCTCAGATACCCCTGCTGCACCAGCAGATCGGCATCCAGCAGCCAGGGATTGAGGGCCGAGCCGCTGGGGGAGCTGTAGGGGGAACCGGTGCCGTCGGTGGGGGCCAGAGGCAGCAGCTGCCACACGCCGATGCCGTGACTCCCGAGCAGGGTGAGCCAGTCGGCGGCGGCCTGCCCAAAGCTGCCGCAGCCCCCTGCACCGGGCAGGGCGGTGGGGTGGAGCAGCACCCCGGCTCGCCGCTGGGGATGGCTCACACCTGGGGCAGCCGATAGCGGCCGATGATTTTCTGGGCAAAAGCCGGGATGTGGGCCGCCACCTTCTCGGGATGATTCCGGCGCAGCCAGAGGGCGTTGCGGGTGAAGTGGGAGTCGATCGAGAAGCGGCCGTATTCCAGGCCCTTCGGGCCGAAGCGCTCCACCACCAAGCCGATCAGCCGAGCCAGCCAGAGGGGCAGCTTCACGGCCTTGTCGTAGGCCTCGATGCCCTGCTGCACCGCCGCCTGGCGGTTGCCGCTGCTGGTCACCGGCGCCTCCTCCAGCTCACTCTCCACCAGATCCAGCAACACCTGGCCCCTGGGGTTGCGCACCGTGAGCCATTGGCGCCCGAACGTCGCCCCCATGTAGCCCACCACCAGATCAGCGCCGGCGTTGGTGTAGTCGAAGCAGCTCAGGCAGCTGGGAGCGAACACGTCCTTGAGCTTGGGGGTATCGAGCCCGAAGAAGGGCACCGTTTCCTCGCGGCAGTCGCTGTGGCGGAAGTGGATGCGGAAGTCCTGCATGAATTCGTAGTGAACCACCGTCTCCGGGGAGCTCACGGTGCTCTCCAGAAAGGTCTGCAGGCCGGCGCGCGAGACGTTGTCAACGCAGGGCAGCCCCAGCACATAGAGCTGATCGAGCGGCAGGGTGGACTGCACGGCCCGCAGGGCCTGGATCTGGCAGCCCACGCCGATCGCCAGGAGCTTCTTGATGCCACTGCCTGGCAGCTGCTCCAGCACCTCCAGGTTGGGCGAGAGGGTGGGCTTGTTCACCCGGGCGCTGAGCACCTCCTCGGGGGTACGGGCCAGGCGCGGCATGGGGGTGAAGCGATCGGCCTCGCTCTGGCCCACGCACAGCACCGCGTCCACCAGACCGGTTTCCAGGGCGCGCACGCCGATGCGGCTCACGATCCCGGTCCACTGGGCGCCCGCGATCGGCTGGGCCAGGCGGGCGGTGAGCATGCGCTGCTGCACGCCGAAATAGAGCTCGTCGTCGTTGTCGAGGTTGCGGCTGCGGCCATGGGCCGCTTCCTCCATGGCCTCGAAGCGCTGCTCCAGGAAGGCACAGCTGCTCTTCACGTAGGCCACCCAGCGGCTGTCACAGAGGCCGCATTGGCTGCAGAGATCTTTGGCGGGGTAGACGCTGCCCTTGGCCAGGGGCCGGGCCTTCTCATGGGGAGACGGCACGGGCAGGCCGATCACTCGCCACAAGCTATCGGCTGCACCCGCCAACAGTGCCCCCGCGAGGGGGGTGGTTCAAAGTGGGTGGGTTTGACAGCCGGGACGCCGGTCCCTCCACCTCGCCGCGATGCCGTCCCGCGCCAGCAGAAAGCCCACCCCAGCCCCAGCCCCGCGCAGGCGGATTCGGTTTCCCCAGATCGCCCTGCCGTCCATCCGGCTGCCACACATCAGCCGGCGGCAGGCGGTGACCATTGGGGTGGCCGGCGCCGCCGCCCTGGTAACCGTGGCCGCGATCGATCTGATCTGGCCGCTGAGCAAGTCGCAGCCGGTGGCCGATGCAGGCAATCTCAATGCGGTGGCCAAACCCGCCAATCGGGCCGTGACCGTACTCGTGATCGGCCTGGACAGCGACCGGCTCGGCGACGTGAGCAACAACGCCGCCCCAGCCGGTGCTGCCAATGCCGACGCCCTGGTGGTGTTGCGCGTCAACCCCGACGGTCCGGTGCAGGCTCTGCAGATCCCCGCCACCCTGGCGGTGCAGCTGCCCGGGGAGACCAAGCCCCGCTCCCTCGGCAGCCTCTACCGCAGCGGCGGGCCGGCCCTCACAGCCGACGCAGTGCGCGACCTGGCTGGTCTACCCAGCGGCAAGCCCGACCGCTACCTGGTGATCAGCCGCTACGGCCTGCGCTTGCTGGCCGACCGCCTCGGCGGTGTGGAGGCCAACCCCAACCGCACGATGCGCCACACCGACAAGAGCCAGAAGCTCATGATCGACCTGCAGAGCGGCCTGCAGCGGCTCAACCCCAACCAGCTCGAACACTTGGCCCGCTGGCGCGATGCCAAGAAGCCCCTGGAAACCCGCCTTGCCAACCTGCAGGAAGTGACCCGCAGCCTGCATCACGAACTGGAGCTGCGCCAGGGCCAGCTGTCGCTCCCCGACCTGGTGGCTGGCCTGCAGGGCCAGGTGCAGACCAACCTCAGCCGCAGCGAGACCCTCAGCTTGCTGGTCACCGCGCTGCAACCGGACACCCAGATCCAGTTCATCACCCTGCCCCTGGATCCCCCCCGCAGCGGCGAGGGGGCCGCTGCAGCCAGTCCGCTGCGGGAGCGGGTGCGCGACCTACCCAAGCCCTTCTGGATCGAACCAAAGCCGCCGGCCAAGCCCTCCTAGGCCAGACGCTGGTGCTCCAGGGCCGCCCAGCGGGCGGCACAGGCGCTGCGCAGGGAGGCGGCGGCATCAGCCTCCTGCTGGCCGGCAACGAGACAACCCAGCCAGGGCAGGCCCTCCAGCCGCCGCTGCTGCGGCTCCCAACTGCCGCCCCACTGCACCAGCCCCAAACAGGGCACCTGCCACTGGGCGAGAAGAGCCGTGAGTGCCGCCGGCAGGCCCGTGTGCAACTGCTCGGCCGCCAGCACGACTAGGGCGGGCTGGCGCCAGGCCCCAAGGGCGGCAGCCCAGTGGCGGCCATCGGCCAGGGGCAGACCGGGATCGCGGGGTAAGGGCGCCAGGCCAGGCGGCCCCTCGGCCAGGGCACCCAGGGCAGCGTCGGCGGCCAGGGGATTGAGCGGTTCCAGCAGGGGGAGATGGAGGACAGCGGCCAGCGCTGGAGCCATCTGGCCCTGCAGATCCGCCACCGCTGCGGCCGGACCGGCCGCCAGCAACACCAGACCTGGCGGAGCGCTGGCCTCGGCCGGGGTGGCAGCGACAGTTGAAAACGTCATGGTTGTTTGCACTCCCTGGGCCGACACGCTTCTACCATCGGAGTCCGCCGACGCGCCCGCGCCCGCCGTGACCAGTTTCCTCACAGCCGATCGGCTGGCTCAGGCAGGCCACTCAGCGGAGAACGCAGCGGGTTCCAGCCACGACACTCGCCGGCTGCGCCTGTTCAGCGGCACCTCCAACCAGGAGCTGGCCCGGGAGATCGGCGCCTACCTGGGGGTGCCGGATGGCCCGCGGGTGATCAAGCGCTTCGCCGACGGCGAGACCTACATCCAGATCCAGGAATCGATCCGCGGCTGCGATGTGTTCCTGATCCAGCCCACCTGCGCTCCGGTGAACGACCACCTGATGGAGCTGCTGATCATGGTGGACGCCTGCAAGCGGGCCTCCGCCCGCCAGGTGACGGCCGTGATCCCCTATTACGGCTACGCCCGCGCCGACCGCAAGACCGCCGGCCGGGAATCGATCACCGCCAAGCTGGTGGCCAACCTGCTCACCATGAGCGGCGTGGACCGGGTGCTGGCGATGGACCTGCACTCCTCCCAGATCCAGGGCTACTTCGACATTCCCTGCGACCACATCTACGGCTCACCCGTGCTGGTGGACTACCTGAGCACCCGCGACCTGGGCGAAGTGGTGGTGGTATCACCGGACGTGGGCGGGGTGGCCCGGGCCCGGGCCTTCGCCAAGCAGATGAACGACGCTCCCCTGGCGATCATCGACAAGCGTCGGGCCGGCCACAACGTGGCCGAAAGCCTCACGGTGATCGGCGATGTGGCCGGCAAGACGGCCGTGTTGATCGACGACATGATCGACACCGGCGGCACGATCTGTCAGGGGGCCAAGCTGCTGCGCCGCAAGGGAGCCGCCCGGGTGCTCTGCTGTGCCACCCATGCCGTGTTCTCGCCGCCGGCGGCTGAACGGCTCTCCGAGCCTGGCTTGTTCGAGGAGGTGGTGGTGACCAACTCGATCCCCATGAGCGAGGAGCGTAATTTTCCCCAGCTGCGGGTGCTGTCGGTGGCCAACATGCTGGGCGAGGCGATCTGGCGCATCCATGAGGAGAGCTCCGTGAGCTCGATGTTCCGCTGACCGGCCCTAACCCCTTGCCCGTGACGCCCACCCTGCCCAGGGCCCAGCGCATCCCCCTGCGCCGGTTCGCCCGACTCAAGGCCCTGCTGCCTGCCAGCTTCACCGGCCTGTTGGCGGCGCTGCTGGTTTCGAGCCTGCCTTCGGCCGCCGGCGCCCAGCCGGCCCGCCGCATCGGCGTATGGCTCACCAACAGCCCCAGCCCCCTCTACTACGACGGTGCCCGCATCGACCGGGCCGTGGCCGAGCTGGCGGGAGCCGGCTTCACCACCCTCTACCCGAATGTGTGGAGCCGGGGCACCACCTTCCACCGCAGCCGTTGGGCGCCGATGGAGCCGGCCCTGGAGAAGGCCAATCCCAACCTCGACCCAATCTGCCGGATGACCAAAGCCGCCCAGCGCCGCGGCCTGGAGGTGATCCCCTGGTTCGAGTACGGCCTGATGGAACCGGCCACCGCCGAGGTGGTGCGCAGCCAGCCGGAGTGGGTGCTGGCCAAGCGCGACGGCAGCACCGGCGTGGCCATGCACGGCACCACGATGGTGTGGCTCAACCCGGCACACCCGGGGGTGCGCGAGCGCTTCATCGGCCTGATCACCGAGGTGGTGAAGCGCTGCGGCGTGAACGGCATCCAGCTCGACGACCACTTCGCCTGGCCGGTGGAACTGGGCTACGACCCCTACACCCGCGCCCTCTACCGCCAGGCCACCGGCCGCGAACCGCCCCAGGATCACAACGACCGCTTCTGGATGCGCTGGCGCCGCCAGCAGCTCACCGACCTGCTGCGGGAGCTGCGGGCCAGCCTGCGCCAGCTCGACCAGCAGGCCGCCGCCACTGCCACCCGCCAGGGCAAACCCAGGCCACCGGCCACAGTGGTGAGCCTCTCCCCGGGACCGTTCCGCTTCGCTTACAACACCTGGCTGCAGGACTGGGAGCTGTGGGCCGTGGGTGGCCTGGTGGACGACCTGATCGTGCAGAACTACGCCTACTCCGTGAAGGGCTTTGAGAAGGACCTCAACCAGCCCGCCCTGGTGAAGGCCAGCGGCTGGGGCATGCCGGTGGAGATCGGCATCCTGGCCGGTTTCGGCGGCCGCACCCCGGACATGGCCACCCTGGGCGAGAAAGTGCGCCTGGCCACTGCCCGCGGCCACGGGGTGATCTATTTCTATTGGGAAGGGCTCTGGGGCGTGCACGCCGGCCGGGAAGGGGGGCCGCAGCGCCTGGCCGCCTTCGGTCAACTGCATCAGCGGGTCAACGGCCAGGTAGGGGCGGCCCCGATGGCGCCGCCACCCGTGCCCCTGGGCCAGGGCAAGCGCCGCTGACCCTCAGCCCTCACCCAGGCACAGCCCCACCACCTCGCGGGTGTTGGTCGAGAGTTCGCCACCGGCCAGCTGCTCCAGGGCTGCCGCCATGGCCGCCGAGCGCTGGGGGCCGTAGCTGCGCCAGCGGCTGAACACCTTGGCCAGGCGCGAGGCGGTGATTGGATTGCGCCGGTCCACCGCCGCGATCTGGTCGGCCATGAAGCGATAGCCAGAGCCATCGGCGGCGTGGAACACCGGCACATTGGCGGCCAGCCCGCCCAGCACCGCCCGCACCGAGTTGGGCGCCATCGGGTCGTAGCACGGATGGTCCAGCAGCCGGGCCACCCGCTCCAGTCCATCGGCCAGGGGGGCAGCCGCCTCCATGGCGAACCAGGCGTCGAGGATCACCGGCTTGTGCTGCCAGCGCTGGTAGAAGGCATCCATCGCCACGTCGCGTTCAGGAATCGCCAGGGGCTGCAGGGCCCGCAGGCCGGCGCGGGCCAGGGTCATGGATGGGCCATCCACCGCGGCGCGGGCGGCGGCGATCACCGCCCCATCGCCCGCTGCCGCCAGCCAGGTCCAGATCACAGCGGTGAGCCGGCGGGCGCCATCACCGTCGGGCCAGGGCCGCGGCCAGCCATCGCTGCAGCACTTCAGCGCCGCGGCCAGGGGCTCGGCCAGGGCACCACCGAAGCGGCGCAGGAGCTGCTGATGGGCAGCGAACAGGGCCGGGGGATCGGGTTCCTGGCCCATTGCCCCAGCGGCGTCCTCCAGCTCCGCCAGCCCCGGCAGGGCCAGCAGTGCGCTGCGGCTGGCATCGGAGAGCGATGGATCGGCCAGGATGCGGTCGCAGGCGTCGATCAGCTCGTCCTCCAGCAACCCAGCGGTAGCGCTGTCGCCCGTGGCCCTGGCCAGCAGCACCTGACGCCACAGCTCCTGGCCCGCATCCCAGCGGGCGAAGGGATCACGGTCGGCCGCCAGCAGGTGCACCAGCTCGGCCGTGGGCCGGCCCAGTTCCAGCTTCACCGGCGCTGAAAACTGACGCAGCAGCGACAGGGCCGGCGGATGGTGCTGGCGGGGCAGGCCAACCAGCCGCACGTGCTGCTCTGCCTGGTCGATCACCAGCAGGCGAGTGCCGCTGGGCTGATCGATGGCCGGGCCAGGCTCCCCCTCCAGCTGCACGGCCAGGGGCTCGCCGGCCTGGTCGATCAACCCCAGCGCCAGGGGGATCACCACGGGCTGCTTGTCGCCCTGGCCCGGGGTGGCTGGGGTGTGCTGCCGCAGATGCAGCTCCAGCACGCCGGCCTCCCCGTCCCAGTGGCGCTGCACGTGGAGCACCGGCGTGCCGGCCTGGTGATACCAGCAGCGGAACTGGGCGAAATCAAAACGGACCGCTCCAGGATCGGAGGCCCAGGCCTCGGCGGCGGCGTCCTCCATCGCCTGCACGAAATCGGCGCAGGTGGCAGCCGAGCCATCGTGGCGGCGCACGTAGAGCGCCATCCCGCGCATGAAGGCCTCCTCCCCCAGCAGGGTGTGGAGCATGCGGATCACCTCCGAGCCCTTTTCGTAGATCGTGGTGGTGTAGAAGTTGTCGATTGCCTGATAGGCATCGGGCTGCACTGGATGGGCCGTAGGGCCAGCATCTTCACGAAACTGGGTGTTGCGCAGCAGTGCCACATTTTCAATCCGATTGAGCGAGGCGCCGTGCAAATCCTCCGTGAAGCTCTGATCGCGGAACACGGTGAGGCCCTCCTTCAACGACAGCTGGAACCAGTCGCGGCAGGTGATCCGGTTGCCGGTCCAGTTGTGGAAGTACTCGTGGGCGATCACACTCTCAACCCGTTCCAGCTCACCATCGGTGGCCGTTTCAGCATCAGCCAGCACCAGCTTGGAGTTGAAGATGTTGAGACTCTTGTTCTCCATCGCGCCCATGTTGAAGTGGCGCACGGCCACGATGTTGTACTCATCGAGGTCGTATTCCAGGCCGTAGCGCTGCTCATCCCAGGCCATCGCCCGCTTGAGGGAGGCCATGGCGTGGGCGGTGTAAGGGGCATCGCCGGGCTCCACATGCAGGCGCAGGGCCACCGGGCGGCCGCTGGCGGTGATGAACTGATCGCGCACCTCCTCCAGTTGACCCGCCACCAGGGCGAACAGATAGGAGGGCTTGGGGAAGGGGTCGTCCCACACGGCGTAGTGGCGCTCGGCGCCACTGGCCGGATCGGGGGGCAGAGCGCCCGTTTCAACGCAGTTGCCATTGCTGAGCAGCACCGGACAGCTGGCGCGGTCGGCCTCGATCCGCACCCGGAAGCGGCTGAGCAGGTCGGGCCGGTCGGGGTGGAAGGTGATGCGGCGGAAGCCCTCGGCCTCGCACTGGGTGGTGAACAGGCCGCAGCTCAGGTAGAGCCCCTCGAGGGTGGTGTTGGTCTCCGGATGGATGCGCACCCTCGTCTCCAGCACAAACGGCCGCTGGGGCGGATCGGCCAGCAGCAGGCCTTCGCGGTCGAGCGCGTAGGCCGCCGCGGCCAGGGGCTCACCATCGAGGCCGAGCTCCAGCAGCTCGAGCTCAAGGCCGCGCAGCCGCAGCGGGCCTGGGTCCCCAGCCGGGTTAGGCCGAAAGGCCAGGCGCGCCCGCACCTCGGTGTGATCGGCATGGATCTGCACCGTGAGATCGGTGCGCTCGAGCAGCTGGGCAGCGGGACGGTAGTCGGCAAGACGCACCGTGGTCATGGCGGAATTGGCAGCGGGGGCAGGGGGCCGAAGCGGGGCCGGGCAGGGCCTGGGTGGAGCGGCTCAGCGGCCGCGGCGGGGGGCAGGGCGGGCTGCACCAGTGGCTGGCGTGGCCGTGCCGGCAGCCTGGCGGAGGCTGGCTGCCACCGCCTTGCGCACCGCTTCGGGCACCTGGTCAGGACAGCTCTCCACGGCGCCGAGCACTGCTGAATTGATCGCCCCCTTGCGCAGGTCGTCGAGACTGAGGGGCTGGCTGCCCACCAGGGAGACCACGCTGCCGTGCTGGCTCTGGATCAACTGGGTGATGGTTTCACCGGCGATGGCCACAGCCTGGTCGAAGTTCACCCCGGCACTGCGGGCGACGCACACATTCAGCGCCGCGATACCGCTGTACAGGGTCATCTCCGCTTCCCCGGCCGGGGGGGCCGGAGCGATGGGCGCCGCGTGAGCTGACTGGGGCCGGCTGGACAGCAGCAGCAGCACCCCCAAGGGCAACAGCAAACGCAACAGGGCGATCAAGGCGTGGGGCCACAGCACGGATCCCATGCTGCTGCATCAGGCCAGCAGCGGGGCGCCGGCCTCCTCCACGCGGATCTCGTGGTGGGTCTCCACCAGCTCCAGCTCGCCGTCCTTCCAGGAGTAGATCGAGCGAGCCCGGAAGCGATCCTGATCCACCAGGCGAATGTGCTCGAGGATGTCCCACTCCTGATAGTGGGACTCGAAGATCAGTTCGTGTTCGTCGACCTGGCGGATCTGGGTCTTGGTGGGACTGCCGCACATGTAGCCGCGGCTGCGGCGCAACTGGTGGCCGCAGAGGTACGCCTCCATCGTGCCGGTTGCTACATAGCGGGGTTTGCGCTCAAAGAAGTTGTAGTCCTCCTCAGGCCACCAGGTGAAGCGGTAGGCCGCCTCTCCCTCGATCGGCTCAGCGAAGGTTTCCACCCGCAGCATCATGTCCACCCGCAGGGCTTCACCGTCGGCGAAGAAATACAACCGGCGGGACCGCCACAGGCCGAGGTTGCGCGAAAACCAGCGGCGCAGGCTGCTATCGAGCTGAATGCGACTGGCGAGCATCACACGGGGGAGGGCAACAGATGAGCCAACGTCCCCTTCATAGCCACGCTGGCCCCATCTGCCCATTTGCCCATAACGTGGCCCTGTGATCGCCATTCCCTCCCCAACCGGAGCCGAAGACCCTGGCCAGGGGGATGACCGCCAGGGATTGCGGCTGCTGCTGGTTGCGGCCAATCACCACCTGGCCAGCGCCGATCTGCGCAACCTGCTGCAACTGCTGAAAAGCGATGACGTGGGCTTCGCCGTGAACCTGGAGCTGGCTGACCCGGCCGAGCAGCCCGAACTGCTCGAACTGCACCGGCTGGTGGCCACGCCCGCCCTGGTGAAGCTCTCCCCCCTGCCCAAGCAGGTGTTCGCCGGCAACGCCATCACCCAGAAGCTGCGCACCTGGCTGCCCCGCTGGCAGCAGCAACAGGTGGTCACTGACCTGGGCATGAGCCTGGAGCCAGTGGAGATCGATGGCAGCCGCAGCCGCCGCGAGCTGCAGCTGGAGGACCAGCTGCTGGTGCTGCGCCAGGAGAACGAAACCCTCACCGAGCGGCTGGGGGTGCAGGAGCGGCTGCTGCGGATGGTGGCCCACGAACTGCGCACCCCCCTCACCGCCGCCAAGCTGGCCGCCCAGAGCCACGAGCTGGGCCAGATCGATGCCCACCGCTTCCAGGACGTGCTCAAGCGGCGGCTCAACGACATCGAGGCCCTCTCCCAGGACCTGCTGGAGGTGGGCACCACCCGCTGGGAAGCCCTGTTCAACCCTCAACGGCTCAGCCTGGGCACGGTGGCGGCCGAAACGATCCTGGAACTGGAGAAGTTGTGGGTGGGGCGCCAGCTGCGCCTGGTGACCGACATTCCCGCCGACCTGCCGGACGTGTACGCCGATGGCCGGCGGATGCGCCAGGTGCTGCTCAACCTGTTGGAGAACGCGCTCAAGTACACCCCGGACCACGGCGAGGTGAGCCTGGCCCTGCTGCACCGCACCAGCCAGTGGGTGCAGGTGAGCATCTGCGACAGCGGACCGGGCATCCCGGCCAGCGAGCAGCAGCGCATCTTTCAAGACCGGGTGCGCCTGCCCCAGACCTCCCAGACCACCTCCGGCTACGGGGTGGGGCTGTCGGTGTGCCGGCGCATCGCCGAGGTGCACGGCGGCCGCATCTGGGTGGTGTCCGAACCGGGCGAAGGGGCCTGCTTCCACGTGACCGTGCCGGTGTGGCAGGGCCAGGGTCAGCCCTCCTTTCAGCCCTCCTTGACGAACGGTCACCCCGACCCGTAACGTCCATTCATCGGCGCAGCGGGCCGGAACTGACACCAGCTCCAGCCCCGAATTCCAGCCGGAACACCAGTCAGTCACCCGCGGGCGATCACCATCGCTCGGTGCTCTGTTCGGGTGAACCACTGAAATTCCGCCGTGGCCTCGCCCCCATCGTCTAGAGGCCTAGGACACCTCCCTTTCACGGAGGCGACAGGGGTTCGAATCCCCTTGGGGGTATGTCAGCAGTTGCTCTGCGTCGTGCAGTTCAACCAGCACGATCCAGAGCAAACACGACCAGACAGCACGACCAAACCCATTGAGCCCACCCAGTGCTCCAAGCCCTGGGGAGTCCAAACAGCGGACCAGTTGTCACTGGTGGGCCTGGGCACAAGGGCCCGGTCAATCATCGCCCTGATCAGACTGAACCAGCCCCAGCCCTCACGGCGGCCTCGCGCTGCACGCCACGCAGGTTGTTGGCCAGATCCTGTTGCAGGCGCTGCTCAATCAGCCCGATCGGCATACCCGGTTTGCCCTGCACGGTGAGTGAATACAGCAGCCGGGTGCTCACGGCGTCGCTGTCCACCCGCCACAGGCCGTCGAAGCGTCGAAAGTCGCCGCTGCACATCTCAAAGCGCAGTTCGCCCTGATCTGGATCCTCCTCCAGTTCCAATTCCACCCGGGCGGTGAAGCGCAGGCCGCAGAACTGCTGGGTGCCCACCTGCTCCAGCCCTACCCGGTTGCCACGCCGCCAGAGCTGACGAGAACTGCTCAGGTTGGGGATGTAGCGGTTGAGATTGTTGTAATCGGTGAGCACGGCCCAGATCCACTGGGGATCGAGGGGCAGGCGCAACTGCACCGCCAGGCGGCGGGCCCCCTGGTCCAGTCGCTCCATCTCCTGCTGGATCGTATCCAGACTGCAGCTGACATCCCCACCAACAGGGCCAGGGTCGGCATCCACATCGGCGGAGGCGGACTCATCCAGGCCGGAAGCAACAGGACGTGGTGAGAAGAGGGCGAGCGGCACCAATGCGGATCCAACCCTGTGATCTGGGCGACAACCTAACCGCGGCGAGCCTGTCGCGGGATCAATGCAGGGAGTCTCTATGATCTGCCGGATTTTGGTCCCTCCCCCATGCGTGTTGCCACCGGTCGTACAAGCCAGTCCGACAGTCGCATGTTCACTGTGGTGGTGGAGGGTTTCGGCATTGGCCAGCAACGCCAGGCCGAGCGTCGCTTCACGGTGCCGTTCAGTCAGTTGCAGCAAACGATGCAGACGATTGCGCAGCAGGGTGGTCGAATCACGTCCGTGACTGCCGTGGATTCCCTCGGCGCCGCAGCTCCGGCCGCGGAAACCCCGAGCGCACGAACCCCGGCCGCAGAGGCTCCTGCTCCGGCAGCCGACAAGCCTGCATCAGCCAAGCCCGCCGCGAAACCCGCCGTGTCCCACGCCGCAGTCCCCGTCAACACCTACAAGCCGAAAGACCCGTTCATGGGCACGGTGGTGGAGAACTACAGCCTGGTGGGCGAGGGTGCCATCGGCCGGGTGAATCACATCACCTTCGACCTCGCCGGCGGTGAGCCCCAGCTCCAGTACGTGGAAGGCCAGAGCATCGGCATCATCCCCGAGGGCACCGACGCCAACGGCAAGCCCCACAAGCTGCGTCTGTACTCGATCGCCAGCACCCGCCACGGCGACAACATGGCCGGCCACACCGTATCGCTGTGTGTGCGCCAGCTGCAGTACGAGAAGGACGGCGAAACCATCAACGGTGTGTGCTCCACCTACCTCTGCGACATCGAGCCAGGCGCCAAGGTGAAGATCACCGGCCCGGTTGGCAAGGAGATGCTCCTGCCCGACGACGAGGAGGCCAACGTGATCATGCTGGCCACCGGCACCGGCATCGCGCCGATGCGCACCTACATGCGCCGCATGTTCGAGCCCGCCGAGCGGGAGAAGAACGGCTGGACCTTCCGCGGCAAGGCCTGGCTGTTCATGGGTGCCCCCAAGACCCCCAATCTCCTCTACGACGCCGACTTCGAGCACTACGAGAGCGAGTTCCCCGACAACTTCCGCTACACCAAGGCGATCAGCCGCGAACAGCAGAACGCCAAGGGCGGCCGCATGTACATCCAGGATCGGGTGCTGGAGCACGCCGACGAGATCTTCGCGATGATCGAAAACCCCAAGACCCACGTCTACATGTGCGGTCTGAAGGGCATGGAGCCGGGCATCGACGAAGCGATGAGCGCCGCCGCCGCCGCTAAGGGCCTCAACTGGAGCGAGCTGCGCCCCGCCCTCAAGAAGGCCGAGCGCTGGCACGTGGAGACCTACTGAGCAGCACCCCTGCCCGCATCCAGCGGCAGTGCCCTGCAGCCCTGCTGTACTGCCCGCCTCCGGCGGGCTTTTTTTTGTTTCCCACACACAGACCGTCACAAACGGTCCCAGCCCGTCGGCGGGGGGCCCCGGCCTGGTTAAACCGTTGGCATCAGCGCGCCTCCCCATGCAAGCCGTTCTCACCAACCCCCTGCGGGTGGGCCTGCGGCAGGAGCGGGTGATTCCGCCCCAGTGCCTCGTGATTTTCGGAGCCAGCGGCGACCTTACCCACCGCAAGCTGGTGCCTGCGCTGTTCGAGCTCTACCGCCAGCGGCGCCTGCCCAGTGAATTCGCCGTGCTCGGCTGCGCCCGCCGCCCCTGGAGCGACGAAGACTTCCGCAGCCGCATGGCCGAGGCGATGGCCGACACCATCGCCACAGACCCCCAGGCCTGGGAGGGCTTCGCCGCCGGCCTGTTCTATGAACCGGCCGACCTCTCGAATCCGGCCTCGATCGTTGCGCTGGGCGAACGGCTCGACCACCTCGACCGCCAGCGGGCCACCCGCGGCAACCGCACCTTCTACCTATCGGTGTCGCCGGCTTTTTACGGCAGCGGCTGCCGGGCCCTGGCTGCCGCCGGCCTGCTGGCCGACAGTGAGCGCAGCCGGGTGGTGATTGAGAAGCCCTTCGGCACCGACTACGCCAGCGCCCAGGCCCTCAACAAGGTGGTGCAGGCCTGCGCCAAGGAGAACCAGATCTTCCGCATCGACCACTATCTCGGCAAGGAGACGGTGCAGAACATCCTGGTGCTGCGCTTCGCCAACACGATCTTCGAGCCGATCTGGAACCGCAACTACATCGCCAACG
>JBIIDV010000093.1:0-4802 GCA_044238185.1 Prochlorococcaceae cyanobacterium | reverse complement strand
GACACTCGGCCGTGTTGGTGCCGATCAGCAGCACCAGGTCGGCCAGGTCGAGGTCGTCGTAGCAGCAGGGCGGCCCATCGGAGCCGAGGCTGCGGGCGTAACCCGCCACCGCCGAACTCATGCACAGGCGCGAGTTGGCATCGAAGTTGTTGCTGCCCAGGGCGCCCTTGAGCAGCTTGTTGGCCGCGTAGTAGTCCTCGCAGAGGAACTGGCCGGAGCCATAGATCGCCAGCGCCTCTGGGCCCTTGCCGGCCAGGGTGGCCTGGATGCGATCCACCAGGAGGGTGAAGGCCCGCTCCCAGCTGATCGCCTCGAAGGGCTGGTCGGTGCGGGCTCGCCAGAGGGGGGTGGTGAGCCGGTTGTGGTGCAGGGTTTCGCCCACGGTGGCGCCCTTGACGCACACCTGGCCCAGGGACGACGGGTGGTGGCGGTCGCCGCGGGCCGTCCACGGGCCGCCGGACTCGGCGGCACCAGGCTCGGCCGGGGCCTTGAGCTCCAGGCCACAGCCCACACCGCAGTAGGGGCACTGGGCTCGGGCGGCCGGGCTGGCGGCTGGATCACTGGCCATGGCGCCATTCGACCAAGCCAGGGCGCCCGATGATGGTGGCGGTTGTTACCGCGATTTCCCCTGGGCACTCCCCTCGCCAGCAGCTGCTTCGGTTTCGAGACCGACTTCACCGCGGATCTGCGCTGCATCCCGATGGCGGTGCGGCGCAAGCTGGATCTGGCCGGCGTGAAGCTCAAGCTTCAGCACTGGAGCGAACTGGGTGAGGGCGAGCGCCAGGAGCTGCTGGCCTGGCCCGACGATCCCGCCGCCATCGAGGCCCTGCGAAGGCACCTGCTGGAGCGCAGCACAGCCCTCAGCGCCGGCCAGGCGAAGGAGCTGCCGCGGCCGGTGGACGAACCCTGGCAGCAGGCCGCCGCGATCCCGGAGGTGCTGGCCGCCTCCTGCGCCCAGCTGGGGCTGGGCCTACGCAGCGAGGGCTGGGCGGAGCTGGACGAACTCCAGCGCTTCGCCCTGGTGAAGCTCAGCCACCCCGGCCACGAGCACCGCAACCTGCCGCGGGCCCTGGCCGAGTTCGGGCTGCTGGAACCTCACCACTTGCGGTAGGGCAGGAACTTGCCGTTCATCGTCACCACCACCCGATCGCCCTTGGGGTCCTCCTGTTTGTTCACGGTGAGGCTGAAGTCGATCGCCGACATGATCCCGTCGCCGAACTGCTCCTGGATCACGTCCTTGAGCGGCAGGCCGTAGACCTGCAGGATCTCGTAAAAGCGGTAGAGCAGGGGGTCGGTGGGGATCACCGGATCGAGGGCCCCCTTCACGGGGTAGGTGGTGAGGGCCGCCGCAAGCGCAAGCCGCTCCGGCTCGGGGATCTGCAGGGCCTCCAACAGCGCCTGGGCCTGATCGGCTGCGGCCGTGGCCTGGCCGTAGAGCAGGCTGGCGGTCCACACCTCGTCCTGACCCAGACGGGCGCCGAGATCGGCGAAGCTGAGGCCGCTGCGGCGCTTGGCGTCGAGCAGGGCTGTGGAGTGGGGAGGCAGAGCCATGGAGCCATCAGGGGAGCGGCGGGACCGTACGGGGGAGCGGCGACCTGCCTGGCAGCCGTTGCTACAGGTCGCGGCTCCAGGCCCGCCCCTGCCGCTGCGCGCCTGCCTGCTGAGCGGCGGCGAGAGCCGGCGCATGGGCCGCGACAAGGCGCTGCTGCCCCACCCTGAAGGGGGCACCTGGCTGGAGCGCACCTTGCTGCTGATGGCCCAGCTGAACGCACCGATCACCCTGCTCAGCCGCCACCCGGCCCACCTGGCACTGGCACAGCAGCTGGCTCACAGGCTGGCGGGAGCACCCGACCGGCTACCCCTGCCGGCGATCACCGCCCTGGCCGAACCGCCACCCTGGGAGGGACCGCTGCTGGCCCTGCACCGGCTGATGCAGCGGCACCCCGATCAGCGTCTGCTGCTCTGCCCGGTGGACATGCCGGATCTCACGCTCGCCGCCCTGCACCAGCTGCTGACGGCAGCAGCTGGAAGCCCCACCCGGCTCCACCTGGCCCACGATGGCGTGCGGCTGCAACCGCTGCTGGGCCTGGTTGCGAGCAGCGACCCGGTTCGCAGCCAGCTGGCTGCGGCGGTGGACCGGGGCGAACGGCGCCTGCAGAGCTGGCTGTCCGTGCAGGCGGTGCAGACAGTGCCACTGGATCCCCGCGCCATCCGCAACGTGAACCGGCCAACGCCTGGCCGGCAGCCATAGCGTGGCCGCCATGGCCAGCGCCACCGACCAGCTCAACCGGCCCCTGGGGGTGCTGCGGCTGTCGCTCACGGCCCGCTGCAACCTGGCCTGCCCCTACTGCCTGCCCGATGGCGTGGAGCCGCCGGGCCTGCTCACCCTGGCGCAGCGGCGGCGGGTGATCGAAGCGGCGGTGACCCTGGGGGCCCGCAGCCTGCGGCTCACCGGTGGCGAGCCGCTTCTGCACAGCGGCCTGGAGGAGCTGATCGCCGCAGTGCAACCGCTGCGTGCCCTCGAACCGGCAGGGCCTGGCCTGAACGAGATCGCCCTCACCAGCAATGGCGCCCTGCTCAGCGCCCAACGGGCCCACAGCCTGCGCGCCGCCGGCCTGGATCGGATCACCCTCAGCCTTGATGGCACCACGGGGGAAGCCGTGGCGCGCATGGCCGGCGTGGGCAACGGCGACGCGCTGCTGGCGAAGGTGCTGGCGGCGATCGAGCATGCCCGCGCCGCCGGCTTTGATCCCGGCTGTGGGGCGCTCAAGCTCAACGCCGTGATCCAGCGCGGCGCCAACGACGACCAGCTGCTGCCCCTGGCGGCCCTGGCCCGTGAGCGGGGCCTGGAGCTGCGCCTGATCGAGTTCATGGACGTGGGCAACCGCAATGGCTGGCGGCCCGAGGCGGTGCTGAGCGCCGCCGAGATGGTGGAGCGGATCGGCGCGCGCTGGCCGCTGGAGCCCCAGGGGCGCGCGGCCCACGGCACCGCCAGCCGCTGGCGCTACAGGGATCGCGATCCGGAAGCCGGCGGGGCCCATCTGGCGGTGGTGGCGTCGGTGAGCGCCCCCTTCTGCGGCGATTGCAACCGCCTGCGCGTGACCGCCGACGGCATCGCCTACACCTGCCTGTTTGCCGCCCCCGGCAGCGGCCTCGACCTGCGCCCCTGGCTGCAGCCGCACTACCCGGCGAGCGCTGTGCGCGAGGCGATCGCAGGCCTCTGGAAGCGCCGCGCTGACCGCTGGAGCGAGGAGCGCCAGGAGGCCTGGACCGGCGACCCTGACACCCCCCCGGCCCATGCGGAGATGGCCTACTTGGGCGGCTGAGGGCCGCCGGGCAGCAGCGGCAGGAGGGTCAGATGGTTGGAAGGTCAGAGCCAGTGGTGGGGATAGGGCAGGGCACCCTTCACCCAGCGGCTGAAGGCCGCGGCGATCAGCACCAGCAGCAACGAGCCAGTGAGCACAGGCGTCAGCACGTAGAGCGGCTTGGCCCCCAGCGCCACCCCCAGAAAGGCCAGCCCCCCGGCGGGCGGATGCAGGCAGCGCAACTGCTGGCCGAGCAGCACGGTGAGTCCCACCGCCAGGGCGATCACCAGCGGCCCCTGGCCCAGCCAGGCCACCGCCGCCACGCTCACCAGCGCCCCCACCAGGTTGCCGAGCACGATGTTGCGCGGCTGGGCCAGGGGGCTGGCCGGGTAGCCGAACAGCAGCACCGACGACGCCCCCAGCGGCGCCGCCAGCAGCACCATGCCGCTCCAGGCGCTGAGCAGGCCCAGCAGGGCCAGCGCCAGCAGCGCCCCCAGCCAGGTCACGGACCGCTGACTGCGCCGGAAGCTGGGCTGATAGGCCCGCCCGCGTCGTCGCTGCTCCAGCAACCAGCTCTGCAGCATCACCGCTTGCCCCAGCCCACGGGATCGATCGCCTCCCCTGATCCAGCCACTCCCCCTCAGCGCCCTGCCCGCACCATCACCGGCACCCGCTTGAAGGCGGGGGTGCCGCTCTCAGGGTCCTTGTGGGGCTCCATCAGCACGTTGGCCTCCGGATAGAACATCAGGGCGGCGCCGCGGCGGATCGAGCCGGGGATCAGCTCGATGCCGTCGAGGCTGCCGGCCTCGCCCTGCACGCACACCCGCTGGTGGGCCACCAGGCCGCTGGCCGCCAGGTCGTCGGGGTTGATCAGCAAGGTGTGGCGGTGGGGCATGCCGCGGTAGCTGTCGCCCGGCTTGTACACCACGGTGTTGTGCTGGCCGTAGCTGCGGGCGGTGATCAGGCTGAGCACCAAGCCCCGCTCATCCTGCGCCAGGCCGCCGAAGTGCTCCAGGCCGGGCAGGCGCAGATCCGGCAAGGGGGTGGCCGCCAGCTGGGCACGGCCCGTGGCGGTGGGAAAGCGCGGCTCATTGAGCACCCGCCCGCTCACCTCAAACTCCCGCTTGCTGGCATCGATGCCGGCCATGGCCGCGTAGCCCGGCACGGTGCGGGCGATCAGCTCGCGCACATACACCGGATCCTGCAATCGCCGCCAGTCGATCGGCTCGCTGCCATGCAGGCGGTGGGCCAGCTCGGCGAGGAACGCCACCTCGCTGATCAGCTGGCCGCCGCGCAGGTGGGTGCTGCCGGGCTCGTTGAGCCGCACCCAGTTGTTGCCCGATTCCACCGTGGTGCGGTGGGGCGTTTCAAAGCGGTTGAACACCGGCAGCAGCAGGGTGTTCCGGGCCGCCAGGCCGTGGAAATGGCCGGTGTTGGGCTTGGTGGCCAGGTAGGCGATCGTGTCGATGCGGCCGAGGGCGCGGCGGGCCTGGGCGC
>JBIIDV010000014.1:0-51527 GCA_044238185.1 Prochlorococcaceae cyanobacterium | reverse complement strand
CCCTCCTGAGGGCAGATTCTCACGCGTTACTCACCCGTCCGCCACTAACCCGAAGGTTCGTTCGACTTGCATGTGTTAAGCACGCCGCCAGCGTTCATCCTGAGCCAGGATCAAACTCTCCGTTGTATTTCAAATCCTCTTGCCCACTCCTATCCCCTTTCGAAAATAAAAGCAAACTCAATCTGAATCGCTCAATCCCATCACAGCCCACTGGCGCAGGCCTGACAGTTCAAGCACCCTTCTTCTGACAGATAGGGCTCACAAGAGTGCAAGGATCAAAACTCTCTCAAACCCCTCTCAGGGCTCAACAGCGCTTCTCTCACTTGTCTTTCCCAGATCTCAGATCCGGTCGCATCGGCAACACATCGCTGCGCTTGCCGCTGCTTCAATTCTTTTGACGGGACCTCACACCCTCACTGCACGTTCGTCATCTCCTCGCCTCTCCCAACACCTCTCGGCATCGGCTTCCGCAAGGCCATGACGCAGTGAAAGCGTCAGTTCCTAAACGTTTTGGGTTGTCCAGGTTCAGCTGCTTCCGCTCCCTCACCTCTCGGCTCAGGGCTCTCACCAGCTCGCCGCCTCTCGGCGACTCAGAAAACTTACATCACCGCAGGCTCTCGCCCCTCAGTTCCGTAAGCCGCACAAGACCTTCCGGTCCCGCGCAGTCCAAAACCATAACACCCCAACTGCGCGCCCCGCAATCACCCTTCTGTGGGCGCGTTCCAGCAGCCCAGGGCCGGCACACCCTTGTAGTGGCTGAGCACGTTCAAGGTGGCGGTGTCGAGCAGGAAGCGCCGGCCCTCGCTGGGGGGGAGCTCCAGCCAACGGGCCACCAGCACCCGCAACAGGTGGCCGTGGGCAAACAACAGGGCCGGCCCCTGATCGGCGCGCACCCTGGCCAGCAGCCGATCCACCCGCTCAGCCACCTGCGCCGGGCTCTCCCCATCAGGGCAACCATCGGTGAACACCAACCAGCCAGGTGCCTGAACCTGAATCTCTGCACTGGTGAGTCCCTCATAGGCCCCGTAGTTCCACTCCACAAGATCGGCATCGACGCCCAGCCGCCCGGCAAAACCGGCCAGTTCAGCGGTGCGCCGTGCCCGCTGCAGCGGACTGGAGAGCACCTGGGCGAACTCCACACCGGCCAGCAGGGGCTCCAGCCGGGCGGCGGCAGCCTCCCCAGCTGCAGTGAGAGGGATGTCGGTGTTGCCGGTGTGCTGGCCGGAGCGGCTCCAGGCGGTTTCCCCGTGGCGCACCACCACCACATCGGTGGGCTGTAGCTGGCGCAGAAGGTTTGACATGGCAAACGCAGGGATTGGAACTGGGGGCAATCAAGAGGACTGGAGAGGGAGAAGCGGAGGTGCTCCGTAGGTCTCCCAGTCGTGTTCGAGCTTCACGCGGCCTGCGACCGGAAGCCAAAAGCGGCGTGGCAACAGGTTTTCGAGGCAGGCTCCATCGCAGGGGCTGGCGGCCCCCTGCCACACCACCACGAAATGGAAACAGATGGGCTGGCCGGCGGACTCCGCGCAGGGAATCTCGTTGAACCAGGTGTCGCCGTTCCCGTACTCCAACCTGGGGGCACGGCGCAGGCCCCAGGCGCCCAGTTTCGGAACATCGCCGCACATCAGCACCTCCTGACCAGGCTGGGTGCAGAAGTTGGTGAGCCGGAACTTCATGATCATGGTTGCGGCAGCTGTTGATCGACAGGACCCTCGGCATGTCGTGGTTGTGGAAGCCGCCGGGCTCCCCAGGGGCAACGGCTCCACGGATCGCGTAGGCCAGGCCGAAATCCAGCAGCGACATGCCGCTGTGGTTGGCATAGCCCAGGGGTTCGCCGTCGTCGGTGACGACCCCCTTGCTGCCGTTGATCTCCGGCGAGCTGTGGTTGCAGACAATATCGACAATCAGCCGGATTCTCCGGTTATGGAACGCGTCCACCAGCTGCCGCAGGGTGCGTGAGCAATCCAGCGAGGTGCTGTCATCCGCGGCGATGACGTGGGGATTGATCCGTTTGATATCCCGCGTCCAGTAGCCGTGCATCGGCGACAACCAGAGGGCCATCACCCCCAGGGCCTGCAGGTCATCAGCCTTCTCGATCACACCACGCAGATCGCCACCCCAGTACTGGCCCCAATGCCGGCGGCTCTGATCGAACAAGCCGGCCCGGCCTTGGGGCACGTCCAGCGCGGCTTGGGACAGTTGCGTGGCGACAGTCATCTGCTCACGGCACGTGCCCAAGCAATAGCCAACCTGCTGGGTGGCAACGTATCGGCCGGCACCCAGCGCCGGTATTTGGGAACGCGCCAGTTCACCCGCCGATCAGCAGCTCCGCCAGGGCCGCGCTGATCGGGTGGCCCAGCTTGCGCTCCACATCCAGGTACACCGGGCTGCTGTTCAGCTCGAGAAACAGCCACTCGCCACTGGCGGTGTGTTTCAGATCGATGCCGGCGAACACCAGGCCACAGGCCGCAGCCGCCCCGCGGCACAGCTGCACCACAGGCTCGGGCAGCGACACCGGCTCGTAGCTCGCACCCCCGGCGCTGTACACCGGATCATCGCGAAAATCGAGATGGGGCTCCGGGGTGCGAATCGCCACCGCCGACACCAGCGCATCTCCCACCAGCACAACGCGGATGTCGTTGCCGTGGATCCGCTGCTGGAAGATCACGGGTGCAGCCCGCACCTCATCCAGCTGCTCCAGCACCGCTCCATCGAGCAGGCGGGTGAGCGCTCCCCCCAGCAAGGGCTTGAAGATCACCTCACCACCGGTGGCCGCCTCGGCGGCATGGAACGCGCGGATGCGCTCCGGATCGTTGCTGATCAGGGTGCGTGGCAAGGCCGCACCCAGCCGCCGCAACACCTCCAGCTGGAACGGCTTCGACTGCAGCGCCGCGCCGGCCTGGGGTGGATTCACCAGCCCCACCCCCGCAGCCTCCAGGCACAGCAGCGCCGCCATCAGAAAACCGGACCGTTCGCGCGCCTGCATGTAACCGGCGAACCAGTCGCGCCGCAGCAGCAGCTCGCCGCCCATCTCCACCAGGGGCGGATGGGGCGAAGGCAGGCTGCGCACATAGATCGATTGCAGGTCTTCGAGCCGCTGGCCATCGATCAGCAGCCGGCCTTCGTGCAAAGCCACCGGCCGCTGAACCTCCAAAGCATCGCTATGCACAGGCAGCGCCTCGGCACCGCGCCGCTGCAGTTCCAGCGCCACAGCCAGCGACTGGGCATCCCCGGGCGGGCCAAGCAGGGCGATGCGCATGGGCCCGATCCTTACGCTCAGCGTCGCTGAAAGGCCAGCCTAAATTCTGCTTCAATCCAATCCACCACCAACCTCCTGTCGCCTGAAGCGATCGCCATCGGCCTCCGCACCGGTGCAGAAACCAGGGGAACCCAGCTCTCCATCAGGCCGCAGGATGACGACCCGCAATCCCTTCACCGACTACGCCCTGCCTCCCCTCTGCGGGCACGAGCGCGGTGAAGACCGGTGCTTCGTGACCACCATGGCCATCGGCGAGGAAAGTGGCAGTGGGCCTGTGGTGCCCGCCCGGCCACACTCGGCGCTCACCCAGGTGTTTCACGTGAGCCCCCAGTTCCAGGGGCTGCGCTTTGAAACCCGGGATCTGCGTTTCCATCCCCAACTCGGTGGCATCAGCAGCACCCGCTGGCAGGTCTGGAACGCCTTCATCGCCGCCGACCCTGAGCTCACGACCATCCTGTCGGCACGCCCGAGCATGCCGCTGCTGCGGCAGCTGATCCCAGAGCCCAGCGCGCCACTCGGCCCCTTGCCCAGCCTGGAGATGAGGGTGGACGCAGTGGTGGGTTCCGGAGCGAAGCTGCCGGCCAGCGGCATCCTCTCCGGGGATGGGCAGGCCAACCGGCTGGTGGGCAGCAGTGAGGCAGATGTGTTGCTCGGCTGGGGCGGCAACGACCGGCTGATCGGCAACGGTGGAGGTGACACCCTCTCCGGCGGCGAGGGAGCCGATCGCTTCGTGTTCAGGCTCAGCCCCTCCAGCCCGGCAGCGGAGTGGACGCCAGACACGATCACCGATTTCAACGGCAGCAGTGGTGACCGGCTAGTGCTCAGGGGCATGACCAGCTACCAGGGCCAGCAGCCCTTCAGCGGTAGCGCCGGCGAGGTGCGCTTCAGCCCGGGGCTGCTGCAGGCCGACCTGAACGGCGACGGGCTGGTCGATCGGGAGATCCACTTGCCCGGCGTGATCGAGCTGCGGCCCCAGTGGCTGGTTGCCACGGACCCCTGATTCAGACGCCGGGGGGCTGGCTGGCCACCTGCATGACCAGCCTCCGGAAGGTCTTCTTGCCCACCTGCAGCACCTTGCCCTCCAGCTGGGCGACGTCGCTGAACTCCTGGTTTGGATCGGCGAGCTTCCGGCCATCGAGGCGCACGCCCCCGCCCTGGATCTGGCGCCGTGCCTCGCTGCTGCTGGCGCAGATCCCCACCGCACTGAGCAGATAGAAGGCCTTGGCCGGGAAGCTCACAGCTGCCAGGGAGGCCTCCGGCACCTCCGCCTCCGCCGCACTGGCACCTGCCGCACCGCCCACCAGGGTGGCCGCGTCGGCCTGGGCCTGGCGGGCTGCCGCCTCGCCGTGGCGCTGGCGGGTGACCTCCAGGGCCATCGCCTTCTGGCGCTTGCGGGGATTGTCTGGAAGGGCAGCCAGATCGAGGTCGGTGAGCAGGGTGAGGTAGTCATCCACCACCGCGTCGGGCACCTTCTCCAGCTTGGAGTACATCGAAAGTGGATCCTCCGAGAGGCCCACGGTGTTGCCCAGGCTCTTGCTCATCTTCTGCACGCCATCGAGGCCAGGCAGGATCGGCAGCAGCATGCCGAACTGGGGCCGCTGGCCGAAATGGCGCTGCAGGTCGCGGCCCATGGCCACATTGAACTTCTGATCGGTGCCTCCCAGCTCCACGTCGGCCTGCACCTGCACGGAGTCGTAGCCCTGCAGCAGGGGATAGAGAAACTCGTGCAGGGAAATGGGCGTGCCGGAGCCGTAGCGGTTGGCGAAGTCCTCCTTGGCCAGCATCTGGCCCACGGTGCTGGTGCCCAGCAGGTCGATCACGGCGGGCAGATCCAGCCCGGCCAGCCACTCGCTGTTGCGGCGCACCTCCAGGCGGCCGGGAGTATGGAAGTCGAGCAGGGCCCGCCAGGGGTCCTGGCCCAGGCCGAGCTGAACTAAATAGGTTTCAGCATTGGCTTCCACCTCGGCGGCGCTGAGCTGCACGCGGGTGGCGCTCTTGCCGGTGGGATCGCCGATGCGGGCGGTGAAGTCGCCGATGATCAGCACGGCGGTGTGGCCGGCGTCCTGGAAAGCCCGCAATTTGCGGAACAGGATCGAGTGGCCCAGGTGGATGTCGGATCCCGTGGGATCGATGCCGAGCTTGATCCGCAGGGGACGCTCCGCCCCCCCAGCCTCGGCCAGGCGAGCGGCCAGGGCCTGGTCCGGGTCGGCGTCACCCGCGGGGAAGAGATCGGCCAGGCCCCGCTGCAACCAGGGCGGCAAAGCGGCGGTCATCGGGTTGCGGGCGGACGCTGGCGGAACGGGCGGATCGTAGACAGCTGCCTGAGGAGCACCCCAGATCCACCGGGCCGGCCTGGCGCCTGGATCGTGGTGGCCGTCTGGACTGGATTGCCGGCCCCGCTCAGCTGGCGAGATCGAGCTGGGTTTTCATTCGCTCCAGGGTCTGGTGCATCTGGGCGAACATCGTGTCGGGTGTCAGTCCGAACTGGCCCAGCTGGGTGCGCAACTGCTCCACCGTGAGCTTGGCTTGAAAGTCTTCCGAGAGCTCAAAGCGCTTCATGAACACCCGGTAGCGCTCCATCACGTCCTCCATGCGCTCGATGTAGAGCTTCTTGCCCTCCCGGTCGAACTTGCCGTACTCGCCACCCAGTTGCATCAACTGCTGGTAGTCACCGAACAGGCGCTTGGCCTCGTCCTGCACGATGTCGGAATCGAAAAATGCCATCGGCGACAGGCCGAAACCGCAGTGCTGTGATTCTGGCCAGGGGCAGACGGGCTGGCGAGTGTGGAAAGACGTAACGACCTGTGGGGATCCGCCCATATTGGCCCGCCTGAAGGCTGACAGGCGCCGCGCCAGCCCAGAGCATCCAGGAATGAGACTGGCGCGACCCGCATGAACTACACGCCCCTGCTACCCCAGCTGCAGCGCTACCAGGAGGAGAGCCAGAACCTGCTGCGCCAGGCCCGGGTGGTGATCTGCCTGGGGGATCGGGCCCTGCTCTGCCTGCTCACAGCCCAGGCCATGGAGAGCGCCACCGTGCTGGCCGCGGTGACGACGGCCGAGGAGTGCCGGCAAGCTGTGCAGCAGCACGCACCGACGCTGCTGGTGGTCTCCGACCGGCTGGAGCGGGGCAGCGGCATCGCCCTCGCGGAGTGGGTCAAGACCCATCAGCCCCAGGTGCATGTATTGCTGCTGGTGTCCCAGGAACATCGCCACCACGCCATCCGGCGGGTGATGACCACCGGTTGCATCAACATCGTGCTCCACTCGCGCTTCGGCACCGGCACCATGCGCACGGCCCTGCATGCGGTGAGCGGGGGAGGCGTTTACATCGACCACAGCCTGCGCGATTTGTTCCACAGTTGTGAGGATGGCTCCGGCCCCCTGGAACCGCTCAGCCAGCGGGAGTGCCAGGTGTTGCAGCATGTGGCCCTGGGCGAGAGCAACCTGGAAATCGGCCGGGCGCTTTATCTCTCCGCCGACACGGTGAAGACCCACCTGGCGAAGATCCTGCGAAAGCTGCCGGCCCGAGACCGCACCCACGCCGCCCTGCGCGGCGTGCGCTGGGGATTGATCGACTGGCCCGATGAGCTGGGCGGCGGTTAACTTCGGCACCACGCAGGCATGAACGCGTTCCCCATGGCCAGGCGCCACTGGCTGGATCCCCTGGCCCGCCAGCTGCTGCGAGCCACCGGCCAGCTGCCGGCGCCCCCCCGGGACGACCCGCAGATCAACACCCCACCGAGCGAAGCCCCGGGGAGAGACGAACCGCTGGACAGCGTGGAGCGGGAGCTGATGGCCCTCAGGCTGCGCCACGATCCCAGCTGCGCACTGCGCAATGCCGACGAGGTGGCCCATGCGGCGGCCCTCGGCTGGCGCCTGGATGTGAACCGGGCCAGCGCCAGCGACTGGCGGCGTCTGCCGGGGATCCACGACGCCCAGGTGGACCTGCTGCTGCGGCTCCAGGGCGGTGGCGTGCAACTGAGTGGAGCAGAGGATCTGCAACGGTTGCTGGAGCTGAGCGATGCCCAGCTGCAGCTGTGGCTGCCGGTGCTGGAGTTCCGCTGGTACGGAGAGCCAGCCCCCCCCCCGGACCCGCCAACCCGACTCGACCTCAACCGGGCTCAAGCGCAGCAACTGCAGGAGCTTGGCCTCGCCGACGACCGCCTGCAGCGGCTGTTGCGCGAGCGGGCCCGCCAACCGTTCCGTGATCTGGCCGACCTGCAGCAGCGCCTCGGGCTGCCAGCCAGCCTGGTGGAGGGCTGGATCGGCAAGGTGTGCTTCGGTGCTGGTCCCCAGGGGCCGATGCTGCCCCCCGGACCGAAGCGGCGATGAGCGGCGCCTCCAGCTCCCGCCAGGGGAATCTCTTCGAGGGCGCGGCAACCTTCACCCCGCCCACAGGCCAGCTCCTCAATCCGGAAATGCGTCTGGAAACGGAGCAACTGCTGCGCTGGCAGGAGGCCCTCGCCCGTTTTCAGGGTCCCCTGTTCGCCGGCGCCCTGCACGGGGGCAGCCAGGGGGAGTTGTTCAGTGGCGCCGGATCGAATGACCCGGCCAGCGCGATCAACCCCCTCCACCTGCGCGCCCAGACCCTGCACTTCTGGCGTTGGCCCCAGGCACCCCACCAGGGGGCGGCGCTCTATTTCGTTCTGGACTGCGTTCTCGATGCGCCCAGCGGCAGTCCAGGGCCCTTACTGCTCTATGTGGGCGAGACAGGCAGGGCCGACCTGCGCTGGAAAGGCGAGCACGACTGCAAGCACTACCTGGCCGCCTACAGCGAAGCGCTCGGCCGGGCCGGCCTCAGCTGCCAGCTGAGCATCCGTTTCTGGCTGGATGTGCCCCAGGCCGTGCGGGCCCGCCGCCAGCTGGAGCAGGCCCTGATCCGCCGCTGGCAGCCGCCCTTCAACAAAGAAACCCGCCAGCGCTGGGCCACCCCCTTCACCGCCGACTGCGGCTGAGACCCCGCCCGGCGCAGCCTGGCTACGATCGCGGCCGCCCCGGACTGCTTGGTTGATGGACATCCGCTGCATTCAGCAAGACCTCAGCCAGGCACTCGCCAGCTGGGACGGCGACACCCTGGCCGTGGGCCTGTTCGCCGCAGCGGCCGAGGGCACGGAGCATCCCTTGCGCCAGGAGCTCAGCCGCTGTTTCGGGGAGGCACTGGCCCAGCAGCTGGAACAGCGGGGGTTCCAGGGGAAAGCCAGTGAGTGCCTGAGCTTTGCCCGTCTGGAGGGCAGTCCGGCCAACCTGATCGTGGTGGGCCTGGGCGAGCCAGCCGCGTTCGATCTCACGGCCCTGCGCAGCGCCGCCGCTACCGCAGCCATGGCCGCCGCCAAGTTGCGCTGCCGCCATCTCGGGCTGGCCCTGCCCTGCGAAGGGCTGGATGGGGCGGCGGCGGCCGCCGCCATGGCCGAAGCCGTGCAGCTCAGCCTCTACCGGGACCAACGCTTCCGCAGCGAACCGGACGACGCCCCTGCTCCGCAAGCGCTCAGCCTGATCGGCCTGGCAGAGGGCGCCCAGGCCGGGCTGGCCGCGGTGGCCGCCCGCTGCGCCGGCGTGGAACTGGCCCGGCAGCTGGTGGCCGCCCCCCCCAATGTGGCCACCCCCGCCCATCTGGCCGACACGGCGGCAGCGATCGCCAGCGCCTTCAACCTGGAGCTCAAGGTGCTGGAGCGCAGCGACTGCGAGGCCCTGGGCATGGGGGCCTACCTGGGGGTGGCCCAGGGGTCGGACCTGCCGCCGAAGTTCATCCACCTCACCTACCGGCCGGCCGGAGCCGTGCAGCGCCGGGTGGCCCTGGTGGGCAAGGGCCTCACGTTTGATTCCGGCGGGTACAACCTCAAGACCGCCGGCTCCCAGATCGAGATGATGAAATACGACATGGGCGGCAGCGCCGCGGTGCTGGGCGCCGCCCGGGCCATCGCCGAGCTCAAGCCAGCGGGGGTGGAGGTGCACGTGATCGTGGCCGCCTGCGAGAACATGATCAGCGGTGGCGCTGTGCACCCGGGCGACATCCTCACCGCCTCCAACGGCAAGACCATCGAGATCAACAACACCGATGCCGAGGGGCGGCTCACCCTGGCCGATGCCCTGGTGTACGCCTGCGGGCTGGAACCCGATGCGGTGGTCGACCTGGCGACCCTCACCGGCGCCTGTCTGATCGCCCTGGGCGAGGAAATGGCCGGCCTGTGGTCCAGTTCCGATGGCCTGGCGGCCGCCCTCGACGAGGCCTGCCGGGGCGCTGGCGAAGCCCTCTGGCGCATGCCCCTGCGCCCCTCCTACAAGGTCGGCCTCAAGAGCCCGGTGGCCGACATGAAGAACACAGGGCCGCGGCCCGGCGGATCGATCACCGCGGCCCTGTTCCTGCAGGACTTTGTGAGCGACGGCGTGCCCTGGGCCCACCTGGATATCGCCGGCACCGTGTGGAGCGACAAGGGCCGGGGTGACAACCCCGCCGGCGCCACGGGCTACGGCGTGCGCACCCTGGTGAACTGGGTGATGGCCGGTGCCCCTCTGGAGGCAGCCTCGAGGACCGGCACGCTGACCGGCTCCTAGGTTGAGCCCCACCTGCTGACGCCCCGTTCGCCATGGCCGTGAAGAAGATTCGCTGGTACGTGAAGGCCCAGCTGGGTGTGCTGCTACTGCCGGCGGGTCTGTGTCTGTTCGGTGAAGCGGTGATTCGCAAGGGGCTTGAGGAGCTGGCCAGGCGGGTGGAGCTGGCGGCCAGCGCCGGCGACGCCCTGCCGATGAAGGTGCTGCAAGCCCCCGGACCCTGGTTCTGGTACGGCACCTTCGGGCTGATCCTGATCAACGCCGGCGTGGGGCTGATGGTCGAGAGCGGCCTGCTGCGCGGCTATCCCCGGCAGAGCTGACAGAGCGGCAAACTCCGAGCTTCAGGCCGCTTCCAGCGCCGTTGTCAGGGACGACGGCGCTGCCTCCAACTCATGAATCTGCCAGCGGGCCCGCTCACCACAGGCGCTCAGCAGGGTCTCCAGATCATCGGCTGCCTGCTTCGGGCTGGCATAGGGACCGATATGGCGGGTGTGGAGTCCGTCACGGATGGTGAGCAGATACATATCCGAATCAACACTGAGCACTCAGCAGGCTAGTGAGCAAAACAGGGCCTGAACAGCCCAGAAGGCAACCCCCGCAGGGGATCAGCGGGAAAGTTCACAATGAACATTTTATGATTTCCTCGGATTTGGACCTGGTTGCCAGGGTTTGCCTGTGCGCGCTTGGGCACCCCACAGGGAGTCCAGACGGCGGTCGCGGCCGCAGGCCCAGCGGTAGTAGCCGTATTTGATCGGCTCCCGGCGGGCGTAGTCCTGGTGGTAGTCCTCAGCGATCCAGAAGGTGTCGAGGGGCTCGATCTGCACCCGCAGCTCAGACTCCGCGCGGCCCAGCTCCCGGGCCGCGGCAGCCCGGCTGGCAACGGCCTGCTGCCGCTGGGTGGCACTGGCCACGAAGATCACCGGCCGGTACGAGTCGCCCCGATCGCAGAACTGACCGCCCCCATCAAGGGGGTCGATGTTGCGCCAATACGAGCGCAACAGGGCTGCATAGCTCAGCCGTTGCGGATCGAAGCGCACTCGCACGCTCTCCTGATGGCCCGTTCCGCCGGCGGACACCTGACGGTAGGTGGGCTTGGCCAGGCGGCCACCGCTGTAGCCACTGTCCACGGCAATCACCCCAGGAAGCTTCTCGAGGTCGTGTTCCAGGCACCAGAAACAGCCACCCGCCAGCACCGCCTGGTCAGGAGCTGCCGTAGCGGCAGCGGGCAGGGCCAGGAGCAGCAGCAACCCCACCAGCACTCCGGCCGTGGTGAGGCAGTCCAACAATCGCCGGCCCATTCGACCCAGGGCATGCCCAATCGTTCTGGCGCCTGACATGGCGGTGACACTCACGACGCGGATGACGCAGCAGCAACGGAACTGGCCTGCAACTGGTCGAGAATCGCAATGGCCGCCCGGTCGGTGACACCGGGTTCGCCCAGTTCATGGTTGAGCCGACCATAGCCAGCCAGCATCGCTGCCCGTTCCGGACTGGCGGGATCCAGCAGGGGCAAGGCACAGCGCACAATCGCCTCGGCCTGGAGATCCTCCTGCAACAACTCAGGCAGCAGGCGCTCCCCCAGCACCAGGTTCACGGGCGAGATGTGGGGCACGCTGAAGCGCAACAGGTGCCGGGCCACGAACGCCGTGAGCCAGCTCACCCGGTACACCACAACCTGGGGAACCCCCCGCAGGGCCAGCTCCAGATTCACCGTGCCGGACTTGGCCAGGGCCAGGTCGGCCGCCGCGCAGAGGGCTGGCTTGAGCCGATCGGCATCCGCGGCCGGAATCACCCGGGCCTGCACCCCGGCCTCCCGCAACTGCTGGGAGAGCTGGGCCTCAAACCCCGGCTGCCCGGCTGGGAGCACCACCTGAAGACTGGGGTCGTGCCTCTGCAAAGCGGCGGCGGCGGCCACGATATGGGGAAGCATGTAGCGCAGTTCCTGCCGGCGGGAGGCCGGCATCAGCAACAGCACCGGCCCCTGCTCGTGCAGCCCCAACTGACGCCTGGCCGCCCGTCGTTCGGGGGCCGCACCGATCGTGTCCAGGAGGGGATGGCCCACATAGGTGACGTCCGCACCGCGACAGCGGTAGTAGCGAGCCTCCTCCTGGAAGATGGCCAGAATCTGATTGGTGAAGCGGATCAGATTGGTGCGGCCCTCGGTTCCAAATTTGAAGGCCCATTCCTGGGGCGCGATGTAATAGGTGATCGGCACCTGGGGGTAGCGGCGCTTGATACTCAGCCCCAGGCTCACATTGGGCCCCATGTAATCAATCAGCACCACACCATCAGGCACCTGCTGGGCGAACCAGCGCCGCAGACGCCGTTGCAGGCGCAGGGTGGGCAGCACAAAGGGAATGGCTTCCCACAGGCCAATGGCCCCCATCCGCATGGTGTTGGCGAGCAACCGGGCACCCGCCCGCTGCATGCGCTCGCCCCCGAGGGCCACGATCTCCAGGGCCAGACCCCGCCGCCGGGCCTCCCGCTGCAACGCCGCCACCAGCAGAGATCCCTGCAGGTCGCCGGATACCTCCCCAGTGCTCACCAGCAGACGCAGCATCAGCGCGCTCCTGGGATCGGACCTCGGCGGGATGGCGCGGACGATGCCTCCAGAAAGGCCACCAGGGTTTCGGCGGCGGGGCTGAGGGGAGCTGTCCTCAGTTGGGCCAGGACATGGGCCAGGGGCTGACGCTGGCGGTAGATCGCTTTCCAGGCCCGTTTGAGGTCGTCCACCTGGCGACCGCCCTCCAGATCTGTGAGGCCGCTGCGCTGCAGGCCGATGCTATTGAGGGCCCGCACCCTCGAAGGGTGCCCCTCCACCACGCAGAACGGTGGCACATCCCGCTCAATGCGGCTCATGCCACCCACCATCGCCAAGGTGCCGACATGCACGAATTGATGGATGCCCAGCACACCACCGATCACGGCCCGATCGGCGATCACCACGTGGCCGGCCACCGCCACACCATTGGCAATCACGATGCGGTCGCCCAGATCACAGTTATGGCCGAGATGGGAATAGGCCATCAGCAGATTGCCACTGCCGATCCGGGTGTACTCCTCACCATGGGTGGCCCGGTTCACCGTGACATATTCCCGGATCGTGTTGTCATCCCCGATGTCCACGCCCGTGGGATCGCCGGTGTACTTGAGATCCTGGGGCTCCAGACCGATGCAAGCACCGGGGAACAGCCTGTTACCTCGGCCCATCCGTATCCGGCCTTCAAGCACCACATGCGCCCCGATTGAGCAGTCTGCACCGATTTGCACATCCGAGCCGATCACGGCGTAGGGCCCCACCTGCACTCCCTCTGCCAGCTCAGCGCGGGGATCAACCACCGCCGTGGGATGAATCAGGGGCATGAGGCTCAATCCACCAAGGAGAACAGCAGCTCACCGGAACACACCAGGTGCCCGTCCACGCTGGCTTCGGCCTGCACCTTGCCGAAACGCTTGCGCTTGAGGCTGATCAGCTCACAGGTGATCAGCAATTGATCACCAGGCACCACAGGCCGACGGAAACGCACGCCATCAATCCCGGCGAACACAAACAATCCCTTCGGGAGATCGGGCATCTGGGCCACGATCAGGCCTCCCACCTGGGCCATCGCTTCCACAATCAACACCCCTGGCATCAGCGGACGCCCAGGGAAATGACCCTGGAAATGGGGTTCATTAAAGGTGACGTTCTTGATTGCCACAGCCCGTTTCCCCGGCTCATGTTCCAGCACGCGATCCACCAGCGCGAAGGGATAGCGATGGGGCAACAGCCCTTGAATCTGTTCCGCATTCAGCAGCACAGAGGGGGAAGAGGGGTCAGGCAAGAGGAATCAGGCAGGGAGTAGGGCAAGCTCCGCGTCCAGAGCCGACGCGAGCTCGGTGTGGAGACGGTGGGAGCCCCGGTAGGCAAACACCTGGGCCTCGGGCAGGCCCACCAGGGCCAGGTCGCCAAGCAGATCGAGAATCTTATGGCGCACCGGCTCGTCGGCAAATCGCAGCGGTGGATTGAGCCAGCGATCGCCATCACACACCAGGGCATTCTCAAGAGCACCGCCCTGAATCAGGCCGGCGGCCCGCAACTGCTCCACCTGGGACAGCAGGCCGAAGGTGCGGGCCGGTGCAATCTCCGCCACAAAGCTCTGGGGGGTGAGTGCCAGGGCCAACATCTGGCGACCGATCGCCGGCTGGTCGAAATCGATCGCCGCACCGAGATGGAGCCCGTCGGCCGGCAGGGCCGTAATGAAGCTGGTGCCTGCTTGCAAGGTGAGTGGACGCCGCAAGCGCGAATGCTCGGACCGGCTGCCCAAGGGTCTCAGCCCCGCCTCGGCGATCAGATTCACCCAGGGCAATGCTGAGCCGTCTAACAGGGGCACCTCAGCCCCCTCCACCCAAATCTCCACCTGGGTGAGGCCCGTGCCCGCCAGCGCAGCCAACAGATGCTCGACTGTGGCCAGACGACGGCCGGCCAGATCCAGGGCTGTGCAGAGCGTGGTCTCACAGACCTGGCCAGGTTCCAGCCGCTGCGGCGGCAGATCGGGCGCATCCAACCAGCCCAGCCAGAAGCCTTCATGGGAGCTGGGGGCCAGTCGAACCCTGGAGGGTTCACCGCTGTGCAGGCCGACCCCCTCGATCTCCGCACTGCCGCTCAGGGTCCAGGCGCCGCTGTAGTCGGCCGGCCAGTTGCTCACTAGAACTTCCAGCCGACCCCGAGGTTGAAGCGCCAATCGGACGTGAAGTCCTCCGTGGCCACCTCCAGGCGCAGGGGCCCCACCGGGGTGGTGACGATCAGGCCGACGCCGGGGGAGAAGCCATCGCCCTTCTTGCCCAGCAGGCCTCCAGGATTGCCGGGAATCCCGGACTGGGTGCCGAAGGTGGTGCCGGCGTCGAAGAAGATCTCGCCGCTGATGATGCTGAAAATCGGGAACCGGTATTCGAGCGTGATCTCACCAAAGCTCTTGCCCACGCCCAGGTCGCAGTTGGCATAACCACGCACTGAATTTCCCCCGCCCAGGCAGAAGGCTTCATAGGGTGGAATCTCATTGCCGAGCATGGTGCCCCCCGACACCTGGAAGGCCAGAGCCTGCTTGCAATCGGCGGCTTCACCGGGCTGGGGGCGGCACCCTTTGTAGAGCTTCAGCCAGTTCACCGGGATGAAGTGGGTGAAGCTGCCCCTCACCCGGTTAAAGGTTGGCGAGTCATTGCCAACGGTGAGGAACTGCTCAGTGCCGATGCTGAAGAAGTTGCCTTTCGTGGGGTTGCGGGGATCGTCGAGAGTGCTGTAGGTGAGACCAAGACGCGCACTCACCAACTGGTTTTCAGAGGCGCAGTTGTAGGCCAGGCAGATCACCTGGCGGCTGGGGACCACATCGGGAGACTTGTTAACACCGACCACCGCCTTGGAATATTTTGAACCCGAGAAGTTCATCGGGGTAACTTCCTGGCCACCGAAGGCCAGGATCATGCGCCAAGGGGCCTTGCGGAAGGGATCACCGCCATTCAGAGGCCTCACGAACTGCACATTGGCGCCAACGCGCTGGATGGCGACCGTGTCGAAATTGGTGCGGACGAGTAAATCATCGCCACCAATCTTACGGGGCGTATTGGTTACAACGTCAAAGTCTGCCCCATTGAAGCTCTGCAGATCAGTCTCGAACGTGGTGTTCTCGCTCTGGAAGATCTGGGGAACTTCCCGGCTGAAGAACATCCGGGCACGGAATGAGGTGCGATAGCGGTCACCCTTGATCCATGGATCTGTAAAGGTGATGTCCCCCAGCCCCCCGAACTGACCGTAGGAGAAGTTGGTGCCAAGATCCCAGGCCCGCCCAAGAAGATTGCTGTCCTGGAGCTGGACCTGTCCGAACACCCCCTGGGCCTGGCTATAGCCGACGCCACCAGAGATCGAGCCACTCGACTGCTCGACAATCCCCAGCACGACCACGACATCACCAGGCTGACCAGGCACCGGCCTGAGGGTGACCTTGACGTCGCTGAACAGACCCGTGCCATAGATGCGCTTGATGTCCTCCTCCAACTGGCGACGGTTGAAGACATCCCCCGATTTGAGCGAGACCTCCCGGGTGATGACCCAGGGTTTGGTCTTACCGCGGATGGTCTCACCCTTGTCGTTGGTGGTTTGCCCATCCCGATCAATGAACTGCACCTCCACGTCATTGACGGTGCCCTCCCGCACCAGCAGGTCAACGACTCCTGCCGGGCTGACGCGACTGGGGCCACTCACCCGGGCCAGCGAATATCCCTCATCCGCGTACCACTTCTGCAGCTCCTGCATGCGGGTCTGCAGGGTGTTCAGGTTGAGGGTCTTGCCGAAGTCGGTGGCAAAGGTCTCACTCACCACCTGCTCGGGGAGTTTCAGCTCTCCCTCGGGCTGCAACCGCACGCTTTGGAGCACCGGGTTCGGTGCCACGGTCACGATCAGGCGTACGCCCAGGGGACCATCCACCGGCTGGATGCGCACATCGGAGAACCAACCGGTGGCGTAAATGGCGGCCAGATTGGTCTCCAGCTCGCTGCGGCTCACGCGGGTGCCGGGGGTCACCGTCATGGCGCCATAGGCGGCCAGCTCGATGCGCTCCCGATCAGGGTGGCCATCCAGGCCGTCGATCACCACCTCGGCGATCTGCACCCGGGGTTCAGCTGCAGCGGGGGCTGCTGGTGCAGGGAAACCCCCGGGCCCATCGATCTGCTGGGAAGCGGGGAGCTGGAAAGCAGGGGGTGAGGTGGAAGGATCCTCTGCGGCCGGCTGCTCCTGGGGAGCCGGTCGTTCCTGGCCGGCTGGTTGGTCCTGGCCTGCGGGCTGCTCCTGAGCCCTCAGGGAAGGGGCCGCCAGCATCGCCGTTCCCAGCAGAGGCAGAACCACCTTCAGAGGCAGCGCAGCCTTGGAACCCAGCAAGCCGGCCATAACGTCCCGATCAGCGCGGCTGGGCCGCAAATTGGCCAAACCTTACCGGTAGACCCTGGGTTGGGGACAGACCCCCTGGAGCCGTTTGAGAACCTCCCCATAGGCCTCCACAACGCCACCGAGGTCCTGACGGAAGCGATCCTTGTCCAAGATTCGCTCCTGACTGTCGCTCACGGCCTCATCCCAGAGACGGCAGGTGTCTGGGCTGATCTCATCAGCCACCAGCATCTGGCCATCGGCCGCCAGCCCCAGCTCGATCTTGAAATCCACCAGGCACAGCCCCACGCCGTGGAACAGGGGAATCAACACCCTGTTCACCTGCAGGGCCAGCTGCTCCAGCTGCTGCCGCTGGCCGGCACTGAGCAGGCCCAGCCACTCCAGCCGGGCATCGGTGAGCAGGGGGTCGCCGTAGGCATCATCCTTGTAATACAGATCCAACAGGGGCGGTGCCAGGGGGGTGCCCGGCTCCACAGGCAACTGCTTGCAGAGGCTGCCGGCCGCCACGTTGCGGATCACCACCTCCACTGGAATCACCCGCACCGCCCTGGCCAGCATCCAGGTGCCGCTGTCATTGCCCTCGGCCAATCCCAGGTAGTGGGTGGGCACATCCGCCTGCTGGAGGGCCTCGAACAGCAGCGCTGAGATCTGACAGTTGAGCGCCCCTTTGCCCTCCAGGCTGGCCTTTTTCAAGGCGTTGAAGGCCGTGGCGTCATCCTTGTATTCCACGGCCACCACCTCCGGCTGATCGGTGGCGTGCACCCGTTTGGCCTTGCCTTCGTAGAGGAGCGGTCCGAGCTGGTAGGCGGTCATGGCGAAGGAAGGGGAGAGGGCAACGGGGGAGCGGCGTGGCCGCCATCCTGTCGGGGCGAACGCAATTGCCGCTCCAAGAGCAACACACGGCGGTCCTGGGCGGCGTCCGCCTGGCTGCGGCGCTGCAACCATTCACCGTAGGCATCGTCGATCCGCTCACTCAGCCGCAGGCGCCGCTCGAGGGCGCGGCGGGATGCCTCATCGCTCCCACCCTCGGCCAACTGCTGATCGAGCAAGGCGGCCACAAGCCCCCAGGCTTCGGCAGCTGCCGCCTGTTCCAGCGCCCGCTCGGTGATGGCGTCGCGCTCCTGCAGGGGCAGGTGGCTGGCCAGCAGGGCAGCCCGACCCCAACGGGCCGCTGTGTCAGCCCCGGGTATTCGGCTGGCGAGCAGCACCTCGGCCGCCTGGCGATGGGCCTCCAGACTCGCCAGGTGGTCGGCAAGCAGATCGAGCGCCACCCGCTGGCGAGGCTCCTTGCCTGATCGATCAGCTTCGGCCACCGGCAGCTGCAGGCTCTCCAGCCGGCTGAGATCACCGTCGGCCAGCAGGGCCAGGGCCTCCACGGCCTGGGCATGGTGCAGGCCCGCATGGGCGGCCCGCCACTGCAACAGCAACCAGTTCTCCCGGGCGTCCGCGGCCGGAGTGCTCCGCTCCAGCACCGCCAGGGCCCCCTGGGCAGCGCCACAGGCCAGTAGGGCCTCTGCGGTGGCCAGCGCCGCAGTGGGGGTGGGCTCGGCCGCGAGGGCAGCCTGCAGGCGGCGCTGCTGCTCGCGCAGGGCCGGCACGTCTCCGCGCTGGCGCAGGGCCTGACACTGGTCCACGGCGTCATCGGCCAGGGCTGGCGGCGCGGACATCGGGACCAGGAGCAGCGCCGCCAGCCAGGACAGCGGTTGCCGCAGTGGGGAGAGAAGATGGGGCACGGCGCCCACTCCTGCGGGCTAGGAGTCGCCCCAGCAACCTAGCCAGCGACCCAACCAGCAACCTGGCCAGCAACCTCTGGAAGGACGAGCCCGCCCGACCCTGTTTTCCGCCCCAGTCCACTCCCCTTGCCCATGTCCGCATCCACCCCGATGGCACCTGAGGAAATCGCCGCACCGGCCCGCGTTCTGGTGGTGGGTGGGGGTGGACGGGAGAACGCCCTCGCCTGGGCCCTGGCCCGCTGCCCGGGGGTTGAGCAGGTGTGGGTGGCACCAGGCAATGGAGGAACCCTGGCGCTGCGTGGCTGCCAACAGCTGGCCATCACCGAGAACGACCACGGCGGCCTGCGGACCGCCTGCCAGGAGCTCGCCGTCGACCTGGTGGTGGTGGGTCCGGAGGCCCCCCTGGCCGAGGGGCTGGCCGATGGGCTGCGGGCTGCTGGCCTGGCCGTGTTCGGCCCTGGCGCCGATGGTGCCCAGCTGGAGGCCAGCAAACGGTGGGCCAAGGCCCTGATGCAAGCCGCCGGGGTGCCCACCTCGGGCTACTGGGCGGCCAGCAGCGAGGCCAAGGCGCTGACCCTGCTGGCGACCCTCGAGCAGCCGCCGGTGGTGAAGGCCGACGGCCTGGCGGCGGGCAAGGGGGTGACCGTGGCCGACAGCTTCGACGAGGCCCGCAGCGCCATCAGCGAGATCTTCGCCGGGCGTTTCGGCGGGGGGGATGGGGAAGCCTCCCTGGTGCTGGAGGAGCGCACCTACGGCCCGGAGGTGTCCGTGTTTGCCCTCTGCGATGGGGAACGACTGGTGCTGCTGCCGCCGGCCCAGGACCACAAGCGCATCGGCGAGGGCGACACCGGACCGAACACCGGCGGCATGGGGGCCTACGCCCCCGCCCCCCTGCTGGATGCGGCTGGGCTGGAGGTGGTGAAGCGCACGGTGCTGGATCCCACCCTGGCTGCTCTGCGGGCCCGGGGCATCGACTACCGGGGCGTGATCTATGCCGGCCTGATGCTCACCGAGGCCGGCCCGAGCGTGATCGAGTTCAACTGCCGCTTCGGCGATCCGGAGTGCGAAACGCTGATGCCATTGCTGGGACCTGAACTGGCGGCCGTGTTGTTGGCCTGTGCCCAGGGGCGCCTGGATCTGGCACCAGCGCTCAGCATCGCGCCGGGCTGCAGTGCCTGCGTGATCGCCGCAGCCCAGGGCTACCCGGGTGAAATCCGCAAGGGCGATCCGATCAGCAGCCAGCTCCACACCAGCGACAGCCTGCAGTTGTTCCACGCCGGCAGCCGCCGCGAGGCCGACGGCCGCTGCCTCAGCAGCGGCGGCCGGGTGCTGGCGGTGGTGGCCCAGGCGGACGACTTCGACAGCGCCTTCGCCCGGGCCTACGCGGGCCTGGACCAGGTGCACTTTGAAGGCATGACCTACCGGCGCGACATCGGCCACCAGGTGCGCAGCCGATGACCAGCAGCAGCGACACAATCAGCCGCAAGACCGTCCAGCCCAGCCAGGGCGGAGCCGACGGCCAACTGCCCCGTTGGCGCAGGGCCCTGGCGCAATGGTGGGCGGAATTCAGCCTGCAGACCAAGCTGCTGGCGGTGGCCACCCTGGTGGTGAGCCTGCTGATGACCGGCATCACCTTCGTGGCCCTCAACGGCATCCAGCGCGATGCCCGGATGAGTGACACCCGCTATGCCCGTGACCTGGGGCTGCTGCTGTCGGCCAACGTGACGCCTCTGGTGGCCGAGGGCAACGACCGGGAGCTGGCCTCGGTGGCCGACCGCTTCTGGCGTTCCAGCCGCAGCCTCCGCTACATCTTCTTCGCCGATCCCGATGGGGTGATCTACCTCGGCATTCCCATCGGCTCTAACAACGGCAGCAGTGAGTTGCTGCTGAGCCGGCGCCTGGAACTGCCGGGGGACATGCACAACCGGCCCGACAACCCGCTGGTTCGCCAGCACCTCACCCCAGACGGCCAGGTCACCGATGTGTTCGTGCCGATGGTGAGCGACGGGCGCTATCTCGGGGTGCTGGCCCTGGGCATCAACCCCAACGAAACCCTGCTGGCCAGCGCGGCCCTCACCCGGGAGGTGACCGTGGCGGTGTTCATCTCGATCTGGGTGCTGGTGATCCTGGGCTCGGTGTTCAACGCCCTCACCATCACCCAGCCGGTGAAGGAACTGCTGCGGGGGGTGCGCCAGATCGCTGGCGGCAACTTCGAGACAAGAATTGCCCTGCCAGTGGGCGGTGAACTGGGGGAATTGCTGCAGGGCTTCAACACCATGGCCGCCCAGTTGGAGGTGTACAAAGCCGCCAACATCGAGGAGCTCACGGCGGCCCAGGTGAAGCAGGAGTCGCTGATCGCGACGATGGCCGATGGCGCCGTGCTGCTGGATGCAGACGGAGCAATCGTGCTGGCCAACCCCACCGCCCGCAGGCTGTTCCGCTGGGAGGGCCGCAACTTGGAGGGCAACGACCTGATCGACGAACTGCCCGAGCGCCTGGCCATGGAGCTGCAATCAGCCCTCGACAACGTGACCAGTGGTGAGCGCGACGATGCCGATGTGCGCTGCAGCGTCGGCGAACCGGCGCGCACCCTGCGGATCGTGCTCCAGGCGGTGCGCGATGCAAGCGGCGAAACCCTCAAGGGCATCGCCATGACCGTGCAGGACCTCACCCGTGAGGTGGAGCTCAATGCAGCCCAGAGCCGGTTCATCAGCAATGTGTCCCACGAGCTGCGCACGCCCCTGTTCAACATCAAGAGCTATGTGGAAACCCTCCACGACCTGGGCGATCAGCTGAGCGAGGAGGAAAAGCAGGAGTTTCTGGGCATTGCCAACGCCGAAACCGACCGCCTCACGCGGCTGGTGAACGATGTGCTGGACCTCTCACGGCTGGAATCGGAACGCCAGTGGCAGTTCGAACCCCTCGAGCTGGCCCCGGCCATCGAACAGACCCTGCGCACCTACCGGCTCAACGCCGATGAGAAGGGGGTGGAGTTGGGGTTTGCGGCTGATCCCCAGCTGCCGCGGGTGCTCGGCAACTGGGACCTGCTGCTGCAGGTGTTCGACAACCTGGTGGGGAACGGGCTCAAGTTCACCCCCTGCGGCGGCCAACTGATGCTGCGCGCCTACCCCTGGCCCGACCTGTGTGACCTCGCCCCCGAACCAACCGGCTCCGACAGCAGCCCCAGCTGCGCGATCACCTCACCGCTGCCGCGCTTGCGGGTTGAGGTGGCCGACACCGGCTGCGGCATCTCGGATGCCGACCAAGAGCGGATCTTCGAGCGCTTCTACCGGGTGGAGAACGCCGTGCACACCGAAGCCGGCACGGGCCTGGGGCTCTCGATCGTGCGCGGCATCCTCGACAAGCACGGCAGCCGCATCCAGATGGCCAGCGAAGCGGGGGTGGGCACCACGTTCTGGTTCGACCTGCCGCTGGAGCACTCCGACAGCGACGAGCTCCAGCTGCTGGCTGATCGACGGCGCTACGAAAACAGCCAGATTCCAGGCTGAGCCATCAATCAGATGTCGTCGGCCACACCGCGCACGATGCGGGCAAGCTCGCTGCGCTCATCGGTGGTGACCCGGTGCGGGACACCGGAGATGATGCGCTCAAAATTGGAGAAGGAATCCTTGATCTCAGGCCCGTTACCCGTGATCACAAACTCCCGGATCCCTTTGTCGTGCCAGGAGCCGCGCATCTTGAATACATTCAGAGCTCGGGCCATCTCACCACGAATCTCCACATACTGAAGCAGCAAGATCGTGTCTGTGATCGTGGAGATATGGGAATCGGTGATCGAATGGCTGCCCATGAACTCTTCAGAGGTGTTGGTAAAGAAACCAGCGATCTCCTCCTGCTTGGCATACCCTGTTACACCAATCACAAACTGACGGAAGGCGTTATGGCTCACCCCCCTAGCCAGGGCAGAGAGGGAATCAATCGCCATGCGTGATGGCTTGAACTGGCTGATCTCGGTCTTGATGATCTGGAGGTGATCCTCAAGGCCCGTGGACTCCGGATAAGCACAGATGATCTTGAGCAAGCCATCCTGCTCCATCTGCTCGAAATCGATCCCCCAGCTGGTGGCGTTGCGCAGCAACTGAGCCCGTGATTCTTCATAGGCAAAGAGGATGGCGCGCTCTTTGCTGCGGCAGGCGTCTTCGATGAACTTGGACACCAACAGGGTCTTGCCGGTACCCGTAGCCCCGGTAGCCAGGATGATCGAATCCTTGAAGAAGCCACCACCACACATCTCGTCCAACTTGGGCACGCCGGAACTGAGCCGTACATTGGAACTGCGCTGGGTGAGCCGCATCGCTCCAAGCGGGAACACACTCATGCCATGGCTGCCGAGCGTGAAGGGAAATTCACCCTTCATGTGGGTGGTGCCGCGCAGCTTGAGGATTTCCACCGTGCGGCGCCGCCGCTCGCCCTCCAAGACATTGCGGAGAATCACCACGTTATCGGATACAAATTCCTCAACTCCATAGCGAGCAATCGGACCGTATTCATCGATGCGCTCGGTGGTCATCACGGTGGTGACACCAATCTCTTTGAGCCTGGCAATCAAGCGGAAGATCTCACGCCGCACCACCGAAACAGCATCATATTGCTGAAAGACCGCCGTAATTGAATCAATTGCGACTCGGCGGGCTTTGTATTTTCTTATCGCATAGTTGATGCGCTCAATCAGACCCGAAAGATCAAAACTCCCAGCCACGTCTTGCCCCTCAGGATCGGGAGAAGCGTCAAGAATAAAGAGCTTATTTTGCTCTACCATCTCCTGAAGATTCCAACCAAAACTGGCGGCGTTACGCAGAATATCCAACGGCGATTCTTCAAATGTTACGAAAATACCAGGCTCGTTATATTGGCGAATCCCGTTATAGAGAAAGTTCAGCGAGAAAACAGTTTTCCCCGTTCCTGACGTGCCCGACACGAGCGTTGACCGCCCTATGGGCAGGCCGCCATGACAGACATCATCGAATCCCTCGATGCCAGTAGGCAGCTTCTGCACCTGCAGCATGGCAACGGGCTGCGGACTGAAATCGGTCATTGCTGGCGAGGGAAAGAATGGCGGCAGGGAGAGAAGAAGTCAGACAGGCACTCAAGGTTGCATGACAGGGGAGCCATGCGAGGCATCAAAAGAGCAGCATCCATACGCAAGACATCACGACTCCTGCCGGCCCGGTGCCGGCTCGATCGCTTCCAGCGCGTCATCTGCCAAAAGCGAATCCTCCGTCAACTCGTCATAGAGCAGGTCCAATCCGATGAGCACCCGCTCCCGATCACTGAGGTCGCCGATAATGCGGCGCACCGGCGGCGGCAAAATCTTGGCAAGCGTAGGTGTGGCAAGGATTTTGTCTTCTTCCGCCAACTGTGGATTTTTGAGAACGTCAATTACTTTGAGAGCATAGACACCCTGGAACTCGGTTTCCAGAATATTGCGCAATGTTTTCAGCGCTCGCATCGAGTTGGGCGTGTTGCCAGCGACGTAGAGCTTGAGGATGTAGGTCTTGCGAGGAGACATGAGAGGGGGGCTCCTTAAATCACCAAACTTGGAATGCAAGCGACATGATCACTCGCCCTGCCTAGGCGAGCCCAAAGGCACGTCCGCAGGGATTGAACGGCGATACATTTCGCAGAGATGGGCCATCACGTCGAGAAGAGCGAGGCGGTAGTCCTGAAGAAAGTCACTCTTATGGCCCTCAAGCTTAAGCTGCGTGGAAAAAGAATCAATCAGATCCATGTGAATCTCAACAGCTTTGGTGACCGGTAAATCACTGAAGAACGCCGTATTCACAAAGCTCTCCAGTGCCTGGTTGGCAGCGGCAGGATCTTTGAAGTAACTCAGCAGCAGATCGCGGTAGGTGCGCTGCAAAGAGGCCAGTAGCACCTCGGCGTTCTGCTGATCCAGATTGCGCAGAAAGCGCGAGGGATCCCGCTTGTAGAACACGCCGAGCAGACCGAGTCGGCCCTGGAGACGGCTGGCCAGACGCCAGCGCTCGGGCATCGGCTCCGCCTGTCCATCCTCTCCATCGCTTCCATCGCTCCGCACCAGGGCCAGGCCGCGGCTCAGGGAGCGGGAAATGGCCGCATCCAGGCTGTAACTGAGCTGTTCGAGCTGGTCTGGGGGGAGGTGAATTTCATCGGGGTGATACTCGATCTTGCCCCGCACCGCACCGATCACCACGGCCGGCAAGAGCAGGCCCCGCTGCTGCAGAGCCTGGGCTGCCTGGGGGTTCAGCTGGCCCTGCTGGATCAGCAGGGCGTCACAGCTGTCCCCGAGCCGCTCCAACTCAGGCACAGGATCCGCACCCGCCTCACAGCGCAACAGGCGAAAGCGCTGTTGTCCGTCCAGCCAGCGGGTGACAGAAGCCTCAAGGCTGGGTTCGCGGATCAGGGAAACGATGGTGAGCGCCGGTTCCGGTTCAGACATGGAGGGCCGTTGGCGACGGGAAATCCGCCGCGGCTTGAGCCAATGTTGACGAAAGGAGGAGCGAGCGGGGAGAATTTGTGTTTGTCTTCCGAAATGTGAGCCAGGCCTCAATGGGTCTGGAGAGCCACCAGTGCACTTGGGAGTGCTCCGTTCAAGGAAATCCGGACCAATCCTTCCGGATTCCTCTGATAGGGGGCTTCTCCCCTCCGTGGTGATCCCCGACCAGCCTGGCCACGCCCCGCCACCATGACCCAGACCCCCACCTCCTCCTCCAGCCCGGCAGATGCCGGAGCCAAGGAAGCAGCCAGCCCGGATCAGCCAGGCCCCTACGCGATTGTGGAGAGCTCAGGCCAACAGTTCTGGCTGCAGCCGAATCGCTACTACGACATCGACCGCCTGGCGGCCGATGTGGACAGCACCGTGACCCTGGAGAACGTGCTGCTCGTGAATGACGGCAAGGCAGCAACCCTCGGGCAGCCCTACGTGGCTGGCGCCAGTGTGGAGCTCAAGGTGATGGCCCATCGCCGCGGCCCCAAGCTGATCGTGTACAAAATGCGGCCCAAAAAGAAAACCCGCCGCAAGAATGGCCATCGCCAGGAACTCACCAGGGTGATGGTGCAGTCCATCAAGGTGGCCGGCAAGGCCCTGGGCTGAGCGCTCACGCATCCCCCTTTTCACCCTCCCCTCCCTTCACCCTCATGGCTCATAAGAAAGGCACGGGTTCCACCCGCAACGGCCGCGATTCCAACTCCAAGCGCCTGGGCGTCAAGGCCTACGGCGGCGAAACCGTGTCGGCCGGCTCCATCCTGATCCGCCAGCGGGGCACCTCCGTACTGCCCGGCACCAACGTGGGTCGGGGCTCAGACGACACCCTGTTCGCCCTGGTGGATGGCGTGGTGAACTTCGACAGCATCAAGCGGGGCCTGCGCAACCGCAAGCGCATCAACGTGGCTGTGGGCTGATCTCACCGGAATCTCCGGGATCCAGACAGCGCGATCACCACAGAGCCGGCGGCGACAACCGCCGGCTTTTTGCTGGGCGGAACCTCAGGCGGGGCTTGCCACGAAATCGGCCAGGCGATAGGCCCGGGTGGTGATCAGGTAGGGATGAAACACCTCCAGAAAGCGTGACTGGAGCGTGCGGAAAAAAGCCTCCACCAGCGCCGGGTCGTCGAGGTGGAACGGATATTCCCCCTGGAATCCCTGGAAGAAATACCAGTTCAGCAGAGCGATCGACTCGGCAGTCATCCGGGCCGCGAAGGTCTCCAGCTGGCCGGAAGGATCGGGCAGATGCTCCAGCACGTCGAGGCAGACCACCGTGTCGAAGTGCTGGGGGAGGGCCGGATCGTCCAGATCGCGAAAGCACTGCAGCTTGGCGCTGAGGCCCAGCGCCGCGGCCCGGGCCTGCACGAACGCGAGGTTGTGCGGATTGAGGTCTACAAACCACACCTGCTCCACCTCCGGCAGGGCAGCAGCAGCCAGGGCATGGCTGCCAATGCCTCCGCCGAAATCGAGCACGTGGCCGCGGGCAAAGCGCTGCTGCAACCGCAGGGTGTCGGCGATGTAATCAGCGCTGCCGAGGTGCCAGGCGGCCAGTTCCAGCAGGTGGCCAGTCCCCACCGTGTCCTCATAGAAGCTGGTGGTCGCTTCAGGGTCAAAGCTGCCGGGATGCAGGGCCGCCAGCGCAGCGGTGCTGGCGGGCAGACGCTGCTCCAGCTCGGTGGGCTCCAAGGCGAGATAGCGGGCGAGCTGGGCCCGCAGGTCGAAGCCATCGGCGAGAAAACGCTCCACGCCAAGCACCTGATTGAACACCGTGGCCATCGACTGCTTCACCCTGCTGCTCTTCTGCGCCAACCTAGGGGGAGGCCTGCTGCATCCTCAGTCGGCCAGCTCCGCCCCCATCCCGGGCACCGCCAGCCAGCGCCGCAGCCAGCCCACTAGGAAATAGAACGGCAGGGTGTCGGCCAGGGCTGCCACCGCCTTAAACAAGTAACCACTGGCGATGAAACCGGCCAGCTGGGGCAGCACAGGTTCACCGCTGCGGACCGGCAGCACGTGGTTGGCGTAGTGGCTGATCAGCACCACAGCGGTGGTGTCCACCAGCTGGCTCACCAGGGTGGAGCCGTTGTTGCGCAGCCAGAGGGCCTTGCCGCCACTGAAGCGCTTCCAAAAGTGGAACAGGCGCACATCGGTGAACTGGGCGGCCAGGTAGGCCACCATCGAGGCACCCACAGCCCCGAAGGCCAAGCGCCGCACATCGAAGAAGGTGGCGTCCGGAGCGCCGGCCAACCCCGGCAGCACCCCGCCCAGCCAGAGGATGAGCACGATCCAGCCGTTGAGCAGCAGCCCCACCCACACCAGCTGGGAGGCCTTCTGCTCACCCCACAGTTCACTGATCAGGTCGGTGCAGAGGAAGGTCACCGGATAGGGCAGAGCCCCCACGGCCACCACAATCGGCCAGGAGCCGATCGTGCCCAGTTGCAGGAAGCGGGTGAGCCCGAGAATGTTGAGCATGCCCATCGTTCCCAGGAACAGGCCTGCCAGCACCAGAAAGGCCAGGTCGCGGCGCTGCTTGAGGGTCATCGCCAACCGGAGTGAGACGCTGCAAGCCTGGCAGCGATGCCGCACGATGGCAGCAGTCGGGGAAGGTGATGGCTGAACGGCCCTGCGGTTTTCTGGTGCTGGACAAACCGGCCGGGCTGAGCTCCCACGCCTGCGTGGCCCGGGTGCGCCGGGCCTATGGGCTCAAGCGGGTGGGGCATGGGGGCACGCTCGATCCCGCCGTTACCGGCGTGCTGCCGATCGCCCTGGGGGCTGCCACCCGGCTGCTGCCCTATCTGAGCGGCGACAAGGCCTACCGGGGGGTGGTGCAGCTGGGCGTGACCACCAGCAGCGACGACCTGGAGGGGGAGGTGCTGGAGCAGAGGCCAGTGCCTCCCCTCTGCCACGACGCCCTGGAGGAGGCCTTGGCCCCCTTCCGCGGCGCGATCCAGCAGGTTCCGCCACAGGTGTCGGCGGTGCACGTGGATGGGGTGCGGGCGTACGCCCGCGTGCGGCGCGGCGAGAGCCTGAACCTGGCGGCCCGGCCCATCACAATCCACCGCCTGGAGCTGCTGGCCTGGGACCAGGCCACGGGCCAGCTGGAGCTGGCGGTGCGCTGCTCGGCGGGCACCTATATCCGCTCCCTGGCCCGCGACCTGGGCACCGTCCTGGGCTGCGGGGGCAGCCTGGCCCGGCTGCGGCGCACCGAGGCCCTGGGCTTCGGCCTGGAGCAGGCGGTGCATCTGCAGACCCTCGACGCCGAGCAGGAGAGCGAGGCCCCACCGCCACAACTGCTCGATCCCCTGGCGCCCCTGGCCCACCTGCCCCGGCACCGGCTCAGCCCCGAGGAGCAGGCCGGCTGGCGCTGCGGCCGCGCTCCCCTGCTCCCAGGCCCCCTGGCGGAGCTGGACCCGGACAGCCCCGTGGTGGTGCTCAATCCGGATGGCAACCTGGCCGGCATGGCCCGCGCCGCAGAGGGCGTGCTGCAGCCGAAGCTGGTGCTCGACGCCGCCGGCTAAAGCACCCCGCCGGCCCCGCGCCCTTCCTGCCCTTTTTCCCGCTCTCCCCGATGGCCGGCCACAGCAAGTGGGCCCAGATCAAGCGCACCAAGGCGGTGGTCGACGCCAAGCGCGGGGCGGTGTTCACCCGCCTGGGCCGGGAGATCACCGTGGCCGCCCGGGGCGGCGCCGATCCCACCGGCAACTTCCAGCTGCGCACGGCCATTGAGAAGGCCAAGGCGGCGGGGGTGCCCAACGCCAACATCGAGCGGGCGATCGCCAAGGGCTCCGGTCAGCTGGGCGGCCAGGGGGACAGCTTCGAGGCCGTGCGCTACGAGGGCTACGGCCCCGGGGGGGTGGCGGTGCTGATCGAGGCCCTCACTGACAACCGCAACCGCACCGCCGCCGATGTGCGGCTGGCCTTCAGCAAACACGGCGGCAACCTGGGTGAAACCGGCTGCGTGGGCTATCTGTTCGAGCAGAGCAGCGTGGCCCAGGTGGCGTGGCCCCCCCTGGGTGAGCAGGGCCACGACGAAGAGGCGCTGCTGGAGGTCCTGCTCGAGCTGGAGGCCCCCGCCGACGGCTCGGCCAGTGTGCAGGTGCTGCGTTACGAGCTGGGCGAAGACAGCGCCGAGGTGTTTGCCCCCTTTGCCCAGTTGGAGGCCCTGCAGGACGGTCTGCGCCGGGCGGGCCTCACGGTGCTGGAGTGGGAGCACCGCTGGATCGCCGAGACCAGCTGCCGGCTTGAGGACGCCGAGCAGCTGGGACGTTGCCTCAAGCTGCTCGATGCCCTCGAGGAGCTCGACGACGTGCGCTCGGTGACGGCCAATCTTGAGGCGGAGGACTCCCTGCTGGACAGCCTGGAGACCTAGCCCTGCTCCACAGCCAACTCGAGGGCGGCCCTGTCGGCAATCACCTCCACGCTGGAGAGGCCCTGCAGCCAGCTGGCCGGCAGTTGCTCACTGACGGGTTGATGGAGCAAGGCCCTCACGATCGGAGCCTTGGCCGCTCCCGTCACCACCAGCAGGATCCGCCGTGCAGCCAGGATCTCCGCCAGGCCCAGGGTGATCGCCTGTGCCGGCACGGCGGCCGGATCACCGCCGAAGGCGGCGGCGTTCTGCCGGCGGGTGGTGGGGCAGAGCTCCACCACCCGGGTGGAGGCCTCGGCAACGCAGGGGGGCTCATTGAAGCCCACGTGGCCATTGAGCCCCAGGCCCAGGAGCTGCAGGCCGATGCCCCCCGCCGCCGCCAGCTCCCGGCCATAGCGGCGGGCCTCGGCGGCGGGATCGGGCGCCAGGCCATCCGGCAGGCGCACCCGGGCTGGATCCAGGCCCAGGGGCCGCACCAGGTGGCTGTCCATGAACCCGGCAAAGGAACAGGCATCCCCTGGTCCGATGCCGACGTACTCATCGAGGTTGAAACTGAGCCACTGGTGGCGCAAGCGCTGCTGCAGCTGCGGGCTCAGGGCAGCCACTCCACCCGCCAGGGCGGCATACACCGACTCCATCGTGCGCCCCGTTGCCAGACCAAGGGGCCAGCCCGAGCCATCGAGCATCGCCGCCAACAGCTCTGCGGCCACGTGGTCGGCCACGGCCCGCTCACTGGGCAGGGCCCGCACCCTCAGCAGCGAAACCGGCGTCAAGAACGGCTCAGGGTTGACTCGAAAAGGGACGCAGGGCCGTACCCCGGTAGTAGTGCTGGAGGATTCGCTCATAACTGTCGCCCTGCTGGGCCATGGCCAGGGCGCCCCACTGGCTCATCCCCACACCATGGCCAAAGCCACGACCGATGGCGAGCAAGGCAGGCTGGGGCACCTGCACAGGAGCGGGGGCACCGTCTCCGCTGGGGTTGGCAGCCTGGGCCCCCTGCGGCAGAGGCGGTACCGGCGGCACCATGGCCACCTCGGGGCCGATCACCTCAAAGCGCACCTGGGTGCTGCGCAGGCGCAGGCGGGAGCGCAGCTCGGGACCGGTCACCACCCGGGTGCCGGTGGGACCCAGCACCCTGGCCTGGCGCACCCTCCCAGAAGCGGTGGTGCTGAGCACGTCGATGCGGGTCACCCCGCCGATATCGGCAAAGGCCTCCTGCAGCAGGGGCGGATCCAGCCGCTGCTGCCAGCTGTGCACAGGGCTGCCCTGGTCGAAGTCCGGCACGCTCACCAGGTAGGGGAGCTGCTGGGTCCAGAGATCACCGCTGTTCTCCGTGCGGCCGCCGCTGCTGCTGTGGAACACGGTGTTGGCCAGGTTGGAGCCGTACATCAACACCTGGCCGCGGGTGCTGGCCACGGCAGTGCGGGTGGAGGCCGTCTCGGCTTCCAGGCCCTTGTACACCTGGCTCGTCACGGTGGCGCTCACGTCGAAGGGGGCGCTGGGCTTGCGCTGGCGCAGGGCGTAGGTGCGGGCAGCCACCGCCTGGGCCCGCAGGGCCTCCTGGGGCCAGCTGGCCGGCATCTCACTGCCCACCACACTGGGGAGGTAGCTCTCCAGGGGGACGTGGTTGATCGCCTGCAGCCGTCCTCCAGCCACCAGCACCTGCAGCCGGCCCCGGTAGCGCCGCTGCCCCAGCTGGAACACCCCGCCCTGGTCAGCGGTGGCCCCGGGGTTGGGAGCCAGCCAGAAGCTGCTGGCCAGCGGCAGCTGGGCCGGCGGCGAGCCCCCCGCGCTCTGATTGTCGAACCGCAACCGCAGACGACCGTTCTCCAGCACCAGGCTGGCCGGGCGGGATGGGGCGAGTTCCACACCCCCCGGCTGGATCACCAGGGGCTGGTTCAGGGCCTGGAGCTGGAGGCTGCCCGTCTCGGCCAGCAACACCCGCACCTCCGGCTCACCGCTGCGGGCCTGGATGGCCCGATCGCCCCCCACCACCAGCACCGGCATGGCCACGGCCATGGCGGCGAGGGGCAGCAGAGGGGCCCAGGTGCGCAGGCGGAGGGTCACGGTCGCGGCCGGCTGAAAAGCGTTCCATTGTGACCGCCGTGGCAACATGCGCCAGAGGCCTTGAAAGCTTGCAGGTCACGTTTCTCGGCACCAGTTCAGGGGTGCCCACACGCGGCCGCAACGTCTCAGCGGTGGCCCTGCGCCTGCCCCAGCGGGCCGAGCTCTGGCTGTTCGACTGCGGTGAGGGAACCCAGCAGCAGTTCCTGCGCAGCGACCTGCGGGTGAGCCAGCTGCGGCGGGTGTTCGTGACCCACATGCACGGCGACCACGTGTTCGGTCTGCCGGGGCTGCTGGCCAGCCTCGGCCTGGCCGGCAGCTGCAGCGGCATCGATCTCTACGGCCCCGACCGGCTGCGCGACTTTCTGGAGGGCGTGCTGCACACCAGCTCCACCCGCATCGGCTATCCGCTGCGGTATCACCGCAGCAGCCGCGCCTCCAGCAGCGGCGCCACCCTGCTGGAGGACGGCGACATCACGGTGCGCTGCGCCCCACTCACCCACCGGGTGCCGGCCTATGCCTACCGGGTGGACCAGAAGCCGCGCCCGGGGCGCTTCGACGTGGAGCGGGCCCGGGCCCTGGGCATCCCGCCAGGGCCGATCTACGCCCAGCTCAAACAGGGGCAGAGTGTGAGCCTCGATGACGGCCGGATCATCAACGGTGCCAGCCTCTGCGGCCCGGAACGCCCGGGAGCGAGTGTTGTGTATTGCACCGACACGGTGTTCTGCGAGGCGGCGGTGGAGCTGGCCCGCGGCGCCGATCTGCTGATCCACGAGAGCACCTTCGCCCACGCCGAGGCCGAGCTGGCCTTCGCCCGCCAGCACTCCACCAGCACCATGGCCGCCCAGACCGCCCTGGCCGCCGGGGTGAAACAACTGGCCCTCACCCACCTCAGCCCGCGCTACGTGGCTGGCAACCCGGTGAGCCCGGATGATCTGCTGGCGGAGGCCCGGGCCATCTTCAGCAACACCCTGATGGCCAGGGACTTCCTCAGCATCGATGTGCTGCCGGAAGCAAGCGAGCTGGGAGGGGGAGAGGAGGAAAGGGCGGAGCGTTGAGCTGCAACAGTTCGCCCGAAACCGGCCCGCTGCCCCCTTCCCCCGTGATACAAGATTTCCCGATGCGGTTAGCTCCGCCACACATTCGGCTTCTCTCCATGGCCTCAACCCCACTGGCCTCCGAAACCCTCTCCCTGCGCAGAGGGCTCCGGGCCGCCGCCCGCGCCTTGCTGGCCCTTCCCCTGGCGCTGCTGCTCTGCTTCGGCTTCGGTGGCGAGGCGATGGCCGCCCTGTGGACCAGTGAACAGCTCACCGTGCCCGCCACCCCCGAAGGCAGCACCGTTACCTTCAGCGAGCAGGAGATCAAAGCCGGCCGCAAGCTGTTCAACACCAGCTGCGGCGAGTGCCACGCCGGCGGGATCACCAAAACCAACCAGAACGTGGGCCTCGATCCCGAGACCCTGGCCTTGGCCACCCCGTCGCGCGACAACGTGGACGCTCTGGTGGACTACATGAAGGATCCCACCAGCTACGACGGTGAGTACTCGATCGCCGACTTGCACCCCAGCATTCGCAGCAGCGACATCTTTGTGAAGATGCGCGATCTGGACGACAATGACCTTCGCCTGATGGCCGGCTATATCCTCACAGCCCCCAAGGTGCAGGGCGCCCAGTGGGGCGGCGGCAAGATCTACTTCTGATTCGCCTGGATCTCCACCCTTAGGCCTGCAGCCGGTGCCCTGAGGCACCGGCTTTTTTCATGGTTCCTGCGGCGGCTGCTGGTTGGACGGGTGGCAGGAGGCTTGGTTGCGGCTGTACCACCACTCCTGCATGGGCGCAGTGAGCCTCACGGGGAACAGGGTGATCACTGTGGCAGCTGTGGAGCGAGCGCCGGGCTGGAGCAGCTCCACGGCGTAGGAGGGGCAACGCCGGGCCGCCAGGTCGGCAACGAAGCGACGACCGATGCGCCGCCAGCTGGGCTCCTTGCTGCGCCAGGCGAGCCGGCAGCAGGGCCAGGGCAGCTCCTCCCGGTCAAACAGCCGGCAACAGGGGCCCAGCACGCGAAAGCTGTACTGCCCCCCGGGGCTGGCGTGCACGCTGCCAGGCTGGAGCAGGGACTCGCCAGCCTGGGGGGAGTGGCCATTGGCGGCCCGACTGGGCGTGGAGGGAGGAACGGCGGGTGATGGATTCAGCGGAGGATTCAGCGGACTGGCCATAAAAAAGCCACCCCGAAGGGTGGCGGAGAGCAGACGGGGAATCAAGCCGATGAAGCTGATCCCGGCACTGGACAGGGGCTCAGTAGAGCTCTTCCTCGGCGTGGGTCTTGATGGTGCAGTCGCTGGTGGGGTAGGCCACGCAGGTGAGCACGAAGCCAGCCTCGATCTGGTCGTCATCGAGGAAGCTCTGATCGCTCTGGTCCACGGTGCCAGCGGTGATCTTGCCGGCACAAGTGCTGCAGGCACCGGCACGGCAGGAGTAGGGGAGGTCGATGCCCTGCTCTTCAGCGGCGTCGAGGATGTACTGGTCGTCAGGAACCTCGATGGTCTTGTTGAGGCCTTCGCTCTCGTTGATGAGGGTGACCTTATAGGAAGCCATGGAAGGGATTGGGGCTCACAGGCACCCGGACAGCCGGGCCTGTAGGACCCGCCCTTCATACATCCGCCGCGGGCCCTTCCCGTTGGTTTGCAGCACCGTTCATCGGAAGGCCAATCAAAGCCAGGGCACAGATCAGCGTGACTTATGCAACATCAGCAGTCCCCACTGGCTCTGCTGCGCCACCAGCTCGGCCCTCCAGCCCAGGTTGGCCAGCACCTCTTGCAACCGGGCCGCCTGGGGCACCAACAGGCCGCTCAACAGACCCACACCACTGGGGGAGAGCACCGTGTTGAAGGCAGGTGCCAGGGCCTCGATCACCGGGGCCAGGATGTTGCAGAGCAGGAGGTCGGCAGGCTCCCCCCCCAGCAGCTCGGCCAGCACCTCCACCGAACCCAGCCCCACCTGCAGACGCTGCTGCAGACCGCTCACAGCGGCGTTCTCAGCCGTTGCCCTCACGGCCAGGGAGTCGGTGTCCACGGCGGCCACCGAGCGGGCCCCCTGCAGCAGGGCCGCAATCCCCAGGATGCCGCTGCCGCAGCCCAGGTCGGCAACCCGGATCGGACCCAGGTCTGGAGGGGTGCCGGACTGGAGCCCCCGCTCGCCCGCCAGGCCCTCCAGCGCCTCCAGACAGAGGCGGGTGGTGGGATGGCTGCCGGTGCCGAAGGCACTGCCGGGATCCATGTGGATCACCACCCGATCGGCATGCTCCGGGGGCACCTCCAGCCAGGCCGGCAGGATCAGCAACCGCTCCCCCACCGGATCGGCCTGCCAGTGCTGCTTCCAGGTCAGGCTCCAGTCCTCCTCCAGCTGCCGCTGCCAGTGCAGGGGCGGCAGCTCCAGGCCGAAGGTGGTGGCGAGGGGCGCCAGGGCGCGCCCCAACTCGGCGCGCTCAGCCTCCGGCCAGTCGACCTCGGGCAGCCATGCCAACAGCTGGCACTGCCGCGGCGCCTCCGGCTGATGGCGCAGAGCCACCCGGGAAATGCCGAGCGCGCCGAGCTTCCAGAGCAGGGATTCCTCCAGCTCGGGCAGGCAATGCACTTCAAGGCGCCACCAGGCAAGGGTCATGGCTAAGGGGATTCAGTCACTGCCGGAGTGTGTCCCTGCCGGCCCTCAGAGGGTCACGGGATGGGCTTCCTGGATGCCGTTGATCTGGTGGATCGTGGCCAGCAGGTCGGCGGGGATGGGGTCGTCGAGGCTGAGCACCATCACGGCGTCACCGCGCACGATCCGGCGCCCCACCTGCATTGAGGCGATGTTCACGTTGTGCTCGCCCAGCACCGAACCGATCTGGCCGATGATCCCGGGCATGTCGCGGTGGCGGGTGAACAGCATGTGGCGGCTGGGGGCCACGTTCACCGGGAACTCATCAATGGAGGTGACCCGCAGCTCACCGTCGGCAAACACCGCACCGGTCACGGTGTGGTTGCCTTTGCTGCTGCGTGAACTCAGCTGCAGCGAGCCGCCGGCGTAGTCGCGGGCCGCGTCGTCCTTCACCTCCAGTACATGAATGCCCCGGTCCTTGGCCTCCAGGCTGGCGTTCACGTAGTTGATCGAATCGCCCAGGGCAGTGGAAAGCACCCCCTTCAGGGCCGCCACCACCAGGGGCTGGGCCGGGTGGGCGGCGAATTCGCCCTGCAGCCGAACCTCCAGCTCGCTGATCTGGCCGCCAGCCAGCTGACTGAGCAGCTGGCCGAGGGTCTCGGCCAGCTGCAGGTGAGGCTTGAGCTGATCCATCACCTCGGCGTTGAGGCCGGGGATGTTCACCGCGCTGCGGGCCGGCAGACCGAGCAGCACGTCCCGGATCTGTTCGGCCACGTCGATGGCCACGTTCTCCTGGGCCTCGGTGGTGCTGGCGCCGAGGTGAGGAGTGAGCACCAACCGCTCCTTCACGCCGCGCAGCGCCGAATCGGCAGCCAGCGGCTCCTTGGCGTACACGTCCAGGGCGGCACCGGCGATTACACCGGCCTCAAGCGCCTCAGCGAGGGCTGTCTCATCCACGATGCCGCCGCGGGCGCAGTTCACCAGGCGGGCGGTGGGCTTCATGGTGCGCAGCAGCTCCGCGTTCACCAGGTTTTCGGTGTCTGGAGTGCGGGGCAGGTGCAGGGTGATGTAGTCGGCCTGGGCGAACAGGTCGGCCAGGGGCAGCAGCTTCACCTGCATCTGCTGGGCCCGCTCATCCGACACGAAGGGGTCGTAGGCCAGCAGCTCCATGCCCATCGCCTGGGCCACCCGGGCCACATGGGAGCCGATCTTGCCCAGACCCACCACGCCGAGCTTCTTCTTGTAGAGCTCGTTGCCCACGTAGGTCTTGCGGTCCCAGCCGCCGGCCATGGTGCTGGCGTGGGCGTGGGGCACGTGGCGCGAGAGCGACAGCATCAGCGCCAGGGCGTGCTCGGCGGCGGCGATCGTGTTGCCCTCAGGCGAATTCACCACCAGCACACCGCGCTTGGTCGCCGCCGGCACGTCCACGTTGTCCACACCCACACCGGCGCGGCCGATAATCCTCAGCTTGTCGGCGGCCTCGATAATCTCGGCGGTCACCGTGGTGCCCGAGCGGATCATCAGGGCGTCGTAGTCGCCGATGATCGCTCTGAGCTCCTCGGGGGAGAGCCCAGGGCGCAGATCGACGCTGGCCACTTGGGAGAGGATGTCGATCCCCGCCTGGTCGATGGGATCGGAAACGAGAACCTTGGTCATGCCCGGCGGGGTTGGGAAGGGGTGGCGATCAGCCGGGGGTGCAGTGTAGTGAGGGGCCCGCATCTGAGGGCCAGCACGCCCGCGGCCACCCTCACCCAGGCAGCGGCCGTCGCCGGGCAACGAGAATCGGGCCTGATCAAGTGCTTCAACGGGGGCCGACGGGTGTCAACAACGGTGGTGGTGGTGCTGAACGACCACAAGCGCCTGCAGCAACTGCAGCGGGATCTGGCCGCCAGCCAACCGCCCCTGGCGGTGCTGGTGGCCGTGGGCGAGGGCGAGACGGCCCTGGAGGCCGTGGATCGGCTCAATCCCGCCGCAACCCGCCGCCAGCGCCAGCGGGCCATGGCCCGCTGGCTGATCCCCTTCGGCTTCCTGGCCGGGCTCACCTTCACCTACATCACCGACCTGGACACGCTGGCCTGGTTCGGGTCCTGGAGTCAGCACCTGTTCGGCGCCCTGCTGGGAGCGGGGTCCGGCTGGATGGGCAGCTTCGCCGCGGCCGCCAGCGTGAGCTCGGTAGAAGACGACCGGCTGCGGTCGCTGCGCAACCGGGCCGAAGAGGGCAGCTGGCTGCTGCTGGCTGAAACCATGGCCGGCGCTGAGATGCCCTGGCGCCTGCTGCAGCAGGCGCGGCCCCAGATGGTGGTGCGCCTGGGGGAAAGCTGATGCTGCCCCGCGCCGAACTGCTGCAGGGCAGCCGCAACCCAGCCGCCCTGGAGAGGGTGCTGGAGGCGGCCGACCAGGCCATGCGCACCTGGCAGCCCAGCTGGACGGGCTTCCTCGACGGCAGTGTGCTGGAGGAGGCTGAAGCACGGTTGGAAGCCCTGGCCGAGCTGGAGAGTCATGGAGCAGGGGGGTATGCCGGCGCCGAGCGCCAGCGGCTGGTGCTGGTGCGCCGCGACGCCGGCCTGGACGCGACCCAGCTGGAGCCACCGCTGGTGGGGGTGGAGATCAGCGGCAACTTCCTGTTCGATCCGGCCGAGCCCGGCGACCTGCGCACCGCCCTGCTCGGCCTCGGCCTGCCGGAGGAGGGAATTGGCGATCTCTGGCTGCGGGGCGACCGCGGCGGCCAAGGGGTGGTGGGAGTGGACTGGCAGGAGCAGCTGCAAGGGCAGCAGGCGCAGGTGCGCAGCGTGCCGGTGCAGCTCAGCCTGCGGCCGCTGGCGGAGCTCCAGCCCCCACCGCGGCGCCAACCCCGCCGGCTGCACAGCGTGGAGGCCTCAACCCGGCTGGATGCGGTGGCATCGGCCGGGTTCAGCCTGCCCCGCAACCGCCTGGCGGAGCTGATCCGGAGCGGCGAAGTGCGGGTGAACTGGATGCCGGTGAGCAGCCCCAGCCACCAGCTGGAGGCCGGCGACCGGGTGCAGCTGCGTGGCAAGGGCGAGCTCACTGTGGAAGCGATCACCACAACCAAACGGGATCGCTACCGCATTGCCCTGCTGCGCCGCTGAGGCCCTGGAGTGGCCCCAGCTGGATGCGCCCAGCCGAGCTGATAGGCCTTGCTCAGCTGATAGGCCTTGCTGAGCTGATACCATGGCCAAATCGCTCAAGCTGGCAACCACGTTGGTAACTTGAGTGCGGCAATGATCACTCCTGGAAGAAACTGGCCGACTGAAAAATTTCAGCCTGCTATCCAATTTTTTCAAGATTGACATGGCCAAAAGGCTGCCAATAAACGATTTAAACGAATCATTCATTGGTGTAGCCATGCATCAGCTCACACAAACACCCGGGCCCACAGCTTATCCGGGCGATTAGCTCAGAGGTAGAGCACTACCTTGACACGGTAGGAGTCACTGGTTCGATTCCAGTATCGCCCATCCGCTGGATTTCATCGGCTTCAAGATCCGATACAACCGGCGATTGTTTTAGCGTCGGAATTATCGTGGTCCAGGAATTGCCCTCTTGCTCATTCACTGCCGTGGTGATTGGCCTGGGTCGTTCCGGGGTCGGGGCGGCCCGGCTTCTGCAAGCCCAAGGCCGCAACGTCTGCGTGCTGGAGAGCAATTGCACGCCAGTGCTTGAGGAGCGGGCAGAGGCCCTGCGGGCAGCAGGGATCAGCGTGGAGCTCGATGCGCCACTGCGCGCCACCACAATCCTCTCCCTGGCTCCGGCGGTGGGACCGGTGGTGGTCAGCCCCGGCATCCCCTGGGACCACCCGGAGCTGGCCAGCCTCCGCCATGCCGGGGTGCTGGTGCAGGGGGAGGTGGAACCGGCTTGGCAGGCCAGCCGCCCCCATCCCTGGATGGCCATCACCGGCACGAACGGCAAGACCACCGTCACCCATCTGCTCAGCCATCTGCTTTGCGGTTGCGGCATTGATGCACCGATGGCCGGCAACGTGGGCACTTCAGCCGCCGAGCTCGTGCTGGAGAGGCAGCAGTCCGAGCAGGGCCTGCCCAGCTGGCTGGTGGTGGAGATGAGCAGCTATCAGATTGAGGCCTGCCCGCGGGTGTCACCACGGGTGGGGATCTGGACCACCCTCACTCCCGACCATCTGGAGCGCCACGGCAGCCTGGACAACTACCGGGCCATCAAGCGCCAGCTCCTGGAGCGCTGTGAGGTGCGGATCCTCAACGGCGACGACCCCGACCTGCGGGCCCATGCCAGCAGCTGGGACCACGCCGTGTGGGTGTCGGCCGGTCCACGCCAGGAGTTGGCTCCGGGCATCCGGCCCGATCTCTGGATCGAGAACGGGCGGGTTTGGGTTGAACGCCATGGCCAGATCAACGACCTGATAGCCGCCGATGCCCTGGCGATGCCCGGAGCCCACAACCGCCAGAACATGCTGCTGGCGGTGGCTGCCGGCCTGGAAGCGGGGCTGAACGGCGCCGCGATGGAATCAGCGCTACGCAACTTCCCCGGGGTGCCGCACCGGCTGGAGCTGATCCGCGCGCTGGGGGCAGTGCACTTCTACAACGACAGCAAGGCCACCAACTACGACGCCGCCGAAGTGGCCCTGCAGGCCCTGGAGGGCCCGCTGGTGGTGCTCGCCGGCGGCCAGGCCAAACGCGGCGAGGCTGGAGCCTGGATCGCGGCCCTCCGCCGTCAGGCTCCAGCCGTGGTGCTCTACGGCGAAGCCCGTGAGGCCTTCGCCGAGCTGCTCGCCGGCCAGGGGTACGCCGGAGAGGTGAAGAGCTGCGGCGGCCTGGACGACGCCGTGCCTCTAGCGGCCCAGCTGGCCCGTCAGCTCGGCTGTCGTGGGGTGCTGCTCTCCCCAGCCTGTGCCAGCTTCGACCAGTACAGCGACTTCGAGGCCCGCGGTGATCATTTCCGCCGCCTGGTGATGGAGCTCTAGGCCAGATCAGCCGAGCAGCAGAGAACCATCACAATCACAGGCGTAGCATTGCGCTCGCTTGATGCTACTTGGCGATGGCCTTCTGGCTGATGAAAAGTGAGCCGGAGGTGTATGGGATCGACCATCTCCGCCGCGAGGAAACCACCCTGTGGGATGGCATCCGCAACTACCAGGCCCGCAATTTCATGCGGCAGATGACCGTTGGTGACAAGGCGTTCTTCTACCACTCCAACACCCAGCCCCCCGGAATTGTGGGTCTGATGGAGGTGATTGAAACCCATCTCGTGGATCCCACCCAGTTCGATCCCGCGTCGAAGTATCACGATCCCAAAGCCACCCCTGAGCGTCCCCGCTGGGACTGCGTGAGGCTGCGCTACCTGCAGGAGTTTGGCCAGCTGCTGCCCCTCGACGTGCTGAGAAACACCTTTTCCCCCGATGAACTGCTAGCCGTACGGCCAGGCAACCGCCTCTCGATCGTGCCAGTGGATGAAGCCGTGGCCCAGCGGCTGCTGCAGATGTTGGGGGGATGATGCGGCGGCGCACGGGCACCGGAAACCCAGGCAGCCGTCAGAGCCGTCCACCGATCGCCGTCCACCGCGCCCTGGAGGAGGGCTGGGCTGCCTTCCGCTCTGCCGCCCTGCCCCTCTCGCTGTTCACCTTGCTGCTGGGGGGCCTCAACATGCTCTGCCAGCTGGCCATCCGCTGGAGTGGCGAGCTCCTGCTCAATCCCTTCGGCCAGCCCGACCCTCTGGCCCTGGTGCTGCAGCTGATCGCCTGGCTGGGCTATCTGATGAGCAACCTCTGGCTCCTGGTGGGGCTGCTGCACGGCGCCGACAGCGCGCTGCGGGGCCAACGTCCGCAGCTGATCGAGCTGCTGGCCACCAAGCCAACCGACCTGCTGCGGGCTGGGGGCACCCTGGGGCTGGTGCTGCTGGTGCTGGCGCTGGTGCTGCGGCTGGCCCAGGCCAGCGCCTGGATGCTGGCGCTTCTGCAACCGTTGCTGGTAGGGCTGCCCCTGCTGGCAGGGCTGGCGGCAGTGGTGTATCTGGTCACCGATCAATTGTTCAGCCTGCCGATCAGCGTGCTGGGGCCGATGGGCCCCCTGCAGGCCTTCCGCAGCAGCCGGGCGGCCATTGATCCCCACTGGATCCAGGCCCTGGCTCTCACCCTCCTCCTCGGCCTGTTGGTGCTGGCCGGCTTTCTGCTGCTGGTGGTGGGGCTGGCAGGTGCCCTGCCGCTGGCAGCCTGCACCCTGGTGGCTGCCTTCCGCCAGGTCTTCACCCCGCCTGCTCGCAACCAGAGCGGGCACCCCCAACCCCATCAATCACCCCGGAATCCAGCCTGAGCGGGAAACAGATTGGCCAGGTAGCAGCGGGTCAGGGCTCTGCTCTGCAACCCCTGCTGCACGAGAAAGCCCGCGAGAGCGGCCTGAATCAGCCGGTACTGATCCCAGTTGGGATGGCGTTCGATGAAGTCACGCATCGCGGTGAGCAGAGCTTCGGGCACATCGGTGTGCAGGCTCACCATCGCGGAGGCCGGTTCGAGTGCCGCCTCCGGGCAAAGCGGGGCAGGTGTCTCCATCGGGGCGTCATCCATCTCGGCCCCAGTTCCCCACATCGGACAGCACGCGTCAAATGGTCTGGAGATGCGCCAACTGAGCCGTCTCATCCCTTGAGAAGGCCGGCCAGAGCAGGGGTTCAGCGATGGCCGCAGGTCGCAGCTCCGCTCCTTGATCAAGCCAATGATCCCTGTCAAGACGAGGGGCTGCAGGCAAGGGTTCTCCCCAGCACAACGGTGCTGACGGCATCCCAGGAGTCGCGCCTGAGGAAAACCGGTGGAAAACCCCCAACCCCTCTGGGGGCTGTCCAAACCCCCAGAACCAATCAGAATTCCTGATCGCCCCACGGAATGGCTGCCAATCTCATCGTGCTCAGTTCTGGTGCTCAGGCAGATCTGCCTGGGCCAGCACTGCTAGCAGGGCTTGGGTGGCATCGGCCGACCAACGTCCCTCCAGGCCCCGCTCCCGGACCTTGGGCTGGAGCACAAAACGCAGAGCGACAGCCTGCGGCGTTCCCTCCAGTTCTGCCCAAAGCGGACCGCACTCCGTCTCCAGGGTGACAGATTCCTCTGGCATCAACTGGTGGCGGATGGCGAGCCACTGATCATGCAGGCGCTGGGCAGCCTGCCGCAGAGAGGCTGCCTCATGGGGCCACAACTCAGCTGCCCAGTCCTCACCTCCGATCAGAACGGCGTAGGGCTCACGGGCTGGATCAAGGCCAAAGCGCCAGCCATTGCCCTGGTGAACCTGCAAGCTCAGCCAGGCAGCAGGGCAGGTTGGTCCTGTTCATCGCTCAGCTCGATGATCGCCCGCTGCACCGGCTTGATCATCGAGTCCTCCAGCAGGCCGTCGAAATCATCGAAACGGCGCTGCTTGGCACGGAAGGCGATCCGCACCGTGGTGAGATAGCGATTGCTGGAGTGACGGATCAAGCTCTCGGCGCGCTGGGCCAGATCCTTGGAATTCACGTCGATTCCACCCTGCATCACCGGATTCATCACGAGCTGAACAATCACCCTAAGTCAGCGGGTCGGCAGCGCAGCTAGAAAAACAGCGTCCTGGCCGGGTGTGGCGGGATCCGGTGAGCGATGCAGACCAGCAGTCAGGCCAGCGCGGGCACGGTGGCCATCGACCTCGGCAGCAGCACCACGGTGGTGGCCTATCAAGCCCCCGGCGAGGAGCCCACCCTGCTCAACCTGCCTCCCTACAGCCTCAGCGATCCCCCCGTGGTGCCCTCCCTGCTCTGGCTGCGGCACCAGGGCCAAACCAAGCCCCTGATCGGCCGTCAGGTGCTGGAGGCGGGCCTGGCCCATGGCGATGGACCTGAACTGCACAGGGATTTCAAGCGCCGGATCGGCGCTGGCGAGCAGGCGGAGGCCACGGGCCTGCCCCTCAGCGCCGAGCAGGCAGGATCGCTGCTGCTGCGCTGGATCTGGCACGCCCTCCCCCCCGGTTTGGCGCCGGAGCGGCTGGTGCTCACCGCACCGATCGAGGCCTACCAGGGCTATCGCACCTGGCTGGTGGAGGCCTGTCGGGATCTGGCCGTGCCCGAGCTGGCCCTGGTGGACGAACCCACTGCCGCGGCCATCGGATCGGGCCTAGCCCCGGGCAGCACCGTGCTGGTGGTGGATTTGGGGGGCAGCACGATCGACCTCTGCCTGGTGCAACTGGAGGGCGGCGAAGGGCGAGCGAACCCGATTGCCCAACTGCTGCGCCTGGCTGGCCGCGACTTGAGCCAGAGCCGTCAGCAGCAGCGGCTGGCACGGGTGCTCGGCAAGGCAGGACTGGCCCTGGGCGGTCGCGACATCGACCGCTGGATTGCCAGCCATCTCTGTCCGAATCAATCCCCAAGCGGCAGCCTGCTGGACGCCTGTGAGCGGCTGAAATGCGCCCTGAGCGAGCGGGAAGAGGCCCTGGTGATCATCAACGGGTACGACGGACGCCCCCGCGAACTGCGACTCCACCGCGACCAGCTGGAACAGCTGCTCCGCCAGCATGCCCTGATTCAGCAGCTCGATCTGCTGCTGGAGGACGTGCTGGCCGCCGGCCGCCGTGCCTCCATCCCCATGGAGGCGATCACTGCCGTGCTGCCGGTGGGCGGCAGCAGCCGGCTGCTGGCCGTGCGCCAGTGGCTCGAGCAACGCCTTGGCGCGATCACGATCCACCACAGCAGACCGGTGGAGGCTGTGGCGCTGGGAGCCCTGGCCCTCACCCCGGGAGTGCGGGTTCAGGACGTGCTCAGCCGAGGCGTGTCGCTGCGCTGCTGGGACCGGCGCAGCAACCGACACCTCTGGCATCCTCTGTTCATGCCCGGACAGAGCTGGCCCACCACCAGCCCCCTGGAGCTGTTGCTGGCCTGCCAAGCCGACCAGCAGCACGCTCTGGAGTTGGTTCTCGGGGAACCGGGAGAGGAACGGCGCAGTGAAGTGGTGTTCGATGCCAACGGGATGCCGGTGCTGCGGGGAACCAACGCCGGTGAGGCCAGGGTGAGGCCCTGGCCGGACCAACCCGCTCCTCTGCCCCTTGACCCTCCCGGACGGCAGGGCGAGGACCGCCTGCGGCTGCGATTCTCAATCAACGCCAGCGCCGAACTGGAGCTGGAAAGCACCGATCTGCGCACAGGTCTCACCCTGCCCGTGCAGCGACTGGGCCGGGTGCGCTGAGATCTCTGGGCCGCTCGGCGTGGAGTGGACGCCATGGTTTGCTGCACGCCTGACCAGGCGCAGGTCCCGCCGCCTCCATAAAACAGATGTGATCTGTGTCTTACCGCCTTGGCCCTGGGCCAGCACCGACTGCCGCGTTTCTGGCTGGGCATCACCCTGGGCCTGGTGGCCACGGGCGTGGGCGCTGCTTACTGGTGGGAACGCCAGTTGCCCGGGCGCCTGGAGCAGGCCGCCGCCCAGGGCGACCTGGACGCCTGTCTGCGCTACAGCGAGCAACTCCAGGCCCTGCGCTGGCTCGGGGATCGTTCGCCTGTGGAGCAGGGGGAATGCCGCCGCCGCAAAGCGGCCCAGCTCTGGGAGCAGAAGCGCTGGCGGGAAGCCCTGCTCCAGCAGTTGCAACTGGTGAATTCCATTGCCGGCCAGCCCACCGACCGGCGCCAACTCGAGGCCTGGCAGGAATCCCTGCGCCAGCAGGCCATGGAACGGTTCCAGGCCGGTCAACTGGAGGACAGCCTGGAGCTGCTGGCACCGATGGGGGAGGACCAGCGCAGTGATGGCAGTGCCCTGGGCGATCAATTGCGCCAGGTGTGGGAGCGCAATCGGCTGGGGTTCGAACGGGCCCAGCGCCTGCGGCAGGAGGAGCGCTGGTGGGAAGCCCTGGAAACCCTCAACCGCATGGATCACCCCTGGTGGCGAAAGAAGGCGGAGTCCCTGCGGGCCGAGGTGCAGACCGGGATCGCCGGCCTGAGTCGGGAGGAGCGGCAGCACGACAGCCACGGAGCCCTGCCCCACTCGGTTCCCGTGGCGGATCTCGATCGGGAGGTGCAGCGGCGGATCACCCAGGGCATGGATGAATGGAGCGCCTTCAAGGCCGCCTGTACCGCGCTCGGTGGCCGGGTGGTGGAAGCCGGCCCGGATTCGGCCTGTCAGCGGTAGCCGGGCCCTCCCCCCGCGCTGTCCCCAAAACCGGCTGTCCCCAGGACGCGGTTTCCCCATGACAGGATTAGCCGGCCAAAGCGCGGCGGCTCATGCAACACGGAGAACCTGGGACCAGCACTCAGCCAGCTGCCGATCAGCTGCAGCAGGGCGATCCGGTACGGGTGCGTGAATCAGTGGTGGTCTTCCACCATCCCCAGCATCGCGGTGAAGCCTTTGACCTCCAGGGACAGGAAGGCGAGGTGCACGTTGTATTGAACGACTGGAAGGGACGCGTGATCAGCCCCAACCTGCCGGTGATCGTGGCCTTCGGCAAATTCCGGGCCCACTTCCGTGCCAGCGAACTGGAACGGATCTGAACCAGCTTCAGGCCTGGAGCTGATTCAGGGGCGCAACAGCACCACACCCTCCTCGCCATCGATGCCCATCAGGCACACCTGAATGCTCTCCTGGCGACTGGTGGGCACAACCCGGCCGCAGAAATCGGGCTGAATCGGCAACTCGCGATGGCCGCGATCGACCATCACCAGCAAACTCACCCGCCGGGGACGCCCCCAGGCCTGCAGGGCTTCCAAGGCAGCGCGCACTGTTCGCCCTGTGAAGATCACATCGTCGACCAGCACCACATGCCGGTCGCTTAGATCTGTCGGGAGGTCGGTGGCCTGGACCAGCCGGGTGCCGACCCTCTCCAGGTCATCGCGATGGAAGGTGGGATCCAGGCTTCCCTGGGCCACGGGATGGCCGCAAAGGACTTCCAGGCGAGCGGAGAGAACAGCCGCAAGCGCTACTCCCCGGGTGGGTATTCCTACCAACACCAGCTGATGGCTGTCGGCTGCGATTTCCAGCACCTGGGAGGCAAGGCGATCCAGGGTTCGTGCAAGCTCATCGCCGGAGAGAATGACCAGGCGGTTCATGCCGATCCTCCCCTCAGCCGCCATCTTAAGCGGGCCTGAATCGGCCCCTGGCGTCGTTCGGGATGTGGCCAAAACCTGACGCAACCGGGATCAACTGGGGAGCCCCATCAACCCGGCTGTAGGTTTGAGTGGATCGGCGCGGCCCTCTGTGCCGCACCCCGGTGTCTCGAGGTGAGTCGGGTGAAGTCAGGTTCCTCCAAGTCAGGTTCGTCCCAGGAAAGGTCCTCCCAGCCGTCAGGTTTGTCCTCCAGCCGCTCGCAGACGTCATCCACCTCAGTCGTTTCCTCCAGCGGCCCCGGTATGCGTGCCTCCTTCCGGGATGACCAGCCCATCGCCACCGGCCCCGTCGCTCCGGTGGTGCTCACCATCCTGGATGGCTGGGGCTACCGCCACGACGACGCCCACAACGCCATTCGCGCCGCCGACACCCCGGTGATGGATGCCCTCTGGCACGCCTATCCCCACACTTTGATTGAAGCCAGCGGTGCAGCCGTGGGGCTGCCCGACGATCAGATGGGCAATTCCGAAGTGGGGCATCTCACCATCGGTTCCGGACGGATCATCCGCCAGGAGCTGGTGCGCATCGGCCAGTCCGTGCGCGATGGGTCGATCGCCGGCAATCCTGCCCTCAATGCCCTCGCCGATCGGCTGCTGGCCAACGGCGGCAGTCTCCACCTGATCGGCCTCTGCTCCGACGGCGGCGTGCACAGCCATGTGGACCACTTGGGGGGCCTGCTGCAGTGGGCCGCCGCCAGGGGCCTCAGTGATGTGTGCGTGCACGTGATCACCGACGGCCGCGACACCCCACCCACCAGCGCCCCCACCTACGTGGCCCGGGTGGAGGAGCTGATCCAACAGGCCGGAGTCGGTCGCATCGCCACGCTCTGCGGCCGTTACTGGGCCATGGATCGGGATAACCGCTGGGAGCGCACCGAAAAGGCCTATCGCCTGCTCAGCGAACCCGGCACGATCACGACCAGCAGTGCCGGCGCAGCCATCACCGAGGCCTATGCCTCTGGCGTGGAGGACGAGTTCATCGAGCCGGTTCGTCTGGCCCCCGGCAGCATGAAGGCCGGCGACGGACTGGTGTGCTTCAACTTCCGGCCTGACCGGGTGCGACAGCTGATCCAGGCCTTGGTGCTACCTGAATTCGACCCTTTCCCCCGGCAACGGATCGAGGAACTGGCGGTGGTGACGTTCACGCAGTACGAGAAGGGGCTGCCCGTCGCGGTGGCCTTCCCCCCCGAATCCCTCGATGGCCTGCTCGGCCAGGTGATCTCGGAGGCCGGCATGCGCCAGTTCCGCACCGCCGAAACTGAGAAATATCCCCATGTCACCTATTTCATGAATGGTGGCATCGAGCAGGCCTTCCCCGGCGAAGACCGCCACCTGGTGCCCTCACCACGGGTGGCCACCTACGACCAGTCGCCAGCGATGTCCGCCCAGCAGCTCACCGATAGTTGCATCGCGGCTATCAACAAGGGCATCTACTCCCTGGTGGTGATCAACTACGCCAACCCCGACATGGTGGGCCACACCGGCCAGATGGAGGCCACCACCGAGGCGATCACCACGGTGGACACCTGCGTGGGCCGCCTTCTGGAGGCCACCAACAAAATGGGCGGCTCCATGCTCATTACCGCCGACCACGGCAATGCCGAGCTGATGCAGGGAGCGGATGGACGGCCCTGGACCGCCCACACCACCAATCCGGTGCCCGTGATCCTGGTGGAAGGAGAGAAGCGCAAACTTCCCGGACTGGGCAATGACATCACACTCCGCGACCATGGCGGCCTGGCGGACATCGCCCCCACGGTGCTGGAGATCCTGGGGCTGGCCAAACCAGAAAAAATGAGTGGGGAGTCCCTGATCCAAGCCGTCGGGGTTGGCCAGGCTCCAACCAGGGTTCCCCAAACCCTGGGCGTCTAACGTGCACGAACTGAGTCGCTGCCAGGGTCAACGATGATCACCACGGTGCTGTCCTGGTTGTGGTTCGGCTGTGGGGTGCTTCTGATCATCAGCGTGTTGTTGCACAGCCCCAAGGGCGACGGCATGGGTGGCCTGGCCTCCAGCGGCGGATCGATGTTCACCAGTGCCCGCAGTGCCGAACAGACCCTCAACCGGATCACCTGGACCCTGCTCGTGCTGTTTCTCGGTCTGGCCGTCGTGCTGAGCGCCGGCTGGCTGGCGTGACCATGAGCCGACGCAACCTGCTGGCAGGCCTGGTGGCAGGTCTGGCAGGTCTCACCGGCCGGGGCAGTGCGGCAGAGGCCGCAAGCCCAGCTGGAGAACAGGCCTGGCAACTCAGCGATGCCGAGTGGAAACGCCGCCTCAGCGCCGAGGCCTACCGGGTGCTGCGCCGGGAAGGCACCGAGCCACCGTTCAGCAGTGCGCTCAACCGAGAAAAGCGCAAGGGCACGTTCCACTGCGCTGGCTGTGATCTGCCCCTGTTCAGCTCAACCGCGAAATTCGAGAGCGGCACCGGCTGGCCCAGCTTCTGGCAACCGCTGCCCCAGGCCATCACCACCAAGCTGGACTTCAAACTGATCGTGCCCCGCACCGAATACCACTGCCGCCGCTGTGGCGGCCACCAGGGTCACGTGTTCGGGGATGGGCCCAGACCCACCGGCAAGCGCTACTGCAACAACGGCGTGGCCCTCAGCTTCAAGCCGAGTTGAACGCTGGAACGCAGAGCGGGCGCTAGCGCTCCGCCAGTTCAGGCATGGAAGACAGCAGCACCTCCACCTGCTCCAGAGCACTGGCAAGGTGCCGCGCCTGACTGACCAGTGCAGCCAGCAGGCTGAGGAGATGGGGGCTGGAGGCAAACTCCCGTTTCACCACCACAGCGTCACCCACCCTGATCGGCAGGGAGAGGGGCAGGGGAAACAGGCCATCAAGCAGTCCGGCGGCCCGCTGCAATGGCGTGCCGAAGATGATCATCCTGTCCTCCACCGGCACCAGGCCAAACCAGGGAGCCTGCTGGAAACGCTGGTCCCGCTCCGGGCACGACCAGAGGCCCTGGGCTTCAAGAATGGCCTGGGCCTTGGGAAACGCCCCGTCCGGCAACGGCAGCACGGGATAGTCGTCCAGGTGGTGCCAGGCGAGCTGATCACCGCGATCCAGGAGCGGATGGCCGGGCTTCACCAGCAACTCCAGCGGCATGGCGGTGAGCTGGATGGCGTGCAGGTCGGGAGCCTCCGGCAGGTCGGGAGCGGAACAGATCCAGGCATCGATCACGCTCTTGCGCAACAGCTCCTGGGGCCGTTGGTATTCGAAATAGTTGTGGTTGCCAGCGGCCCAAGTGACGGGAATGTCCGCTGCGAGCCAATGGCGGCTCCAATGCTGGCCGTCGAGACGCAAGCCCCGCCCCCCCCGCCAGCGCAGCAGCTGGTGCACACCGCGCTCCATGTCGATCAGCGTCTGATCACCGCACAGGCACCACTCGCCAGCCCGTTTCTCGATCGCCAGGCCAAACACCTCCAGGCAACGGCGGCTGAGGCGGCTCACGGTGGACTGGGTGCACTGCAGATACACCGCTGCCCGCTCTCCTGTGCGCAGCCAGAGCAGGGCATCCAACGCCGCCAACACGTCAACCGAGACCACAGCCTTCCTCCCGTGAGGGGCAGCAGGTTAAGGCGAAAGGACCAGCGAACCGGAATGAGAGCGGCGGTATCCAACGTTCTCGCTGACACTTTGCAGATCTCGCATAATCAACTGGCTCAAGCGCAAAGACGGGCGAGGAAAGCCGGGTCAAACGCAACATCGCCATGACGGCGCACCGCCGGCGCGTAGCGGTCATGCAACTGCGCCAACAGTGCCTGCAGGCTGGGATGGTGCTCGACGTCTCGCCTCACCACCAGGGCGTCACCTGATGCGAACGGCAACTGCAGGGGCAAGCGACGGAGATTGGGACCACTCACCGCCAGGCTGAAGGGTGTTCCATAGCCCACCACCAGGTCCTGCTCAGCCCGCCCTTCCCAGATGTCACGGCGATAGCGGGTCATGCGCACGCCATCGTTCCAGAGCCCCAAGCCCCGCAGGGCCTGCTCCACCAGGGGATAGGAGCCCTCCGGCAGGGCCAGTGATGGAAATTCAGCAATCTCCTCCACACTGAGCTGGGCTCGGCTGAACAAGGGATGCTCGGGAGCCGCCACATAGAACACCGGCATGCGAATGATCGGGATCGCGATCAGATCGGGGTGCCGCTGGGTGGGGAGATCGGGCAGACCCGTGATCAGGGCGTCCACCACGCGCTCTTCCACCAGCTGGAAGGTTCGCCGCACCCCCACGATGTTCGACACGCCCAACACCCAGCCAGCCAGGGCGGGGGTGCTCAGCAACGGAGCTGACCAGTAGGTGGCCTCCAACCGCAGGGGCCGATAGCCGCGCCAGCGGGCCAGCTGATGCACCTGACGCTCCCGCAACAAGATGCTGCTATCGCCGATCAGCTCCCATTCACCCTGCCGGCGCTCGAGCGCCAGTTCAAACAGGGCCAGACAACGTTTGCGGTAGCGGCTGATGGTTGCCTGGGTGGTGCCGTAGCGCCGCTCCACCTCCTCGGCCGTGCGCAGCCAGAGCAGGGCATCGAACGCCTCCAGCACATGCAGGTCAATCAAAACAACAGCAAGAGGGGCAGTGGGAGTAAGCAGTCGGCTCGGCGGGCCGACCCGCCATGGCCACCGAACTGCACCAATCAACCGTACCAATCAATAGAGCAGCTGCTGCAAGTTGAGCCCCATCTCACCTAATGATCCAGCCCATAAAAAAGGAGGGCCGAAGCCCTCCTTGCAGCACAAGTGTTGCTGGGATCAGTAGTCGAAGTCGCCACCCATGCCGCCACCACCGGCGGGAGCAGCTTCCTTCTTCTCAGGCAGATCGGCCACGATGCACTCGGTGGTGAGCACCATGCCGGCGATCGAGGCTGCGTTCTGCAGACCGGAGCGGGTCACCTTGGCGGGGTCCACGATGCCGGCGGCCAGCATGTCCACATACTCACCGGTGGCGGCGTTGTAGCCCTCGTTGAACGGCTTGTGCTTGACGTTCTCGGCCACCACGGACCCGTTCACACCAGCGTTCTCGGCGATGCGCTTGAGGGGCGCGGTGAGGGCGGACGCCACGATGGTGGCACCGATCAGCTCCTCGCCGGAGAGGTTGGCGGCCGCCCACTCCTCGAGGGCCGGAGCCAGGTGGGCCAGGGTGGTGCCACCACCAGGAACGATGCCCTCCTCAACGGCCGCCTTGGTGGCGTTGATGGCGTCTTCCAGGCGCAGCTTCTTGTCCTTCATCTCGGTCTCAGTGGCGGCACCCACCTTGACCACGGCCACACCGCCGCTCAGCTTGGCCAGGCGCTCCTGCAGCTTCTCCTTGTCGTAGGAGGAGTCGGTTTCGTCCATCTGCTTGCGGATCTGCTCGCAGCGGGCCTTCACGGCCACCTCGTTGCCTTCGGCCACGATGGTGGTGGTGTCCTTGTTGATGGTGATGCGGCGGGCGGTGCCCA
>JBIIDV010000058.1:0-16785 GCA_044238185.1 Prochlorococcaceae cyanobacterium | reverse complement strand
ATCACCCTCTACGACAACCTCAGCCGCGGCCCGCTGATCACCCCCCAGGGCGCCGCCGACCTCAGCTCCCGCAAACCCGACCTGGTGAGCAACGCCGACGGCTCGGTGGATGTGGATTTCGGTCCTGTTCGTCCGCCTGGCGCCAAGAACTGGATCCAGACCAGCCCGGGGAAGGGCTGGTTCGCCTACTTCCGCTTCTACGGCCCCACCGAGCCCTATTTCGCCAAGACCTGGCAGCTCAACGACATCGCGCCGATCAAGCCCTGAACCCTGCCAGACCCCCCATCAGCACCCCTTTGATCCTCCCCACGCCCACCCAAGCCATGCGTTCGCAGCTCCACTGCCGGCTCCAGCGTCTGACCCCACCGGTTGCCCTGCTCAGCCTCGCCAGCCTGCTGGTGCTCCCGGCTGTGGCGCTTCCCACTGTGGTGGTCCCGGCCATGGCGGCCCAACCCAGCTCAAGCCCTGGCCCCGCGAGGATGCCCGCGGCCCTGCCGGCCCCCACCTCCGCCGAAGCGAAGGCGATCGCCGAGGAGGCCTGGCTGTACGCCTACGCCCCCCTGCAGGGCTACCAGACCTTCTGGAACCAGACCCAGAACAAGGCGTTCCCCGGATACGTGGGCGGCTTCAACCAGTTTCGCCACTACAGCCGCTCCGCCACCCCGGCCGACAGCGACATCGTCACCCCCAACAACGACACCCCCTATTCCTGGGCCTGGCTCGACCTGCGGGCCGAACCGATCGTGCTGAAGCTGCCGGCAGTGGCGGCACCCCGCTACTACGTGAACCAGTGGTTCGACCTCTACACCCACAATTTCGCCTACACCGGCGTGCGGGCCACGGGACGCGGCGCCGGCACCTACCTGTTCGCCGGCCCCCGCTGGCAGGGCACCGTGCCCAAGGGGATCACCCAGGTGTTCCGTTCCGAGACTGATTTCGTGGGCACCCTCACCCGCACCCAGCTCAACGGCCCCGACGACATCCCCGCTCTGCAGGCGCTGCAGGCCCAGTACCAGCTGATTCCCCTCTCACGCTTCGCAGGCACCAAGCCACCCAGGCCCGCAGCGCCGGTGAACTGGCCCGCCTGGGATTCAGCCAAGGCCGAGGGGATCGGCTTCATCACCTACCTCAACGCCCTGCTGCCCTACATGCCCACCGTGCCGGCGGAGCAGGCGACCATGGCCCGCTTTGCCCGCATCGGCATCGGCCCGGGGCGGCCCTTTGATCCGAATCGCCTCGATCCGGCCACCCGCACCGCCATCGAGGAGGGGGTGGCCACCGCCGCCGCCAATCTGCGCAGCAAGGCCCTGGCCCAGAGCAGTTCCAAGGGCTTCTTTGGCACCCGGGAGGAACTGGGGCCCGATTACCTCACCTACCGCGCCATGGGCGCAATGCTGGGGATCTACGGCAACAGCAGTGCCGAGGCCCTCTACGCCAGCCAGCAGACGGGCCCCGACGGCAAGCTGCTCGATGGCCAACGCAAGTGGGTGCTGCGCTTCCCAGCCGGCCAACTGCCGCCGGTGAGTGAGTTCTGGTCGATCACGATGTACAACCTGCCGCAGCGGCTGCTGGTGGCCAATCCGATCAACCGCTACTCGATCGGCGATCGCACCGAGGGTCTCAAGCTGGGGGCCGATGGCTCCCTGGAGATCTATCTCCAGCACGAGAATCCCGGCCCAGATAAAGCCTCCAACTGGCTGCCGGCTCCGGCAGGGCCGTTCTTCTTTGTGGCGCGGCTCTACGGCCCCAGTGCGGCAGCCCTCTCTGGACAGTGGCAACTGCCGGCGCTGCAGGAACGCCGTTAGATGAACCCTGACCAGGTCAAGAGCCTGGAGGTGTTGCTCCTGGCGATGCTGCCCATCGGGTTGCTGTGGTGGCTTTGGATTCGAATGCTGCGCTGGTGATCCCTTCCGCGTCGCTCAGCGTGGCGCCAGGAACTGAATGGCCGCCGCCGGTTGCAGTTGGCGAGTCACGTTGCCCTGCAGTGCCTCATTGCCTTCAATCTGAATGGCGCGCACGCCACTGCCAGGCTTGAAGTCGATCTGGTTGAGGTTCACCCACACCATCTGTGGCGAGAGGGCCGAATCGAAGTAGTACACGCGATTTTTCTGATCGATCAAGGTGCGCCACCAGGTAGGCGAGATGTTGGGGTGTTCAGGGTCCGGTGTGCCCCAGGGCACGGAGATGTTGCGCATCACGCTCATCACCCCGGCCAGGGCCTGGCGGGGATCGCTGGTGGCGGGCAGCTGCTCCACGTAATACGAGCCACGCACGAAGCGATCGGGCGACTGGATCGACCCCGGCAGCTCATGGGTGCGGTCCTTGGTGCTCCAGAAGGCATTCAGCTTGAGCTGCTCGCTATAGACCGGACTGTTGGTCATCACCTGGTACTGGCGGCCGTGGTGAATCACAGGCTTGCCCTTGAGGTACTCGATCACGGCGGAATCGCCGCTGGCATCCGACACGGCCATGTGCACGGTGGCCTTGGCCTTGCCGCCGGGGCCAAACGGCACCGGCACGATCTGGATCCGATCGGCCTGCACCGCCTCCACCAGCTCCTTCACCGTGCCGTACTGGCTGAGCAGATACAGCGTCCAGGCGGCAAACGAGAGGCGCGGGCGGCCTGCTGGAGCCGTGGCCAGGCCGAAATCGTTTTCGGCCAGATAGAGCAGGTTCGCCGCCAGGCCCCGTTCATTCACCCCGTCAAACACCCCATCGATGACGCCGCCGGGTTCGGTGCTGCCGCTCACCACCACCGAGCCGTAGCGGCTGGTCCAGCGCAGGGAGTTCACGCCGCCGGCTCCGTCGAGCTGCTCGCCACGCGGGATCACATGAAAGTGCGAGTTGAATCCGTAGGGCCAGTCCATCGAACGGCCGGTGATCACCTGCTGATCAGGGCCCATCCAGGTCACGCGGGAGCAGGCCAGGGCCGCCGGGACGGCAACGGCAACGCTGACGGCAGCAGCGGCGGCAGCTGCCGTCAGGCGGTAGCGAAGGGGCATCGGGCCATGCATCGATGCCTTGAATCTTGGCCACTGATCGGGGCTGTGCAAACGGCTGGTTCGTCCTGCTTCACCTGTTGGCCTCGGTCACCGTCCCCAAAGCTGCTGTAAACAGCAATGCCCGGAGCGTTGGCCCCGGGCTCTTGTCTGCTCAGCCGTGGTGCCGTCCCAAGGGGGGTCTGGCTCAGCTGCGCGAATTTGGTGCTGGATCACAGCCTGATCGTTGTTCGATCAGAGAGTCTTCAGTTGTGGGCGGAGCTGCCGGCGCTGGCACCTGGGGCCAGGTGTCAAGTGGGACGTTCCGTTGGGTCCGGGGCACCTCAAGCGATGCAATGGACGGCGACAAGGCTGGTTCAACAAAACGGCTACACGCCAGGAACGTCAGAGATCCGTCGAGAGTGTTGGAGCAGGGGCCGGATCGTCAGCGCGCTCCTGGCTGGTGCTCAGGGGGGGTGTCGTCCATCGATGGAGCCTCCCAATCCCGTTGCATCCACGATGGATCTGCCCAGCGGAGCCAGCAAGGGCAGCACCACGATCGACACCGCTCTTCACCGGCGGCAATGGGGGTTCATGAAGGGGACTTCATGGCGAAAGGACAGGCCCCCTTGGCGGTGTGGGCAGGATTCCCAGGGCCTGAAGGCTGCTGCGCCCCAGCCGCTCACGTTTGGGGGTATCGGCAGCGCCGGCCATGTCGATGTTGAGGGCGAACGGGGTGATCTGGTCCCCCTTCTGCACCCAGCCCACCCACCAGCCCACGCCGGCTCCCGGACCGTTCTGCCAGCCGGTCTTGGCATACAGGCTCCAGCCAGGGCCGCTGTCCATCTGCGTGATCTCGGCCACCTGCCGCTGCGCCTGAGCAGGGAACGGCAGCGTCCGGTGGGCCAGGCGCGAGAGGAAGGGTGTCTGCTCCACCGCACTGATCGCCAGCGGGCCCCGCAGCCAGAACGTGGTGACGTCGCTGCCGATCTGCTGGTTGCCGTAATCGAGTCGCACGATCGCTTCACGCATCCGTTGCAGGCCGATGCGACGGGCCAGCTCCTGATAGAGCGGCACGTTGGACACCTTCATGGCGCCGCGCAACCCCATCGGCTCCAGCCACTCGCGCATGAATGGGTTGGCATCCCCGGTGTAGGGGATCAACTCATCCACGCTCTGCACGGCGCCCAGGGACAGACCGATCAGCGCATTGGCGACCTTGAAGGTGGAGGCCGGCACAAAACGCTGTTCGGCCCGCCCACGGTTGTGGCCGCGCAGTTCCCCGCGGCCTTCATCCAGCAGCACGAAGGTGCCATCCACGCCGGCGTCGCTGAACAGGGCCGTCACGGCCGGCTCGTCTCGCCAGGGGGCTGCCTTGTCGTTGGCACTGGCGGCTGCAGCTGTGGGCAGGACCAGCACAGCTACCGCAACCAGCGTGAATGGCTTGACCATGGATGTCGGCAGGAAATGCTGGCCAGCCTCGCCCAACCTTCAGGGCAGCACCAACAGCAGCAGGCGATTGTGCTCCGGATCCAGCAGCCAGGCCTCGGCGCCGAACGGTTCCCGCCGCGGTGGATCCTCCACGCTGGCGCCCAGCTCCAGGGCCGCGCTGATCCAGGCGTGGAGCACGGCAAGGGGGCCTGTGGCATCCGCCTTTCGTTGCAGGCAGAGCGCCAATCGCCCCGGTTGCCGCGGCTGGGGCCGGGCGCGCGATGGGACGTAGATCTCCAGCCAGCCACCGGCCGGCCAGGGAACCCGCCAGTGGGTGCTGCTGAGGCCCGGCTGCGCCCCCGCATGGAGGAGAGCTCCATAGAACCGGGCCAGGGCGGCGGGATCGTCGGCGGCCAGCACGAGCGAGCTGGTGATCGAGCCGGTGATACTCGTGGCCTCCGGCTCGAGCATCCCAGATCAGCGGCAGAGGGCTCCAGGGCGGCCCACCGGACGGATGGTACTGACGGCAGCACTGGGGCCACGGCGCACGCGTACCCGCACCGTGCAGTGGGCCGGCCCCAGGTGCTCAATCAGGGCCTCACGGGCCTCGTGCTGCAGCTCCTCAAGAGTCGGAGCGGTGATGCTGATGGGCAGAGTTTCGGCCCGGGCTTCCAGGTGGCCGGGGCGTTCAGCCAGAACGCGGAACACGACCTCACGCATGCGGTGTATCTCCTTCTTTCCGGCTCCATCTTTGACCTGCTGGGGCTTTCTGGCGGGTGCGTGCCGATACGGGGAACCGGCCCTGCGGGCACCTGTCGCTGCAGTGTCAGGAGAGCCAGCCCCGCCCAGAAGCCAGCCGGGAGGCTTCCTGCACGGCCGTGATGCGGCGCTGGGCGCGGCGTTTCACATCGTCCTGGCCCTGGGCCCGCAACATGTTGGCCTGCATCGCTTCCGGCGTCTCGATCAGTGCCAACAGGCCGGTGGCTCGCGCACCATTGGAGGCCTCGGCGAGCAGACGGCTCACCAGGCCCTGCTTCCACAGATGCTCTCCTGTGGAGCCTGAAGCGAGCAGCTCCTGGCGCCGCAGGGCCAGCAGCGACTGCTTGAGGGCATCGAGCTGGCCGATCCGGCGTGTGCCTCACGCTCCAGCTGAGCCCTGTGCCAGGCAGGCGGAGCGGCGAAAGCGGAAGCCCATCGCAATCAGCGGCTCTTGACGCAGGTGCTGCCGGAGCTGAACCAGCCCAGGGGGCAGGAGTTGCCAGTCTTCTGGATCGCCTCGCGTTCGTTGCTGGGGCTGCTGACGCAGGTGTTGCCGCTGGCGCTGGGCATGCAGTAGCTGCCTGATGCGTCGAAGCCGAGGGGACACCCTTCCCACCCACGGGAGAGGGCGCACGGTCACCCTCAAGGTCAAGACCACCGATCGCTACCGCCGCCTGGTGGCGGAGGTGATCAGTGACAGCAGCATCAACCTGGCGATGGTGGAAGAAGGCCAGGCCTTTGCCTATCGGACCTATCTGGGCGGCTGCGATGCCAAGGAGTACCTCGTCGATGCCGAATTTCGGGCCAGCCGCCGTCGCACCGGGGTCTGGCAGGTGGAGGGAGGGATCACCCGGCCCTGGGATTTCCGGCCAGGGAGCAGCGCAACGGTGATCCCCGATGGCACCACTTCCGGTGGGCGGCGATACCGCTGCAGTGAGATCGGCTCCTACGCCCGTGCCCAGGAGCTGCTGCGCCAGGGGCACAGCACTCTCGACAGCAAAGGCGACGGGGAAGCCTGGGAAGCGTTGCGCTGACTGGGTTTCTGGTGGTACGGGAACAGGAACGCCTGCGGGTCACCGCCGCCTGAAAAGGGGCGTACTTTGAAGTTGAGGGGAGGCCCGGGAGCCAACCCGACCCTCACCCTCCAACAGAGTCCGGCCAGGGATCACCCGAGCCGGTGCATACAGCGGAGGTGCGCCAACGATGCGACACACAACAGGTGAACTCGATGACGGAGCGCGAGCGTCATCCCGTAGACGCAGAGAGCGATACGCCAGTTCTGTTTCCCGCGTGTTGAAACCCCGGGCTGCATAACCTGGGCCGGGATCACAGCCGAGAAGGTCAAGCCCCGAGCATCTCTTCCCAGAGACGTGATCCCCATTCCTTTCCTGCCAGGCCCCAGACAGGCGATGCGTGAAGCCACAGACACCCGACCGGCAGCCCTCGTGTGAGGAGAGAACCGCCGCAACCGGTGCAAAGGCGCCCCGCACGGGGCGCCTTCCTGTTGGGCATGGGGTCCTCGGGCTTCAGCGGAGCGACGGCGCCAGCACATGGCTCAGCGTTGCAGCTTGGATCCGCCGCAGTCCTGCCAGCTGCCGAGCAGACGAGCCAGCTCCTCCTTCATGGCACCGAGCTCGGAGATCCGTTGGTCAATCGATGCCATCTTGTCTGCAATGCTTCCTTTCAGTACCGAACAATTGCAGACACCCGACCGACGCACCTCGAGGATCCTTGACAACTCAGGGATCGACACATCCATCGCCCGGAGGGCGCGGATGATTGTGAGCTCAGCGAGATTTTCCTGATCAAACAAGCGATAGCCAGCGTCCGAGCGACCCCTGGGCTTGAGCAGTCCCTGGTCGCAGTAGAAGCGAATCGTCTTCACCGGCAGGCCTGTGCGCCGGGCCACCTCGCCGATGCGCAGGCCCGGCGTGGGCACCGATGGCAGCGATCCGCGCAAGGGCACAACCTGAACCCTCCAGTCCATGGAAGCTTGCCAAGCGTAGGCACCGGCAAGCAACAGCATCCCTATCAGCAACCCTCCACTAATGCAGCACGACTGGAGGCTTCCGATAGGCTGCTCGTTCAGCAAGCCCTCTGCGCTCGTCACCCGTCCCATGTCGCACCGTTTCAGTCCATGGGTCCTGCGGGCGTCAGCTGCACTTGGCGCCAACCTGCTGCTCTCCGCCGCCGGCCTCGCCGCTCCTGCCGCCGGGACGGCCGGGGTGCCGGCCCTCTACCCAACCCAGGCAGAAGCGGAGAAGGCCGCCAAGCTCCACTTCAACTGCACGGGCGCCCACAAGATGGGCAACAAGTGGATGCCCTGTGCCAAGCACGGTGACGCCCACGGCTCCGGGACCTCCCACTGACACCAGGCACTCCCATGGCCCAGTGCGGCGACAAGCCCAAGCGGATCGCCTTCGGTGTGGCGCCCCTGGGCATCATTTCGATCGGCATCGTGCCGATGGGGGTGGTGAGCATCGGCGTGGTGCCGATGGGCGTCATCAGCCTCGGGGTGGTGGGCATGGGTGTGCTCAACGCCTGCGTCGTGGGAATGGGCGTGCTGGTGGCGGGCGTGAACGTGATGGGTGTCTGGTGGGCAGGTCTTGAAGGCATGGGCCCGCGGCGCCTGGGGGCTCCTGCTGCTGCCCTGCATCAGCACCACCACGGCTCCCCGGGCCAGACGCCCCAGAACCTCATGGCCTATCCCACCCGCGAGGAGGCACTCGAGCAAGCCCGGAAACTGGGTTGCAGCGGCGTCCATGCCATGGGCTCGCTCTGGATGCCCTGCTCCGAGCACCCTGAGTAAGGGATTGCTTGGGATTGGTCCGTAGGTCCAGGATGAAATCCATTGGCTTGCACCGGATGAACCGCATCCACTGGCCATTCAGGGTGTTGCCCGCTGCTGCAGCCGCTCGCAGCTGGCCTGGCTGATGGGGGGCCTGATCGGCTTGCTGATGCGCTGATCTGAAAGCGGGGTTGGTTCACCAGCTGGAGGGGGACGAGGATCACAATCCCCTGGATCCATCTTCACTGCCTGCGCTCTCCTTGCCCCTTCAGATCCGGCCCTACGAGGCAGCCGACTGGCCGTCGCTATGGGCGCTGCTGGAGCCGGTTTTCCGCGCTGGTGCAACCTTCCCCCACGACCCAGGCATCACAGAAGAGGAGGCCCAGGTGGCGTGGGTGGAGCAGAGCCAGGCGGTGATGGTGGCTGTGGATGCCGCCTGCGCCATGGTGGGCACCGATTACCTCAGGCCCAACTGCCTGGCCCTCGGCGCCCATGTCGCCAAAGCGGGCACCGTGGTGGCCGCGCACTGCCGCCGTCAGGGAATCGGCAGCAGGCTCTGCCAGCACTCGCTGCAGACGGCCCGGCGGCTCGGGTTTCGGCTGATGCAGTTCAACCTAGTGGTGAGCACCAACAGCGCCGGCATCCGCTGCTGGCAGAGGAATGGCTTCCAGCTGGTCGGCACCCTGCCGGGGGCCTTCCGTCACCAGCGGTTGGGCTACGTCGATGCCCTTGTGATGGTGCAGTCGCTGCTGGAGGCATCCGGCACATGAAGGTGGTGCCCTTGCGCCTAAGCCCGGCCGACGATCTGCCCCTGACCCTGGAAGCCTGGATGGCCGAGCAGAGCGAGGGGGCGGGCTGCTTGGTCAGCGGCCTCGGCAGCCTGTCGGTAGCCCATCTGCGGCTGGCCGGCCAGCAGGAGAGCACCACGATCACGGGCGATCTGGAGATCCTCAGCTTGAGCGGCACGCTCTCGCCCGATGGCGCCCACCTGCACATCGCTGTTGCCGACAGCACCGGCTCGTTGATCGGCGGCCATCTGTGCACCGGCTCGCTGGTGCACACCACCGCTGAACTGGTGGTGGGGCTGCTGCCGGAGTGGGAGTTTCGCCGGGTGCTGGATCCGGCCACTGGCTATTCGGAGCTGCAGATCAATCGTCGGGCTCCTGGGCCACAGGCGGCAGCCGCCGCTCCACCTGCAGAAACACCAGCCAGGCCACGCTGGCGCTGATGCCGCCGGTCCAGTCGTTGCGCAGCAGCTCCACCACCGCCGCTGTGCTTGCTCCGATGCGTAGGCCACGCAGCAGGAAGCGTCCGAGCTTCTCCTGGCGGGACGGAAGGCTCATCGTGATCTGCCGATTGGCTGGCTAGAGATCATCGTGCCGACGTGCGTGCTGCGGGATCTGCACAACCGATCAGCGGCTCTTGCGGCAGGAGTGATCACCCGGGAGCAATCGGTTCTGGAGGAGCCGACCATGAAACACAGGGCTACTCACGTCAGGGCCCGGCCCTACTGACCTGAACGATGCAGAACCCTCATCAGCTCACGCCTCGGGCACAGTTGACCCCATGCCCAGTCGCTTTCACTTCGCCACGTCGCGCTGGCCCTGCTGCCGATGGCCATGGCCCCGGCAGCGGGCGTTCCCAGTCCTGACGCCACCGTGATCTCGGTTGGTGATGGCGACACCATCCGCGTGCAGATAAACGGGAAGCCGATCACCGTGCGGCTGGCCTGCATCGATGCACCGGAGATGGCCCAGCGGCCCTATGGCCAGAACGCAAGGCAATATCTGCAGCAGCGCCTGCCGGTCGGCAGCACGGTGACGCTCGACGAGAAGACCACCGATCGCTATGGCCGCCTGGTGGCCGAGCTGTTCAACGGCATCAACATCAACCTGGCGATGGTCGAGGACGGTCAGGCTTTTGTGTACCGCCAGTACCTGAGCGGCTGCATCGCCAGGGAGTATCTGGATGCTGAATATCGGTCCAGCCGGCGCCGGTACGGGGCCTGGCAGGTGGAAGGTGGCATCACCCGACCCTGGGACTTCCGCAAGGGCCGAAGCGCCGCGGTGATCCCCGATGGCACCACCCCAGGCGGCCGCCGCTACAGCTGCAAGGAGATCGGCTCCTATGCCGGCGCCCAGGAACTGCTGCGCCAGGGACACACCGATCTGGACAGCAACAGAGACGGGGAGGCCTGCGAATCGCTGCGCCGCTGAAGGCGTGGTCGATCCAGCCTGCTGTTCCGCATACTTTTACGCCCAATCCCCGATCACGAAGCAAGCAGCCATGAGCCAGCCCTGGCTATGGCGCTAGTCGGAAATCCGCCAAGGGTATGGAGGCGGCTATGGATTGCTCAGGCAGTTGCGATCCCTATGATGATGCAACTATTGCATCGTTCTCATGCTGACTGGATCAGATCTGCTCACCAAGGTCAAGGAACTGGGCGATGCCTCCAAGTCCGATCTGGTGCGCGAATGCGGCTACGTGAGCACCAAGAAGGACGGCAGCGAGCGCCTGAACTTCACCGCCTTCTACGAGGCCCTGCTGGACGCCAAGGGCATGAGCCTGGGCACTGGTGGTAGCGCTGGTCGCGGCAAAGCTGGCCGCAGCCTGAGCTATGGGACCAAGGTGCAGTTCAACGGCAACCTGATGGTCGGCAAGGCCTACACCGCCCAGCTGGGCCTGAAGCCCGGCGATGAGTTTGAGATCAAGCTCGGCCGCAAGCAGATCCAGTTGGTTCCTCTTGGCTCTGCGGACGAGGACGAGGGCACTGCAGCCGCCGCGTGATCTTTGATTGCAGTCAGCTGCCCTGCCCGGTCAACCAGCTGCAGGGTTGAGATCAGGCGTCATCGCCCTCGGTTCCGCACTGAGCACCGTGTAGCAACGCCACGGCAGCTTCAGAGACCCCCCGTTAATCGCGGGGGGCTCTTTGGCACTCCATCACAAAAGCTGGAGGCGGCATCGCATCTGGCGGTGGAGGGCTCCATCACCCGCCATGGTCCTGCGGCTGCCAGCGCAGCGAGCGGGTACCCAAAGGTCAGTGCAGTCGTTCAGGCCTCTGTCAGCGCAACCGCTGTGGCGATGCGGCCCCATGGCGCGGTTCCAGGACTTGCCGTTGAAAGGCAACAGCAATCTGGATGCTGATGGCATTGGCATCATCCTGGAGAGTGCGCGCTCAGCCTCAGCTATGGCCGGCAGCTTGACGTCAACAGACTTCTCGATCAGATGTCAGGTGAGATAAGCAGAAATACCCCTTTATCAGGTCGACAAATCGTCTCCGTGTGCCAAGTCACGCCTTACACTATTGATTACTTCAGTCACACGATCATGCTGACCGGATCAGAGCTGCTCGCCAAAGTCAAGGAGCTGGGCGATTCCTCCAAGTCCGCATTGGTGCGCGAGTGCGGCTACGTGAGCACCAAGAAGGATGGTGCCGAGCGGCTGAACTTCACCGCCTTCTATGAGGCGCTGCTGGAGGCCAAGGGTCTCAGCCTGGGCAGTGATGGCGCCGGCCGGAGCAAGGGCGGCCGCAAGCTCAGCTATGTGGCCACGGTGCAAGGCAACGGCAATCTGCTGGTGGGCAAGGCCTACACCGCCATGCTCGACCTTGAGCCCGGCGATGAATTCGAGATCAAGCTCGGCCGCAAGCAGATCAAGCTGATCCCTGCCGGCACTGCAGAGGAGGATTGAATCGCTGGTCTGGTCGCCTGTTGTCCTCAAGCTCAGCAGGCAATCAGGCCGTTCAAGCCATTCAGCCTTGGTACCGCCAGGCCCGCACGGTCGTTCCGCAGCGTGCCTGCATGAAGTCTCGGCACAGCACCACAGGAACCTGCTGCTCACGCGCGTCGGCCATTTTGCGATTGGCCAGCGTCAGGCTGGTGCTCAGCAGAAAAGCGGGTGGATTGCGTTTGGGAATGGAGTTCACCTTCCGGTACTCCAACCCGAGCCGAATGCCATGGGCCTCGGCACGCTTGATTTCGGTTTCGGGCTTGGTGGAGGTAGGGCCGGTGGTGATGAACAGCTGACCGTCTTCCAGCGGAATCGACACCGCCGTCCACCCGGATGGTGTGCTGCTGGCTGCCACCATTTTTCGCGTCAGTGCCCGCGCCGGCTGCGCCAGCAAGCCATTGCGCCCCACGGTTACGGCACTGTCCGCGGGCTTCAGGTGAGCCATGCCGCTCTGCAACGCCTTTGTTAACGCTCGGGTGTCACCCAGGGCCGTGTGGGCCACCTCGGGATCAAGTTCCACGCCGTGGCGGGCACAGAGGTCCACGAGCTTCAAGCGGGGCGTGGGCATGGTGTCGACCCCTGAGCCGAGGGACAGATCGATGCCATCGATCTCCGCGAAGTGAGCATCCAGGATCGGTCCGTCAAAACAGCGCAGGTTGTGGGCCACCAGCACGTGCTGATGCAACTTGGCGGCGAGGGTGCCGGCAATCTCTGGAAAGGAGGGCGCCCCTGCTACCAGCGCATCGTCGATGCCATGGATGTGGGCATTAGGGATCGCGATCCCCGGGTGCACCAGCGTTTCCCACTCTTCTGTGATGCGGCCCTGGGAGTCGAGGCGCACCAAGGCAATCTCCACGATCCGGCAGCTGTGGCCAGTGCCGGTGGTTTCCAAATCGAGCACGGCAAACCCGCATGCACCATCTGGCAACAGATCCGGCAGGGGCAGCGGGAGATCTGATGCCGCTGGCTTCTGCAGCTTCTCTTGCAGCGTCAGCGGCAGGTGCGGAAAAGCCGGTATTGGCCCTGGACTTTGCGCCTGTGGAGATGTTGGAGCCGCGCTCGGTGATGCCGGCTTGACTGAAGGTCTGGATGGATTGGGTGGAGAGGCGCGTTCGGAGATATTGCGCTCCAACCAGGCGGCGATGTCCTGGCTCCTGCTCAGCACCAGCGCTGGAGAGGAGCCAGGCAGCTCAAGCCTGGAGATGCCACTGAGCAGGAACTGCTTGGTGATCTGCTCACCCTGCTGGCGGCAGTTCAGTGAGTGGGTCTGACCATCCCTGAGATTGCGGCTGTAGATCGTCAGGTCTCGAACGCTCGTTGAGCCATTGGCCTTGGTGTAGGTCATCAAGGCCGCAACGTGCCGTGCAGGACGCGCACCGGCAGGTGCTGGCTGAACCGCTGCAGTCGCATCGGCAGGAGGTGACGGTGGGCCTACCGGTGGTGGAGCAGCCACCACCGACGGCTGATCAGCAGGCCTGGGTGCCTGAGCTGAACTTGTCTCGGTGTGTGCAGCAGCTGTTTTGGTCGTGCGGCGCAGCAAGCGCCAGATGACGACCACCAGGCCGACAACGGCGAGGCCGGCGATAAAACCCAGCAACAGCGCAAAGAGATCCACTATGGAGCAGCTGGCCTGGCCCTTTCAAGCTATTCCGCCAGGCGTCATCCAGACGACGGTGAGATAGCACTCCACACAAGGGATTAGCTATGCAAATCCTGCATCATCTGGCATCAGTCCCTGCGCAGCCGACTGGGGAAGAACCGCGAGGCAGACTGCTCACCTGGATGCTGCTGCAGTGGCGGCTGCTTGCTGTTGGCCTCGATCGCCTGCCGGCAGCGTTCCACCAGCTCCTGGCGCAGGGCATCGGGGCTCTCGATGCGGATGCCGCCGCCAAAGGCAAACAGCCAGCTGCGCAGGTCGATGTCGGCCGCCACTGTCCAGGGGGGCAGATCGAGCTCCACCGGGTAGGGGTGGCTGGAGTCTGCGGGGCCGGGCTCCAGCACGTGCGGGGCCCTGGGGTGGTGCCACCAGCTGTCGCCGGGCAGGGGCCTGGAGAAGCGGATGTGTTCAAGCGGGTAGCGCTGCAGCCCCTCGCGGATGAAGGCAAAGGCCCAGGGGGCGCAGTGGAAGCGCAGGGTGGCCAGGGCCTGGCTGCGGCGCTGGGCTGACGGACTGGCGACGGCCAGCTGCTGCTCCAGATCGCTGCCGAAGTAGACGCCGCCGCTGTGGTGGAGCAATCGATCCAGTCGCTCCAGGGCTGATCGGTGTTCCTCAGCAGTGCGGCGGAGCTCACCTTTGCCGGAGACCAGGGCGAGCCGATCGAGCCGTTCGCAGCGGATCAAGCCCTGCTCCTGGCCGATCTGGTCCTCCTCAAACAGGAGGTACCAGCCCACGTTGTGGAAGATCAGCTGCAGGGGCCACACCCGCAGCTCCCCCTCCAGGCTGTCTGTGTTGCTGCCAACGTCAGCAAAGCGCTCCAGCAGCACCCGCCGGTGTTCCACGATCGCCGCCTCGATCGCCTCGGCCCGCCGTGGTGCGGCCAGGGAATCGCGGCGTACCAGGGCAGTGTCGACCACCGCATGGCGGGCATAGCTGCGCACCGGCGGCAAGCCATCGGCGCTGATTCCCGCCCAGCCCAGCCGCTCATCCAGCTCAGCCAGCAGGTCCTGGGCCGAGGGATCGGCGAGGCGGCCGGCGGCCTGGCGCACCACGTTGTGCAGTTCCCGCAATCTCGGGGGTGAGAACAAGGCCGTGCCCAGGCAGTAGCCGTGGCGCACGTTGTCGTTGCGGCTGCGGAATCCGTAGGGAGTGAGCAGCTTCTCCAGGTCCTTGCGCAGGCTGGCCTCCTCACCGCTCAGGTAGCCACCGGGAATGCTGGCGGTGGCATGGATCAGGTGTTCGTGCAGGCTGGTACCGCGCTCAGCCGGCCGATCGAAAGGCGTCTGCAGCAGGTGCCGCAGCAGGGTGATCACCCGCAGGAACACCGGTCCGTCACCAAGGGGCGGCAGGCCGCCATGCACGGGCCCCGGCGGCGCGGGCGCCAGCTGGATCGGCGTCTGCACCGGGGCAGGGGAGCAGAAGCCGTTGGCCTCCAGCCAGGCCAGATCCACGCCGATGGCAGTGGCATCGGCGTAGCAGGCCCCATGCAGCCGGCCCAGGAAGGCGGCGGCCCGATCGGCCAGGTCGCCCTGGGGCAAGGGGGAGAGGATCGCCTCCAGCTCCTCTGCACTCAGAGGATCAGTGGCGGCCAGATCGGGCCAGGTGCTCAGCAGCTTGATCAGATAGAGCAGGCGCTCCAGATCCAGCAAACGCGAGTATCCGTGGCGCTGGACCTTGCGCTCGCGGTTGCGGGCCGAGCGGATGCGCCGGTCCAGCGCAGCCAGCTCGGCCCGCAGCACCGGCTCCAGATCCTCGTGGTGGCTTGGCACCACGGCGCAGAGGGCGGCAAAACCCTCCGCCCGCGACGGCCCGACGTGGGGGTCGGCCAGGGCGGCGGCCATCTCCTGGATCACGGGCACCGGCACGGGCCGCTGACGGCTGGCGTTCCAGGCCAAGGAGGTGGGCAGGTCGGTGTAGAGCCACCAGCCGATCCACTCCACCGGAGCCGGCAGCGCCAGCGCCTGGGTGATCGCCAGCCGCCAGGGGCGGCGGGCATGGGTGGCATCCACGATCACCGGACTGCCAGCGGCCACCGCCTCCTGAATGCGCTGGTGCAGCCGCTGCTGGATGTCCACCCAGGGCCCCTGCACGGCGGCGTCGCCGAACACCTCGGCGCGAATCGCGTCGGTGGAGAGCACCTGGGCGGGCGGTTCGCCAGGGCTGCTGAGCAGGGGCGCCAGGGCGCGGGCCAGGGTGGTCTTGCCGCTGGCGGGCTGGCCGATCAGCAGGTGGCAGCGCAGCGGTGACGGCATAGCAGTGGCCCAGAGAGGCGGGATGACGGCAGCGGGATGCCGCTTTCCACTATTTCGCACGAGAAATGAGCCGAAATGGCTCTGCTGCGCAGACGCTGCATGCAGCAACAATCAAGCCACCGTGGCCAGCTCCAGTTCCACTGCCCGTTCCGCCCCGCGGCGGGGCTCCAACACCTATGCCCCGCCCACGCCGCTGGAGGACCTGCACATCCTCGACGTGCTCGAGCTGGCGGGCTCGCAGCACAAAGCGGCCCGAGCGCTGGAGATGCACCAGACCACGGTCTGCCGCAGCCTGCAGCTGATGCAGCACCAGTTCTGGCTTGCCAGTGCTCCTGGCTCACCGGTCTGCCGCCATGGCCACAACCTCTGTCTGCATCACCTGCGGCTGGCCTACCGCGAGCACCGGCTGATGGCCGATCAGCTGCGGATCGGCAGCGATGTGCTGCACTACACCCTGCTAATGGGCATGGAGGGAATCCAGCAGGTGCCGCCCCGCTTCCGCAGCGCTGAGCACTGGGTGGAGCTGGTTCACCATGGCCTGCTGGATGGGGCAATTCTCAGCTCCTTCTCCCTGAACAGGCCCCTGAAGCCCGGCCAGGAGCCAGCCTGGGAGGGAATCACGGTGCTGCCGCTCGGCTCAATCAGCCTGCAGCTGGTGGCCCAGGCAATCGACACCCGGCAGGTGCTGGTGCCCCGCAAGGGGGCCATGCCGCTGCTGCATCAGGCGATCGAAAGCCACGGGTTTGTTGTGGACCAGCAACCGGCGGCCTGCCAGGAGCCGGCCGCCTGGCTCAAGCGCGCACACGATCGCAAGCTGGCCATGCCGGTGTGCTCGGAGCTGCTGGGGCGCCGCTGGCTCACCACAAATCGAATGCAGCCGATTGCAGACCAGCCGCCCTTGATCGAGCAGCTCTGGTACCTGCTTCCCCAGCGGGCGGTCTCCACCAAAGCAGCACGGCAATCCCTGCGGCGCCTGCGTCTACAGGTGATGAAGCTCAAAACAATGCAGGATCGGCATGGAATTCAGTACTGATCTGTGTTTCGGAGCCGGCAAGATGGCTGCCGAACGCTGTAACGCGCTGCAGACTGGAGCCAGGGAACAGCTCGATTCAGCGCCCATGGCTCAGCTCTTGCGCGCTTGCTCCCGGATGGTTCGCCGCCACGGCAGCCCGGAGGTGCCGGGCTGATGGA
>JBIIDV010000057.1:0-16868 GCA_044238185.1 Prochlorococcaceae cyanobacterium | reverse complement strand
TCACGCCCATCTGGATGTCGTCGACACCCTGGTTGGGGAAGTAGTTCTTGAAGTTGGTGGCGGAGGTAATCAGGTTGATGTCGGCGGCAAAGGTCACCCCGAGGGTGAACAGGTCCGTGACCACCGCTCGCACCCCCCCCAGTTCGGTCTCGTAGCGGCCGTCCCGGCGCACCGTCTCGGCCACCGGTCCGGCATTGCGCTTGGAGCGGGTGTCGAACAGCAGGGCATCGCTGCGCTGCAGCAGTTCGGGCTGGGCCCGCAGCTCGGGGATGCGCAGAGCGGGGTTTTCCGGGGCCACCCCGAACAGCAGGGCCTGCTTCTGCTGGCGGGTGTCGCGGTTCAGCCACTCACTCAGGCCGATGTAGAGCGGTGTCACCGCCTCCACCCCCTCCACCCCCAGGGCCTGGATCAGGCGGGCCCGGGGGAAGTTGAGCTGTTCGCCCAGGTAGAGGTAGCGGCCGCTCACCATCACCAGCTCGCCGTTGATCTGCTGGATCGGCCGCTTCTGGCTGTCGTAGAGGCCGCCGGAGAGGCCCATCTGAAAGAACACCAGCACGTTGGCGAAGCTCACGCCGGCGATGGCGGCGGCCAGACGCATCGGCCGGTGGATCGCCTGGCGCCAGGCCAGCGGCGTGCGCCGCAGCAGGGCGGGCAGGCTCATCGCCGGCTCGGCTGCGAAAGGCCGCTCTGCTCCTGGCGCTGCTGTTGCTGCAGCTGCTCGAGCCGCTGCTGCTGGGCCTGCTTCTGCTCCGGAGTGAGCGGATCGAACAGCACGTTCACCTGCAGGTAGTTGATGGCGCTGGCCACGGCGGCCGCCTCAGGCCCCAGGCCGATCTTCACCTCAAACACGCGCCGGTCGAGGTTCTCTCCGGCCTGGCCGCTGAACACGGTCTGGCGGCTCACCTGGCGGGCGATCTCCACCACCTTCCCCTCCATCTGCTTGCCGGGAAAGCCATCGGCGCTGATCACCGCCCGCTGGCCGAGGCTGATGCCGGCCCGGTCGGTCTGGTACACCTCGGCGATCACGCCCATCCGGCTGCTGTCGCCCAGCTCCAGCAGCCCCTCGTCGCCCACCTTGTCGCCGGGGTAGGCGTTGATCTTGAACACCGTGCCCGCCACCGGGGCCCGGATCGAGGCCTTGTCGCGTTCGGCCTGGCCGAGGGCCAGGCTGGCGCGCTTTTCCTCCAGCTCCGCCCGCAGGGTCGCCTCGTCGCGCAGGGCTTGCTCGAGGTTGGCGCGGCTGGTGCTCTCGATCGTGATCCGCCGGTCGCGCTGTTCCGCGCTGCTGGCCCCCTGGCTGTAGAGCTGGCTGTAGCGGCGCAGCTCCACCTCGGCCTGGGCCAGCTCGGCCCGCTGCCGGCTGATCACGCTGGCCTGGGCCGTGAGCTTGCGCTCGGCCACCTGCACCGCCGCCCGGGCTTCCTGCAGGCTGCGATCGAGGCTGGTGGCGCTGTCCATCACGGCCAGCACCTGCCCCAGGCTCACCTGCTGCCCCTCCTTCACCAGCAGCTCGCGCACGGTGTCATTGCTGAGGGAGGCTGGCACCGACAACTTCACCACCCGGTCGAGCGGCTCCACCCGGCCAAGGGCGGCGATGCGCCGGGGCAGGGGCTGCTGGTGCCGGGCCTGCTCCACCTGCTGCCGTTGCTGGCGCTGCCGCCAGAGGCCCACGCCGCCGGCGGCCAGGACCACCACCAATCCGCCGAGCAGCCAGGGCTTCCACCAGCCAGCGCCAGCGCTGCCCGCCGGGCGGGTGGGGGCCATGGCGATTGCTGCGGAATACCTGCGTTCTAGGTCGTCCAGCGGGCTCTGGCCAGGGGCGTCCCCGCCCACGGCGCCATCGCCGCAGGGGCGAGGATCAAGCGCTGCGCCTGTGGCCGTGCCGATGCTGCCCCCTACCGACTGGTGGACGCTCCCCTGGCTTGCTGAGGCCATCGCCCTGTTGCGCTCCCCGTGGGGGGCGGCTGCCTTTGTGCCCCTCTATGCCCTCTGGGTGACCCTGCTGCTGCCGGGGGTCTGGGCCTCGATGCTGGCCGGCGCCCTGTACGGCACGGCCTGGGGCAGTGTGCTGGTGTTCGTGGGGGCCTGCCTGGGGGCCGAGGCGGCCTTCCTGCTGGGGCGCACCTGGCTGCGCGCCTGGGCCCGCCGGCGCCTGGCCAGCGTGCCCAGGCTGCTGGCAATCGAGCAGGCCGTGAGCCGCGAAGGCCTGAAGCTGGTGCTGCTCACCCGCCTCTCGCCCGCCTTCCCCTTCTCCCTGCTCAACCTGGCCTACGGCCTCAGCGAGGTGAGCCTGCGCGACTACAGCATCGGCCTGATCGGCATCCTGCCGGGCACGATCCTGTTCTGCGGCCTGGGGGCCCTGGCCGGAGACGTGGCCCGCTTCGGCGAGGTGCTCAGCGGCCAGGCTGATCCAGGCACCTGGACCCTGCGGGTGGTGGGCATCCTGGCCACCCTGGGCTCGGTCTGGCTGGTGGGAAGGGCGGCGCGCCGGGCGCTCACCCCTCCCGAGTCACCCTGAGGTGTCCGTTCAGGCCAGGGGATCCGTGGGGGTGGCAGCGCGTGGGTCGAGGGTCGGAGTCAGCCCGGAGGTCGTTGCTGTGGGCAGTGGCCTTGCCACGGTGCTGGGTGCCGCTGATCGTGATGATCGACACGCTGCCAGCGGGATCAACGCTGTTCGTCGTGTTGTGCTGTCCTCCGTTGGCGTCGTCGTTGTGGGGGGGTGGTGAAGAAGCTGCTCAGGTTGAGCTGTTGCATGATGAGCGGCTCGAGGATCGGCTGCAGCGGACCGTGGGCAGGACTGGGCAAGCGTCCGGCCATGGATCGGTTGTCAGTGCCTGAGAACGTCCCATGGCCGATGACGCACTCCGTTTTGGAGAGGCGGAGACTTGGCCCACGTCACCCCGGCCTGTGTTCTGGGCTTGGCTTGATCACTCCCGCAGGCGCTCAGCCCCTGGTGCTGCCCTGATCCGAAGCCGCCACTGGCCAATCCCGGATCGCGGCGATCACAACGAACCAGCCCAGCCGCAACCGGGCTGCTGGCCCCTGGCGCTGGGCCAGATCGAGGTATTTCGCCCGGCCGCAGTCGGTCTTGATCCAGCGAAAGGCGGCGGGGTCGCCCATGGCGAGTGGTGATCAAGGGGGTTCGCCCAGTCTGCTGGGGCGTCACTGGTGATCGCCCCTTTAATGAGGGCACGTTGTCCAGCATCGATGCACGGACCCAGCTTCTACAACTTTTTGATCACAACCTTTGCCTTGATGAATCCGCTGGGTGTGCTGCCGATCTTCATTGGCTTCACCTCCCGTGAGGGGCGCGGCGTACAGCGCCTGGTGTCGCTCTTTGTGGCCCTGACGGTCTTTGTGCTGTTGCTGGTCTTTCTGCTCGTTGGCAGTGATCTGCTCGGGTTTCTCGGGATCTCCATCGATGCCTTCCGCATTGCTGGCGGAATCCTGCTCCTGCTGATGGGGTTGCAGATCGTGAGGGGCCAGGCCGGCGATCCGGACCTTCAAGAGCCGGCCGTCGTGGCGGGGCAGACCGAACTGAAAGAGGCGGAAACGGTGTTTCAGAAGATTGTGATTCCGATGGCCATGCCCTTGTTGGTCGGGCCAGGTGTGATTGCCAATGTGATTCTGTATGCCAGCAAGGATGACGCTGGCCTGGAGCGCGGAGACCTTCTGCTGGGCGCCTTTCTGCTTTCACTGATTGTGCTGGGGATCTTCCTTGCCGGCCGCTGGCTGAAGGCTGTCATCGGCCCGATCGGGCTCAACATCCTGATGCGTGTGATGGGCCTGATGGTGGCGGCGATGGGGGTGCAATTCATGATCACCGGTGTCAACCAGATCGTGCTCACCCAGTTGGCGCCAGCCCTGCGTTGAGCAGGGCCAGCAGCCCCACCTCGTCCAGCACCGCCACCCCCAGGCTTTCGGCCTTGGTCAGCTTGCTGCCGGCCTCGCTGCCGGCCACCACATAACTGGTCTTCTTGCTCACCGAGCCCGTCACCTTGCCGCCGGCGGCCTCGATCAGCTCCTGGGCCTGGCGGCGGCTCAGGCTGGGCAGGGTGCCGGTGAGCACGAAGGTCTGCCCCTGCAGGGGCGCCGCCCCATCGCCCGCCTGCGGCTCTGCCGCGCTCGCCGCCAGGGAGAAGCCGAGCGCCTCCAGCTGCTCCAGCAGCCGCTGGTTGGCCGGCGTGGCGAACCACTGCTGCAGGCTCTCGGCGATCTGCTCGCCGATGCCGAACACCGCCGTGATCAACTCAGGAGTTTGGGCGGCGGCGGTGGCGAGATCAGTAGCACTGGGGAAAGCCTGGGCCAGGGCCTTGGCGTTCACCTCGCCCACGTGGTGGATGCCCAGCCCGTACAGCTGACGGTTCCAGGGCTGCTGCTTCGAGGCGTCCAGGGCGGCCACCAGGTTTTCGGCGCTCTTGGCGCCCATCCGCTCCAGGCTGGCCAGCAGGGCTGCATCCAGCCGATACAGGTCGGCGATCGAGCCCACCAGGCCCCGGTCCACCAGCTGCTCGATCAGCTTGCTGCCCAGGCCGTCCACATCCAGGGCCCCCTTGCTCACCCAGTGGCGCAGGGCGCCGCGCAGGATTGCCGGACAGCTGCTGTTCACACAGCGGGTGGCCGCCTCGCCCTCCTCGCGCACCAGCTCCGAGCCGCACTCCGGACACACGTGGGGCAGCTGCAGCCGGGCCGCGCCGGCGGGCCGCAGCTCCGGCAGCACCCGCACCACCTCGGGGATGATCTCGCCGGCCTTGCGCACCACAATCGTGTCGCCGGCGTGCAGATCGAGTTCGGCCAGGCGGTCGGCGTTGTGCAGGGTGGCGCGGCTCACCGTGGTGCCGGCCAGGGGCACCGGCTCGAATTCGGCCACCGGCGTGATCACGCCGGTGCGGCCCACCTGGCAGGCCAGCCGCAGCAGTTTGCTCGGGGCCTCCTCAGCGGCATATTTCAGGGCGATCGCCCAGCGCGGGGCCTTCTGGGTGAAGCCGGCGTCGGCCTGCAGGCGCAGGTCGTTGAGCTTCACCACCACGCCGTCGGTGGCATAGGGGAGTTGCCTGCGGCCCTCCTCCCACTGGGCGAAGAACCCCTCCACCGCCGCCAGCGAGGGCAGCAGTTCGGCGTTGGGGTTCACCTTGAAGCCGGCAGCCTGCAGCCACTGCAGCGATTCCCACTGGCTGGCGGGCCGGGCCGGATCCCCCGTGGCGGCCTGCCAGTCGTCCGGCAGGTGCAGGGTGTAGGCGAAGAAATCGAGCCGGCGGGCTGCCACCACCCTGGGATCAAGCTGGCGCAGGGTGCCGGCGCAGGCGTTGCGGGGGTTGGCGAACAGGGCCTCGCCCCGGGCTTCGCGCTCGGCGTTGATCGCCGCGAAGGTGCCATCGGGAATCAGGGCCTCGCCGCGCACCTCCAGCCAGGCGGGCGGCTGGTCCAGCTGCAGGCGCAGCGGCACGCTCTGGATCGTGCGCACGTTCGCCGTGATCTCCTCGCCCCGCTCGCCGTCACCGCGGGTGGCGGCCCGCACCAGCACGCCGTGCTCGTAGCTCAGGGCCAGGGCGTTGCCGTCGATCTTCAGTTCGCCCACCATCGCCAGCTGGGGCAGGGGCGCCCCGGGCTCGGGCGTGCGGTCGAGCACCTTCAGCAGGCGGCCGTACCAGGCCTCCAGCTCTTCCAGGGAAAACGCGTTGTCGAGGCTGAGCAGGCCGATCCTGTGGGCCACGCTGGTGAACCCTTCGGCCGGGGCGCCGCCGATGCGCTGGGTGGGGCTGTCGGCCGTGAGCAGCTCCGGGTGGGCTGTCTCCAGCTCCTGGAGTTCGCGCAGCAGCCGGTCGTAGACCGGATCCTCCATCAACGGAGCATCCAGCACGTAGTAGGCGTGGGCGGCGCGGTTCAGCAGCTGGCGCAGCTCGGCGGCGCGGGCCTGCTGGCTGGCAGGCATCAGGCGGTGGCCAGGTTCTTGATCCGGTCGATGCGCCACTGCTCATCCAGCTTCACGAAGGTGAAGTCGAGGGGCAGTTCCTCCTTGGCGTCGGAGATCAGCTTCACGGTGAGGATCATCTGGCCGTCCTGCAGGCGGGGCCGGCCGCTCTTGAGGTTGCGGTAGCGGTTGAGCTTGAGGCCCGCCAGGAACTGGATGAACTGCTTGCGGTTCACATGGCTGCGGTAGTTCTTGGTGGTGAGCAGGTAGGCCCCGTCCACCTGTCCGCTGGCGATCTGGGTGAAGAACTGCTTGATCAGGGGGTTGATGCCGCGGGCGCTGAGCACCAGCTTCACCGCCGTGATCGTCCAGTAGAGGAGCAGGGCTCCACCCCCGGCCAGCAGGGCCTTGGTGCCGATGCTGGTGACCAGAGCCGAGTCCATAGGCCGTGAACACGCGGTTGAATGGCCCGTGAGTCTGACTGACAACCCCGCCGGCGTGCCGCTCGAACCCCTGCTGCCGCTGTTTCACCGGCTCAACCGGGAGCACTTCGCGGGGAGCCTGGCGTGCGATGGGCTGCCCTTGGTGAGCCTGCGCTGGAGTGACGGGCGCATGCGCCGCAGCGCCGGCCTCTACCGCTTCGGTCGCCATGCCGATGGCCGCGAGCTCAGTGAGATCGTGCTGTCGCGGCCCCTGCTCGACCCCCTGCCCCGGGAGGCCCTGCTCGGCACCCTCTGCCACGAGATGATCCACGCCTGGACCCACCGGGTGCTGCAGGTGCGGGAGGTGCACGGCCCCCACTTCCGGGCCCGCATGGCAGCGATCAATGCCGCCCAGGCGGAGTTTGAGGTGAGCGTGCGCCATCGCTATCCCCTGCCGGGGGAAACGCCTGGCGGCGCGCCGGCTCCCCGCTGGCTGGCCCGCTGTCCCCGTTGCGGCGTGGCGGCCCCCTACCGCCGGCGGGTGAAGGGGCTGGCCTGCCGGGCCTGCTGTGAACGCCACCACGGCGGCGCCTGGCACGTGAGTTGCCTGCTGGTGTTTGTGGAGGCGGCCTGATGGGCTGCTCAAACCCGATCCGCTGGTGCAGATCGGCAGCGGTCTGACGCCTTAACGTCAGCCCGCGCGTCTGAACGGTGTGGCTGTTTTCTTCTGGAGCCTGGAGTGGAGCGGCGTGGCCATTGCCCTGGTGGGCCTGGCCCGGGAGCGCTGGCTCTCCGCCCGACGCCGGTAACGTTGGGAGATGGCAGAACGCTGGTCTGACCCCGCTTCCGAGCGCTCCACACCACGCCCCATTCCCCGCTCGTCGCTGCGTCCCTCCCAGCGCTACGAGGAGCCTGCTCGGCGCGGCTCCGATCCTTTGGAGCAGGGCATCGACCGCCTGGTGAGCGCGGGCCGCCAACTGGTGGATGGGGTCTCCGGTGCACGCCCGGGTTCCCGCAAACCTGCGCGGGGCGCCACTGCGAGCCCGGGGATGCGGCCGCGCCTGGGAGAGCTGGGCCGCTGGGTGGAGAACAAGCTCGACTGGATCCTCGAGGACGACGACGACTGGCGCGAGCCCTGGCAGGGGACCCGCGAGCCCGCCCGCCCGCTTCCCGGCCAGTGGCTGCACGAGCCCGCTCCCCAGGATTCGGTCCCGGCGCCGCGGCAGCCGGACCCGTCCTCCGCCAGCTCCCGCCGCCGACCGCTGGAGGCCATCTCGCGGCGGGGGCCTGTGCTGCAACCCTCGGCTGCCGCAGACCAGGACTGGCCAGACGATGACAGCTTCAGCCGTCCCCGCTGGCAGCGCTCCGTTGCCCAGTCCGCCCAGCAGCCAATTGGCCCCGGGGGTTCAGCTGGTGAACGCCCTGCCCCGGATGGTCCGGCCCCCGGTTCCCGGCCCGTGCCCCGTTCCAGTCGCCGCCGCCAGCCTGATTAGGCTGGCCTCACTGCAGAGATCACGATGAGCAGCCTGGTGGTGGTGGGTTTCCCCAAGGTGGATGAGGCCGAGCAGGTGCGCCGCGAGCTGGTGGACATCCAGCGCGAACAGCTGATTGCCCTGGAGGACGCCGTGGTGGTGGAGCACGACGGCGAAGGCCAGGTGCACCTGCGGCAGTCAGTGAATCTCGCCGCCGCCGGTGCCCTGGGCGGGGGCTTCTGGGGAACGCTGGTGGGCCTGCTGTTTCTCAACCCGCTGCTCGGTGCGGCGGTGGGGGCTGGTGTGGGGGCGGCCTCGGGTTCCCTCTCGGACATCGGCATCAACGACACCTTCATGCGCGAGGTGGGCGAGACGATCCCCCGAGGCAGCGCTGCCCTCTGCCTGCTGATCCGCGAAGCCACCGCTGATCGGGTGGTTGAGCGGCTGCGGGCCCATGCTCCCCACGCCAAGTTGCTGCGCAGCAACCTCAGCCACACCGACGAAGCGCAGCTGCGCGAGCTGCTGGAGCGTGCGGCCCGCCAGGCCGAGGCCCTGCGGCTGTCCTGATCCGCCGCCCCACCACCTGGAAGCTGCTGCCCCTCTGTTGCAGTTCCCGGTTCACCGGGCTCACCAGCTCCCTGGGCAGCTCCTGGGCCATGTCCTCGGCGGAGGTGGCCACGGCTTCCACGCCTTGCTGCAGGAGTTCCAGTAGGTCAGCCCACTGCTGCACCAGGTTGGCGTCAACCGCGTCCGAGCGCTGGTGGCGAGCTGAGGTCATGGGTTGCCTGGGAACGCTGCAGGCATGCTGCGCCAGGCACACCGGCTGTCAATGCGTCAGTGCTGAGCTGCTGGCAGTTGTCACACGGATTGCGACAGGTTCATTTGCGACAGGTTCATTTGTGAGCGGACCTTGCGAACGATTGCCGGGTGTTGCAGGCCCCAGCCAGGTTTCCAGGGCGGGTGAGAACACTTCACGGATCACCGTGAGCGGCAGGCCGCCGCGAAAGAAGCGGTAATGGCGGCTCCAGAAGGGCCCACTCACGCCGAATCGCCGCTCCAGCCATGGCGCCGTGACCTTGGCCAGTCCGTCCACCTCCCGGAACAGCTCGGCCCGGTCGCTGGTGAGGCTGCGCCAGATCGGCTGGTCCCGTTGTTGCAGGTGGGTGTCGGCCAGGGTCTGATTCCACCAGCTCTCTGCCCAGGCCAGGGTCTGGTTGCCGCAGCGCAGCCACACCTGGCGGCGCAGCAAAGGTTCGGCCAGCTCGCCCACCTCCGGCGGCGGCGCTGCGCCGCGGCTGGCATCGGCTGCCGCTGCCGTTTCGGGGGCCATGGCGATCAGCTCGATCTCCACCGGTTCGCCACTCAGGGATTCCAGGTGGCGGGTGGGGCTGACGTCGCCGAGCAGCAACAGCCGCCAGGGCCCGCTCAGGGGCTCGGGCAAGGTCTCGAGGGCGAGGGTTTCCACCCCCATACCCCAGAGCTGGTGCAGGCGCAGCATCGCTTCAGACCAGGCTGTACCCAAGCCTTCTAGCCAGCCGGGAGCAGCGGCGGTGGACCAGCGCGATCTCCGCCGGGCTGAGCTGGTCGCCGAAGCGGCCGCTGGCATTGAACAGCGGCTGGTTGATCTGCTGGTTGCGCAGCTGGCGGTGTTCGCTCGCATTGCCGTTGCTGACACCGGCATCAGCGTCCTGGCTGGTGGCTCCACTTCCTTCGCCGCTGTACCAGCTCACCTCCTGCTGGTGGTACTGCAGCTGGGCGGGATCAAAGGCCAGGCCCAGGCGCGGCATCAATGCTTGCAGTGTGGTCTGGGGGTTCTGCACCAGATCCTCGTAGCGCAGCAGGCTCACCTGGGGGTGGGTGCGCCAGCGCTGCACCCGGCCGTTGTCGTGGCGCCAGCGGCGCAGCGCCTTGCCGAAGCGTCCGTAGCGGCGTTTGAGGGAGGCCACGCAGTCGCGGGGGTCCCGGCAGATCAGCACGATCCGGCTCGAGGGGGCGGCATTGAGGATGAAGGCCAGGTGACGCACGTGTTTGGGGGTCTTCTCCACCCAGATGTCGGCGGCGGCGGCTGTGGTGTCCGCCCAGAAGCCTTCCAGGGCCCGGCGATAGCGCCGGTAACTCTCCTTCTTGGCCACGCCGCTCTCCCCGGGGATCGGATGGATGCGGGGATGGGCGCCGATCAGCCGGGTGAGGATGGAGGTGCCGGAGTGCCCGCAGCCACACACGTGGATACCCCCGGGCAGGGCTGGTCGCCAGAGTCGCTGCATGGGCTCAGTCTGCCCTCAGCCCCACTGCTGTTCGATCCAGGGCACGGGCATGGCGAAGCGGCGCAGATCCCGCCACTCCCCGCGCTCCAGCAGGCGCCGCAGGTGGGCACGCCGGCCTGCATAGGCGGGCGACTCCGGCTTCCAGCGGCCCTCCTTGACGTCGGAGGGATTGGGGCCGCCGGGAAAGGTCACGATGCGGCTGCCGGCAGGCAGCCGGGCCGGCCGCAGATAGCGCAGGGGCATCGGGCCGAGGCAGTGCAGCCGGAAGTGACGGGTCCAGCCGCGGGGCCAGAACTGCAGCCGATCGCCGAGGCAGTGGCTGATGAAGTGCTGCTCGTAGCCGAAGCGGTCGGCGATCGCCTGGGGGTCGCGGCGGAAGCGCTCCAGGATCTCGGGCTGGGAGCCGATCGGGAAGCGGAACACCGAGGTCTGTCCCAGGCCGCTGAGGGGCCGTGCCCAGTTGCGCTCCAGCACCACAGCGTGGGCCGCGGCATGGCTGAAATACGGCCCGATGTCGCCCACGATCACCGAGTCGAGATCCACGAACAGCGCCGGGCCCTCCAGCCCATCCAGCCGGGCTCCCCACAGGGCCACCTTGCGCCACTTGCCGCGGGTGTTGCTCGGTTCCGGGCAGCCCAGTTCGGGCAGGGGCAGGGGGCGTATCGCCGGGTCGAGGCCGCCGGCATCGTCGGTGAGACAAACCAGCTGGAAGGGTGGAGCGAGATGGCGGGCCAGCATCCGCTGCAGCCGGTTCACGTAGTCGGCCCCGTATTTGCTACCCCATTTCATGCAGAGGATCAGCTTGCTCTGACCGCTGGACGGGGGGCTGGGGGGCTGCTGCACGGGCTGGGCTTCAGTAGTGGAAGGTGGCGATTTCCCGGGCACACACCTCCCGGATCCGCTGCTCACAGGTGGCATTGAGCACCTCCTGCCAGGGCCGGCGGTCGCGGCGCACCTGGCCCTTGGGCCGCTGCTGGGGCAGCGCCAGCGGCGCGCTCAAGCCCAGCCGCTGGCCCAGGGCGGCCAGATCCTCGGGCAGATGTTCCTGGCGCAGCATCACGTCCACGATCGGCTCGTCGTTGATCGTGTAGATGGGCCAGTTGGAGATCTCGCTGGTTGGGCACTGCAGCAGATAGGTGTCCAGTGAGACCGGTTGGCGTTGTTTGCGGGTGCGCCAGTAATAGCTGCTGATGGCTTTGTCGAAGGGATTGCGCTCCACGCTGATCTTGAGATAGCCGTCCCACACGGCGCCGGGCAGCTCCGCCCTCACCTGGGCGGCGGCCATGTGGTTGTAGAAGCGTTTTTTCAGCCGGCCGCGGCAGAGCAGCCTCAGCCAGTCGCGCCGGCTGTAGCGCCCCAGTGGGGCACGGTAATGGCGCGGCCCGAGGTGCCCCAGCAGGCGGTTCAAGCGCTCATCCGCCGGGGAGATGGGGGTGATCACATCGCCTGGATGCATCACCCCGCGGAGGGCGATCTCGATCGCCGTGCCGGCGGTTTTCTGGGTTTTCAGAAAGATGAAGCGGTGTTGGTGCGAGATCAGCATCGAGCCCGAAGGGAGAGTGGGGACTCCTCAGAAGCCGCTGCTGATGCTGATGCGCTTCTGCATGCCCTGGCGCTCGATCACGGCCGTGTCTCCGCCGGCCGACAGCAGGCGCCAACCGCTGTTGCCAATGGCTTCGCCGCTGGCCGCACTGGTGGAACTGCCATTCAGCTGGAAGATCGCCGAGGCCGGCAGGCCTGGCACCTGCACCACCCCCACCAGCTGGGGCACGTTGACGTCTGCCGGAGGTGGCGGTGCAGGGGCAGCAGCTTTGCTGATCCCAGAGGGCTGGGGGGGAGGAGGCGGAGCGGGGCTGCTCACCCTGCTGGACATGGGAACCTTGAGCACCTTGGCCTGCGGTGCGCTGCTCGGCGGCAGGCTCGCCAGCTCCTCCATCCAGCTTTCCACCGGTGGCGGTGGCAGGCCATCTCCGCCAGGCGCCTCGGGCAGAACCTGGGGACTGGGGCTGGTCTGTCCAACGCTGCTCAGCTCCGGCGCAGGCGGGGCGAAGGCGGGACCCAAGGTCCGCAGTCGCTCCACCAGCAGCATGCTGCGTTCCTGGCGGATGGCCTGCTGACTCTGCTGCCAAAGGGTGAGGCCGAGCAGGGTGAAGCCAGTGGTCAGTGTCACCAGCAGGCTGGTGCCCACCAGAACCCAGGTATCGCCAAGGGATAGGCCTCTCGAACGTGAGGACACAGCTGGCCGTGCCCCGGCCTGCTTGGGCGGCTCCGGTGCGGGGGCCGGGCTTGTCGTCTCACGCACCTCCACGTCGATCGGGGCCTCCGGGGAGAACACCCGGTTGAGCACCTGCTCGGCACGCAGTTCCCAGTAGGCCCGGGAGGTGGGGATGGCGCGCACTGGACTCACGAGCCGGCTCCCCCGATGCTGGCGACCACGTTATCGGTCAAGTCCTGCGGACTTGCTGGGCTCGGGCCGGCGCGGCGGCTGGCCAGCTCAAGCCAGAGCAGCAGCGCCGTGACGTCGGCTGGGCTCACCCCCGGCAGTCGCGCGGCCTGGCCGAGGTTGAGCGGGCGCACCGCCTGGAGTTTTTCGCGGGCCTCGCGGCAGAGCGTGCCGATGGCGGTGTAGTCGAGGTCGGCGGGCAGGGGGCGGTGTTCCTGCTGCTTCACCTGGTCGATCTGCTGCTGCTGGCGGGCGAGGTAACCGCTGTATTTGATCTCGATTTCCGCGGCTTCGGCCACATCCCGGGGCAGGTCGGGATCGGCCAGGCCGTGGTGCACCAGGTGGGCGCTGTGGAAGCCGGGACGGCGCAGCAGCTCCGCCAGGGTGATCGAGCCCTTGATGGGGGCGCCGGTCTGGGCTTCCACCGCAGGCGCCATGGGATCGCTGGCCTTGAGCCGCACGGTCTCCAGGCGGCGCTGTTCGGCGGTGATCGCCTCCTGCTTGCGGGTGTAAACCTCCCAGCGGCGTTCGTCGATCAGGTCCAACTCACGGCCCAGGGGGGTGAGGCGGCGGTCGGCATTGTCGCCGCGCAGCACGAGCCGGTATTCGCTGCGGCTGGTGAGCACCCGGTAGGGCTCCCGGAGGTCTTTGGTGATCAGGTCGTCCACCATCGTGCCGATGTAGCTGCCCTCGCGGGGAAAGTGCACCGGCTCCAGCCCGCGCACCAGCCGGGCGGCATTGAGGCCGGCCACCAGGCCCTGGGCGGCGGCCTCCTCGTAGCCGGTGGTGCCGTTGAGCTGGCCGGCGGAGAACAGCCCCGCCACCCGCTTGGTTTCCAGGCTGGGCTTGAGCTGGGTGGCGGGCAAGTAGTCGTAGTCGACGGCGTACGCGGGCCGCAGCATCACGCACTGCTCCAGCCCGGGCAGGGTGCGCAGCAGCTCGAGCTGCAGCCGCTCCGGCAGGCCGGTGGAGAAGCCCTGCACGTAGATCTCGGGCGTGTCGCGGCCCTCGGGCTCCAGGAAGATCTGGTGGCTGTCCTTATCGGCGAAGCGCACGATCTTGTCTTCGATCGAGGGGCAGTAGCGCGGGCCCTTGCTGTCGATGAAGCCGCCGTAGATCGGCGTGAGCTGCAGGTTGTCGCGAATCAGCTGGTGGGTGGCGGCCGTGGTGCGGGTGATGTGGCAGCTCATCTGCTCGCCGCTCACCCAGCTGGCGGGATCAAAGGAGAAGAAGCGATCCGCCGCATCGCTGGGCTGCTCCTCCAGCTGGTCGAGGGCGATGCTGCGCCGGTCCACCCGGGCGGGGGTGCCGGTTTTCAGGCGGTCCATCTGGAACCCCAGGGCCTCGAGAGCCTCGGTGAGGCCCTCGGCGGCCTGCTCACCGGCGCGGCCTGCGCTCATCGACTGGTTGCCCACCCAGATCCGGCCGCCCAGAAAGGTGCCGGCGGTGAGGATCACAGCCCCGGCGCCATAGCTGCTGCCGAAGTAAGTGCGGATGCCGCTGACGCGGGCTGCGGCGCCCCGGCCCGGCTCCCAGGCGCTGCCACCGCCCTCGGGGTCGCCCTCCACCACCAGGCCTGTCACCATCGCCTCGCGCAGGGCCAGGTTGGGCGTGTGCTGCAGCAGCTGCAGCATCTGGCGGGCGTACTGGCGCTTGTCGGTCTGGGCGCGCAGGGCCCACACGGCCGGGCCGCGGCTGGCGTTGAGCACCCGCTTCTGCAGGGCGGTGGCATCGGCCAGGCGGCCGATCACGCCGCCGAGGGCATCCACCTCATGCACCAGCTGGCTCTTGGCCGGTCCGCCCACCGCCGGGTTGCAGGGCTGCCAGGCGATGCGATCGAGGTTGAGGGTGAACAGGGCGGTGCTCAGGCCCAGCCGCGCCGCTGTGACGGCCGCTTCACAGCCGGCGTGGCCGCCGCCCACCACGATCACGTCGAAGTGCTCAGTTTCCTGACTCCCGGCAGCTGGATCTGCAGGCCTTGACTTGCCGTTCACGTTGGGCTGCATTGCACGATCTTAGGAATGGCCCGCTGCGCCGATCCAGGCGTAGCGGATCGGGTAGCTGCGCCCGGGCGCATGGAGCTCTGGCAGGCTGCGCTCCACCAGGCGTCCGGGCAGTTGGTCCGGATCGAAGTCCCCACCGAGCACCTGTCTCGCCAGCGCACTGAGCTCCGCTGGATCGTCGTCGCGATCAAGCAGCACCAGCACCATTTCGCCGGCGGCCACGGCCTGGACGTCGCCCCGTTCCAGTGAGCGGGGGGTGTACACGGGCACGCTGGGGAAGACCAGACGGGCGCTGCCACCGATCGGCCCACCGCTGGCGAGAATCCTGTCCGGCCTGCCGTAGCGTGATCCCAGGCTGGCCACCAGCTGGGGCAGAGGGTAATTGGGCCGGCTGCTCTTGCCCGTCACCCCCGCCAGCAGGGTGCGGCCCGGCAGTAGGAGGGCTGCGGCGGTGGCGGCTGTGACCCCGGCACCCAGCATCGCCCGCAGACGACGGCCGGAGAGGGGCGGGGCCAGGGTGGCCACCGTGAGTGGCGCATAGAACAGCAGGCACTGAAACCAGCGGTCCTTGATGCGTGTGGCGCCGGTGACCAGCACGAACACCAGCATCACCGCGGTGAGAACCAGTGGTAGGCGTTGCAACAGGGCCTGGCCGGGTTGCTGCCCAGGGTCCGCCCGATGGAGCCGCAGGCGATCCGGCCACAACACCGCCAGGGCAACCAGCCAGAACGGGGTGAGAAAGGCGATCCCCGCCTTGGCGGCGCTGGTGATGCCCGCGATCGCGCCCGCGGGGTTCAGGGGGCCGAGGCTGCGGGTTTTCTCCAGACCGCGGATGGCCTGATCGCTGTGGCTGAGCATCCAGGCCAGATGGGGTGCCAGCAGCAGCAGGGCCGTGATCCCGCTGAGGGCCAGTGCAGGCCGCAGCAGGGTGCGGCGCAGGTCGGGGATCGTCAGGGCGGTGAACAGCAGGCTGGCGGCAAACACCACGAAGCTGTATTTGCTCAGCAGACCAGCCGCCACCAGTGCCCCTAGGACGATGAAGCCAGCAGGCTTCGGCCGGCGCGCCAGGCGCAACACCTGCAGCAGGGTGAAGGCGGCGACGGTGGTCGCCAGCACAGAGTGGGTGAGATCGCGCTGGGCCTCCCACATGAACTGGGGGATCAGGGCCAGGCCACTGAGGGCGAGCAGCTGCTGATCGCGCCGCAGGGCCAGGGCCTCACCGATGCGCACCAGGGCCAGCACCAGCAGGCCGAGCAGAACCACCTTGAGCAGCAGCAGCGGCCAGAGCCCCACGCCTGTGAACGGCAGCAGCAGTTTCACCAGATAGGTGTACAGCGGCGGCTGGGCGCCATAGCCCAGCGCCCAGGTCTGGGCGAGGATCAGCTGTTCGGCCTGGTCCTGGTCGGCGGTGCCGGAGACCAGCCACTGGCTGGCGGCATTGAGCAGCAGAAAGGCGGTGATGGCGGGCAGCAACCAGCGCGGCAGTCTGGTGTCCTCCGGCGGCCTGGCCGTCTCGAATGCTTGGTGATCCATCAGACGGCCAGGTTCGGGAAGCACAGGCGTGGGAACTGGAGCTCAATGGCCATGGTCACGCTATCCAACCAGCTGTTGCCCCGACCGCCCCGATTGTTGTCGCCCTGGGTTGTGGTGTGGCAGGCATAAAAAAACAGCGCTCCTGCACGGACTGTGCGGAAGCGCTGCGGGTCAGGAGTGATTGGCTGGGGACGTGCTCAGACGATCGATGAACGGAAGAAGTCCGTGACGGCCAGCTGGCTGCTGGGGAACCCGGTCGACTGCCAGCCCGTGATGTCGGCGATGAAGTCGGTTCCGGATTGATAGCTGGCCAGGCCGACATTGACGATCAGATAGCTCTTGATGGTGGAGCCAGAGGCCTGATTGATAATCACCGCCTCACCCGTTGCCAGTGCCTGATTTCCTGCGAGTGCGAGGTTCTTGTCGGTGAAGGCCTGGGAAATGGCCGTTGACAAGGTGGTGGCTGGAACGGATCTGCTGGCATTGAAAAGGGCCTTGGGCAAGCCATTTGCCACTGCAGAAGCGGTTGCGGTTCGCAAGGTCGTGGCCGCGCTGTCCAGGAACTGGAAGCGATCTCCACCGCTGCCCGGGGCGAAGTCGAGGATGCGGTCAATCACGCTGCCAGCGGAATGGGAAATGGCCCGATAGGCAAACACATCGGCATCGAGGCCGCCGGTGAGTGCATCGGCTCCAGCGCCACCGGCAATGAAGTCCTTACCCCCATAACCATTGATGGTGTCGGGGCAGGGGCTGCCAGTGAGCACATCATTGCCCGTACCACCATGAATGGTTTGTGCCACGGTGGATGTGGAGCGGTCAA
>JBIIDV010000056.1:0-17518 GCA_044238185.1 Prochlorococcaceae cyanobacterium | reverse complement strand
CCGAGAGGGTGATCGGCCGGCCGGTGGCGGCCATCTGGCCGCTGTCCTCCGCTTCGAGGCCCACGGCCTTGAGCCGGCGTGCCAGGGCTGTGGGCACGGCTTCCACCGGGAAGGCCGCATACACACTCGGGGAGGTGTGGCCATCGGGGTACTCGAGCTCGGCTTCGGCCAGGGCGGTGCGGGAGCTGGGGCTCCAGTGCACCGGCTTGAGGCCCCGGTAGATGTGGCCGGCCAGCACCATGGCGCCGAACACGCCGATCTGGGCGGCCTCGTAGCGCTTCTGCAGGGTGAGGTAGGGGGTGTCCCAGTCGGCCCAGATGCCCCAGCGCTGGAAGCCCACCTTCTGGCCCTCCACCTGCTCCAGGGCATAGGCGTGGGCCTTCTGGCGCAGGCTCAGGGGGGTGAGTTCGGCCCGTTCTGTGGTTTTGAGCCCCTGCAGCACCTTGAGCTCGATCGGTAGGCCGTGGCAGTCCCAGCCCGGAACGAAGCGCGCCTTTCGGCCCTGCAGCAGGGCCGTTTTGTTGATGATGTCCTTGAGGATCTTGTTGAGGGCGTGGCCCACATGCAGGGCCCCATTGGCGTAGGGCGGCCCGTCGTGGAGGGTGAAGGCCTCCCCGGGGTTCTGCTGGCTCAGCCGCTCGTAGATCCGCTGCTCGGCCCAGAACGCCTGAATCTCCGGCTCGCGCGCCTTGGCATTGGCCCGCATGCCAAACCCGGTCTGCAGCAGATTGAGCGTGTCCTTGTAGGACACCGAATCGGGGCCGGGCGCTTGGTGGGGCGCCGGCTCGGACACGGGGCGGGCGGTCACGGCGCCGGGGGCAGCAAGGAGGGATTATCCCGCTTCACTGGGCGGCGCTGGTGGCTGCTTGCTGGCGGCGGAGATCAGGGCGTCGATCTCGGCGAACGACTCCACCACCGCTGCCGGAGCAACCGGCTGGTCGCCAGCATCTGCTGCATCTGCCTGCTCAGGACGCACCCAGCGCTTGCCGCTCGCTTTGGGCTGTTTGCGTTCCTGCAACCACTCCAGCAGACCCTGGCTGGCCTGGGTCACCAGCGCCGGTAGCCGGGCAGCTGTGGTGCCGAACTGCTGCAGCGCGGTCTGCCAGCGCTCCGGTGACCACAGCCGCTGCTGCTCCTGCTCGCTGAGCTTGCGCCAGCGCCCCTGGGCCACCTCCACGCTCAGCCGGCCGATCAACAGGCCGCCGCAGAGAACCCCCAGCATCGGTGCGCCCCGCAAGCGCTCAGCGCTGGTTACCAGCACCAGGCCCAGCAGCAGCACCACGGCGCCCCACACAGCATCCCGGGCCCGGCTGAGTTCCGGCAGCAGCAGCGGCAGCAGCAGCACCGCCAGGCCGATCACCAGGGCGAGAGCACCTCCCAGAGTCGCCAGCATGGTCTTCAGCGGATCGGCCCCATTCTGGGTCGGTGCCTAAAGTTCAGCCGCTGCCCACCTGGCGGAATTGGTAGACGCGCTGGTTTTAGGTACCAGTGGCTTCGGTCGTGGGGGTTCAAGTCCCCCGGTGGGCATTGGCCGGACGAGCTCCGCTCCCGCAGGGATCTGACCCGTGCCTAAGTTGCATGTCGTTTCGGCCTTGGCGGGTACACCGGCTCCATGTCTCAGGCTTCGGTTGCTGCCCCGTACCGCTCGGTGCCCAGGGAGTTCCTTGACCCCCCGGGCCCCTGGAACCCCACGGTGGGGCTGTTCCTGATCGGCTACGGCCTGGCCGGCCTCACCATCTGGGGCTGGTTCGTGGCCCAGTGGCCGTTGCCGGTGCTGCTGCTCACCGGTTTCCTGGCGCTCCACCTGGAGGGCACGGTGATCCACGATGCCTGCCACAACGCCGCCCATCCCAACCGCTTCTGGAATGCCGTCATGGGCCACGGGGCGGCCATGCTGCTGGGCTTCTCCTTCCCCGTGTTCACCCGGGTGCATCTGCAGCATCACGCCCATGTGAACGACCCCAAGAACGACCCTGACCACATCGTCAGCACGTTCGGGCCGCTGTGGCTGATCGCTCCCCGCTTTTTCTATCACGAGGTTTTCTTCTTCCGTCGCCGTCTCTGGCGTCGCTATGAGTTGCTGGAGTGGGGGATTGCCCGGGGCTTATTTATTACTATCGTGATTGCGGCTGCGCACTATGGATTCCTTCCGTTTGTGTTCAACTGCTGGTTCGCTCCTGCCTTGATGGTGGGTGTGACGCTGGGTCTGTTCTTCGACTATCTGCCCCATCGTCCCTTCCAGTCGCGCAACCGCTGGCACAACGCCCGGGTGTATCCCGGCCGTTTGATGAACTGGCTGATAATGGGCCAGAACTATCACCTGGTGCACCATCTCTGGCCCTCAATTCCCTGGTTTGAATACCAGCCGGCCTATCGCGCCACGAAGAACCTGCTTGATGCCAAGGGCTCTCCCCAAAGGCTGGGATTGTTTGAATCCCGCAGTGATGGCTTGAATTTTCTCTACGACATCCTGCTGGGGGTCCGCAGCCACAAGAAGCGTCGCAGCCGCCTCAGGCCCCTGGCTGCGTTGATGCCATCCCGCCATGCCCGCCGGCGGGTGTTGCACCTCCTGCACCGCACGGCGGTGTCTCCCCAGCGCTGAGGTCCGGGCCCGCCGACCCGGGAACCAAATCAGCCCTGGTCCCCGAGAATCCGGGGTACCCGGAAGAAATCGCCCTCCCGCTGGGGAGCCAGGTCAAGCAGCTGCTCGCGCACGGGGGTGGCCTCCACCTGGTCGTCCCGCGTCACGTTCACCACTTCCACGGCCCGGGTGGTGGGGGGAACCCCCTCGGTGTCCACCGCTTCAAGCTGGGCCACATACTCCAGGATCCGCTCCAGCTGGCCGGTGTACGTGGCGATCTTGTCCTCCGGCAGGTCAAGGCGGGCCAGCTGGGCCACCTTGCGCACGTCCTCGGCGCTGATCTTGCTCATCCGCTCGCGTGGTTGGGGTGGAACAGGCCCGAAGCTAGCGCTCCATCCCCTCAGCCCTGTTGTTCGCTGTCCTCGGCCAGAAACCGCTGCAGATCGTCTGCCAGGGCCGTGGCGGCCACATCCAGGAAACGGGCGCCATGGTCTGGCTGGGCCAGGTAGGGATCGGAGCCCATGCGCCCATCGGGGTGGCGGCGGCGGAAGTCGGCCGGGCCATGGATCGGCCCGGCGGCCGCGGGCTCGGGCAGCGGCCGTTGCTTGCTCAGCAGGCTGGGTTCCAGGTGCAGGGTGATGGCGATCTCGCTGGGGGTGGCGTGGTGCCCTTCCCGATCGCCGTAGAGCTCGCGGGCCAGGTTCATGGCTGCTCCTGCCATGAACCAGTTGGCCAGGCGGCAGCGCAGCCGGCCTGCCTGGGGCAGGCCCCGACTGGCGGCGCTGGCATAGGCCTGGGCAAAGGCGGCCCTGGTGGTGGCGATGTTGCCGCCATGGCCGTTGATGAAGAAGATCCGCTCGAAGCCGTGGCCCGCCAGCGACAGCACCAGGTCGTGCACCACCGCCAGCAGGGTGGCCGGTTGCAGGCTGATCGTGCCGGCAAAACCCAGGTGGTGCTCGGCCATGCCGAAGGCCTGGGCGGGGGTGACCAGCACGCCGGTGCGGCGGCCCACTTCGAGCGCCACGGCTTCGGCGGTGAGGGCATCGGTGCCGATGGCACCGGTGGGCCCATGCTGTTCGGTGGACCCCAGGGGCACGATCACACCCTTGCAGTGGTTGAGGTACTCCTCCACCTCAGGCCAGCTGCGCAGCTGCAGGCGGATCGCTTCGGTTTCGCTGGCCATCGTGCTGGATCAGGCGGCTGGATTTGTGGTCTGGACTCGGTGCCTGGACCCTGGGGCTCGAGCGGTGGCTTGAGTCGTGGCCGGCTGCATCCGGGTGGCCCCAAAGTGGCTCCAATGGATCATTCTGAACAGCATCCTGACGGTCGGTGCTGCCTAGAGTTCAGGCAGTGAGCTGAGCCCGTGGCGCCCATGCTGCACCGCAAGCTCTATCAATTCTGTGCCGAGCGCCGCCCTGTGTGGGTGTTTCTGCGTGACCAGCAGCGCTGGATCGAGGAGGCGTTGGTGGTGGAGATCGAGGGGGATCTGGTCACCCTGCGCTACGACGCGGAGGAGGATGACGAGAGCCACAGCTGGGAGGAGAGCGTGCGGCTCGATTCGATCGGTGCCGTGAGCACGCGCCTCTCCTATGTGTGTCGGGCACCGGGGGAGGAACTCCCCACCGCTGACGACTGCCCGGAAGCCGAGAGGCTCAGCGGCTGAGCCCGGCTCAGTGGGCTGTGCCGTTGCCGTCGTAGTCGTCCGTGTCGTAGTAGCCGCCCTTCGTGCCGAAAAACAGGGTGGCCAGCACGAACAGGCCGCTGCCGAACAGCAGCACCGTGGCCAGGTTGAAACCGCCGCTTTCCATGGTGTTCAGTCCTCCTCGTCGTGGATGCTGCTCATGCGCCAATTGTCCCAGGCCTCGAGGGCTTGGCTGAACTCCTCGGCCGTGACGCTGAATCCGGCGGCTTCGGCAATGGCCACCACGTCCGCCCCGGGCTGCTTGAGGCGGGCTTCCAGCTCTGGATCGTCAAAGGCTGCTTTCAGGAGGCCTTGCAGGCCGGAGGCAGACATGGAGAGGGGTTGCTGGGTGCCATCGTGATAGCCGTTTTTGGCCGCCTTGTCAGCGGCCTCCCCCCTGCGCGCGTCACGGCCTGTCACGCTCCATCGCCATCCCAGCCCTCTCGCACGGCTTCTTCCGGCGTCCTGCTCAGGTGGTGGCCCCTGAGCTGATCGGCTGCCTGCTGGTGAAACGCCAAGCCTCTGGTGAGCTGCTCTGGGGCGTACTTGTGGAAACGGAGGCGTATTGCCAATCCGAGCCCGCCTGCCACGGCCATCGCCGCCGCACCCCCTGCAATGAAACGCTGTTTGGAGAACCTGGACGCTTTTACGTGTATGTGAGTTACGGCATTCACCACTGCGTGAATCTGGTGACCCACAGAGCCGAGTGGGCCAACGGCGTGTTGCTGCGGGCTGCGGCCCTGCCCGGGGAGGGGGAGCGGGTGGCCGCCGGCCCGGCGCTGTTGGCGCGGCGGTTTGGCATCGACCGCAGCGATGACGCCCGCCCTGCGCAGCCCGATCAGGGGCTGTGGCTGGCGCCCCGTCCGGCTTGGCTGGCCGGGCTGGGGCCTGAGGATCTCCAGCAGACGGGTCGCATCGGCATCAGTCAGGGTCAGGATCTCCCCTGGCGCTGGTATCTGCGCACCAGCCGCAGCGTGAGCAGGCGTGCCCGGGGCGACCGCCAGCCGACCCCGCAGCAGGCGCTCACCGTGCCGGCACACCTGGCTGGCTGAGCGCGGCCCACTAGCCTGCAGCTGTTGCCACCGGCAGGCCTTGAGCACCTGGAGTCACCGCCATGTGATCGATCTGGCGGCCTTTTCGCTCGCGGACTTCGCCACCGTGCTGGAGCTGGCCCAGCGCTTCCGGGTGATGCCCACCGCCGGGGCCCGCAAGCTGCCGGCCCTGCAGGGCCGGCTGATGACCAGTCTCTTCTTTGAACCCAGCACCCGCACCCGCAGCAGCTTTGAACTGGCGGCCAAGCGGCTCTCGGCCGATGTGCAGAACTTCGCGCCCTCCTCGAGCTCGCTCAGCAAGGGCGAGAGCCTGCTGGATACCGCCCGCACCTATGTGGCGATGGGAGCCGAGCTGCTCGTGGTGCGCCACCGCTGCGCCGGGGTGCCCCAGAGCCTGGCGCAGCATCTCGACCATGCCGGCGAGCGGGTGGCTGTGCTCAATGCCGGCGATGGTCTGCACAGCCACCCGAGTCAGGGCCTGCTCGATCTGTTCACCCTGGCGCGCCACTTCAACTCTGAGGTGCCAGCGCCCGAGGCCCTGCGCGGCAAGCGGGTGGTGATCGTGGGCGATGTGCTGCACTCCAGGGTGGCCCGCTCCAATCTCTGGGCGCTCACGGCCTGCGGGGCTGAGGTGGTGCTGTGTGGCCCGCCCACCCTGCTGCCGGATTGCTTTGCCTCTTTCGTGGCGGCACCGCCGCCTGGTCAGGGTGAGGATCCGGTGGCTGAGCGGGGGCCGGTGCGGCTGGTGCGCAGCCTGGAGGAGGCCTTGCCGGGTGCCGATGCGGTGATGACCCTGCGCCTGCAGAAGGAGCGCATGCACCAGCATCTGCTCACGTCCCTGGCCAGCTATCACGCCCAGTTTGGGCTGAGCCACGAGCGGCTTGCCCTCTGTGGCCGGCCGGTGCCGGTGTTGCATCCCGGGCCGGTGAACCAGGGAGTCGAGCTCACCGGTGCCCTGCTCGGGGATCCGCAGCTGAGCCTGGTGGAGGAGCAGGTGCGCAACGGGATTCCAGTGAGGATGGCCCTGCTCTATCTGTTGGCGGGGGGGCTCACAGCAGCTTGAAGCCGTCGAGCAATAACCCGTAGAGCAGCCCGATCCGGGCCATGTCCAGCAGCTGCAGCGGCAGCCGGTCTCCCCCCCGTCGGCGCAGTCGGCCCCGGGCGCGTACGGCCCATTCCATCGTGAGCACGCAGAGCAGCGCCCCCACCGGATCGATCTGGCCGATCTGGCCGGCAATCGAGGCCACCATGCCACCCAGGGAGAAGCTCAGCAGCAGGGTGATCAGCTGCAGTGACCAGCGCCGCCAGGGGTTGCTCGCCCAGTCCACCAGTTGATCGCCGGCGTTCACCAGCTGCCTCTGGAAGCGGGTCTGCTGGAAGGGAGGAGGCTGCAAGGACGAACGTTGCAGGCGGGAGGACGCTCGCATCGACCTGACGGTTAAACCTGGCTGCTGGGGCTGGTTGTTGTTGACCGCTCTGCGCCCTGCCAGGAGCTGGGGCTGGGGGGAAGAGGTGGCAGGGTCAGGAAAAAGGTGATCCCCATCACCCGGCCCGGCCCTGCCAACAACTGTCTACACCATCTCTGGAGTTTCGGCAGCAAAATACCGCTACAGATAGGGGATTCCAATAAAAAAGCCCGGAGCTCAAGGCCCGGGCCGGGTGATGGGGACCCTTCAAGCAAAGCGCTGTGCATTCGCTGCGGCAAGGGGGGCGGGCCGTTTTGGAGAGCGTCCCAGCAGACCCTTGACGCCGGCGGCTGTCGATCTCAGCCGTCGCTGTCTTTCTTGCGGCTGGCCTTGCCCTCAAGCAGTTCCAGCAGAGCCTCCATCTGGGCCATCACACCCCGCACCTCACCGGCCTCGGGCAGCAGGCCATCGTCCATCACACCCTGGTGCATTTCCCGGAGCTCTTGGCGGATGTAACGGAGGTGGCTCACCACCTGTTCGCGTTTCGACTGCGACATGAAGGAGGTTCAAGGTTGCTTCCCTTTTACCCCATCAACGGCCTACTTCTGGCCGAACTGGGCCTTGGCTTGCTCATAGAACGTCTCATCGATGGCCTGGAGGTTGGCGTCTCGGGCCAGACTCTCAATGCGTTTGCGGACGGCCGGGCGCACAAAAAAGGGAATTTCCTTCAGCCGGGCCTGGGCGGCGTCTGTCCAGTTCATTGCCTGCCAGCTCCTGGCCTGGGTGCCTGCAACAAAATGGAGAATAGGGGACTCGAACCCCTGACCTCTGCGGTGCGATCGCAGCGCTCTACCAGCTGAGCTAATTCCCCTGCTGACGGCCGGTCGGCAGGCCTGAAACCTGCACCAGCCTCGCCATTATCCCCCGCATCCTCCGCGCTTCAGCTCCCCCCACCCCACTCCCTGGCCATGACCGCCGCCATCACCGCCGAGCAGCTCGCCGCCTTCACGGAGGCCAGCATCGCCGAGCTGGCGCAAAAGCTCGATGAGGACGACTACCCCAGTCCGTTTGATGGCCTGGCCGACTGGCACCTGATGCGTGCCCTGGCCATTCACCGGCCGGAACTGGCCCGCCCCTACCTGCACCTGGTCGACCAGGAACCCTTTGATGAGGACTGAGCGGATGGGGAGGGCAGCAGCTTGATCAGCCCTGACCCCGTGTCCGATCAGCCCCCTGATCCCCTGGCCGGCCGGCGGATTCTGGTGGGCATCAGCGGCAGCATCGCCGCGGTGAAACTGCCGCTGGTGGTGAGCGCCCTGGCCCGACGCGGCGCCCAGGTGCGCTGCGTGCTGACCCCAAGCGCGGCCCGCTTGGTGAGTGCCGAGGCCCTGGCCTGCCTCAGCCGGCATGCTTGCCACCTCGATGCCGACCAGTGGAGCCACCAGGCGGCCCGCCCTCTGCACGTGGATCTGGCCGAGTGGGCGGAGCTGGTGCTGGTGGCTCCCCTGAGTGCCACCAGCCTGGCCCGCTGGGTGCATGGTCTGGGCGACAGCCTGCTGGCCAGCACACTGCTGGCCTGCGAAGCCCCGGTGCTGGCCGCGGCGGCGATGAACACCAGCATGTGGTCGGCGCCGGCGGTGCAGGCCAACTGGCAACAACTGCACTGCTGGCCTGGGGTGCTGCCCCTGGGGCCTGCCGCCGGAGTGCTGGCCTGTGATCGCCAGGGAGACGGGCGCATGGCTGAGCCCGAGCTGCTGGTGCTGGCGCTGGAGAGTCTCGCCCTGTGGGGATGGCAGCGTGACTGGCAGGGCCGGCGGTTGCTGGTGAGTGCCGGCCCCACCCGCGAATTCCTCGACCCTGCCCGCTGCCTCACCAACCCCAGCACCGGACGGATGGGGGTGCTGCTGGCCCAGGCCGCCCGCCTGCGGGGGGCTGAGGTCACCCTGGTGCATGGCCCGCTCAGCCTGCCGCCGGCCTGGCTGGAGGGACTCACCTGCCTGCCGGTCACGACCGCCGCCGAGATGGAGCGAGCTCTGCGCCAGGCCCAGCCCGGGGCCGATGCGATTGCCATGGCAGCGGCCGTGGCCGACCATCGCCGTGCCCGCCCTCTGGCCGAGAAGCTCACCAAAACCGAGCTCGAACGCAACCTCAACCAGGGCTGGGAACCGGTGCCGGATCTGCTGGCCGCTCTGGTGGCCGGCCGTCCCCAGGGGCAGGCGATTCTCGGCTTTGCCGCCCAGTCCGGCGACGTGCTCGGCCAGGCCCGTGCCAAGTGGCAGCGCAAGGGCTGTGATCTGCTGTTTGCCAACCCGATTGATCAGCCCGGAGCTGGCTTCGCCAGCACTGGCAACGAGGGCTGGTTGCTCGGCCCCGGCGACCAGGTGGAACGGCTGGAGCCCGTGAGCAAGCTGGGCCTGGCCCACCGCCTTCTCTCCGCGCTCGGCGCGTTGCTCAGGCCGCCAGTCGATGGCGCTCAGCCGCATCCTCCCCCTGGAGCAGATCCATGAAGGTGCGCAGCTGGAGGCGGGGGATGTAGGGCCAGCCGCCACTCTTCTCCATCCCCTGCAGCAGGTTGAACAGGTGATTGCGGTCGGCCGGCAGGCTGCTGCGGAAGGCACCGTCCTGGATGCGGCGGTGCAGGTGCTCCAGCTGGCGGAGTAATTCGAGCAGGGCCTCTGGGTCGCCGTCCAGCTCCGCCGCCAGGTGGTCGAGCTGGCCGAGCACGCTGGCGAGCTGGTGCTGCTGACCCTCGTTCAGACCCATCGTGCGGTGTGCTCCTGTAGGGGTGGTGGCTCTCGCATACAGGTTGTTGAGAGCGGGGCCATCGTACGGGGAATCGGGGTTTTGCACCGGTAAGATCCGCTGCAGCCCAGTCCTCGACCCCCCTCTGCGGCGTTCTTCCATGCGTTTTCGTCCTCTGCTGGCCCTTGTGCTGGCGCTGTGTCTGACCCTGGTGACCGCCTGCAGCGGTGGGGCCAAGGCCGTGGATCGTTCCCAGCTCACCTACGACGACATCCACAACACCGGTCTGGCCAACGACTGCCCCACGCTGCCGGACTCGGCCCGCGGTTCGATTGCCCTCGCCCCCGGCGGCCAGTACCAGCTCCGGGACATCTGCATGCACCCCTCCGAGGTGTACGTCAAGGGTGAGCCGGCCAACAAGCGTCAGGAAGCCCAGTTCGTTCCCGGCAAGATCCTTACTCGCTACACCACCAGCCTTGATCAGGTGTACGGCGACCTCACCGTGAGCGCTGATGGCATCAACTTCAAGGAGGAAGGCGGCATCGACTTCCAGATCATCACGGTGCTTCTGCCTGGTGGTGAGGAAGTGCCCTTTACGTTCTCCAGCAAGCAATTGGATGCCTCGGCAGAGGGCGCGGCGATCAGCACCAGCACCGATTTCAACGGCAGCTACCGGGTGCCCAGCTACCGCACGTCCAACTTCCTGGATCCGAAGGGCCGTGGCCTGACCACCGGCGTCGAGTACGCCCAGGGTCTCGTGGGTCTTGGCAGTGGCAACGAAGAGATTGCCCGCGAAAACATCAAGCGCTACGTGGATGGCACCGGCCAGATGGAGATCTCCATCACCAAGGTGGACGGCAACACCGGTGAATTCGTCGGTGTGTTCACCGCCATCCAGCCCTCAGATACCGACATGGGGTCCAAGGATCCCCTGGACGTGAAGCTCACCGGCGAGCTTTACGGCCGCCTGGAACAGGCCTGACCCTCTTGGCCAGGCCTTCTTCCAGGCCTTGCCAAGTCCTTACTCGTCGCTTGGGGCCCTCAGGGCCCCTTTTTGCTGGCGGCGGCCTGCTGGGGCAGATCCCTGGTCTGGGAGAATCCTGGCCATTCCCGTCTGAACCACCGATGGCCGCTGTGGAAACCAGCCTCGAGACCACCCACGCCGGGCTGATCGCCCCCCATGGCGGCACGCTGGTGGACCTGATGGTGCCTGCAGCAGACCGGGAGGCGGTGAAGGGCAGCGCCGATCGCCGCGTGGAGTGCAGCGACCGCAATGCCTGTGACGTGGAGCTGCTGGTGGTGGGTGGTTTCTCGCCCCTGCGCGGCTTCATGCACCAGGAGGATTACGACGCCGTCGTGGCGGGCAATCGCACCAGCAGTGGTCTGCTGTTCGGCCTGCCGATCGTGTTCGACAGCGACGACGACGCGATCGCCATCGGTGATCGGCTGCTGCTCACCTACCGGGGGCAGGAGCTGGCCGTACTCACGGTGGAGAGCAAGTGGGAACCGGACAAGGCCCGTGAAGCCAAGGGCTGCTATGGCACCACCTCGATTGAGCATCCCGCCGTGCGGATGATCACCGGCGAGCGGGGGCGCTTTTACCTGGGCGGCAGCGTGCAGGGTCTGGCGTTGCCCCAGCGGGTGTTCCCCTGCAAAACCCCGGCCGAGGTGCGCTCCACCCTGCCGGCCGGCGAGAGCGTGGTGGCCTTCCAGTGCCGCAACCCGATTCACCGCGCCCACTATGAGCTGTTCACCCGCGCCCTCCATGCCGACAACGTGAGTGAGGCCGGCGTGGTGCTGGTGCATCCCACCTGCGGTCCCACCCAGGAGGACGACATTGCCGGCGAGGTGCGATTCCAGACCTACGAGCGGCTGGCAGAAGAGGTGGCCAACCCCCGGATCCGCTGGGCCTACCTGCCCTACTCGATGCACATGGCTGGCCCGCGAGAGGCTCTGCAGCACATGATCATCCGCAAGAACTACGGCTGCACCCACTTCATCATCGGCCGCGACATGGCCGGCTGCAAGAGCTCCCTCAGTGGCGATGATTTCTACGGCCCTTACCAGGCCCAGGACTTCGCCCGCGACAACGCCACTGAGCTGGGCATGGAAACCGTGCCCTCCCTCAATCTGGTGTTCACTGAGGAGGAGGGCTACGTCACCGCTGAGCATGCTGAGGCCCGCGGCCTGCATGTGAAGAAGCTCAGTGGTACCCAGTTCCGCCAGATGCTGCGCGGCGGCGAGGAGATCCCCGAGTGGTTCGCCTTCCGTAGTGTGGTGGATGTGCTCCGGGCCGCGGCCTGAGGCGAGGCGGCCAACCCCGCCCCGGGCGGGAGCCGGTTAACATTCTGTTACTTCTTACTCATCTGAGGCGAGGGTTGTGAACAAGCGCTGGCGCAATGCGGGGCTGTACGTGCTCCTGGTGATCGTGATGATCGCCGTGGGCACGGCCTTCCTGGATCGTCCCGATCCAGCCAACGCCCCCCGTACCTTGCGTTACAGCGATTTCGTGGAGGCCGTGCAGGCCAACGAGATTTCCCGGGTGCTGATCTCCCCCGACCGGGGTACCGCCCAGGTGGTGGAGAACAGCGGCCAGCGGGCGGTGGTGAACCTCGCTCCCGACAAGGATCTGCTCAAGATCCTCACCGATCACAACGTGGACATCGCCGTGCAGCCCAGCCGCGAACCGGCGGCCTGGCAGCAGGCGGTGGGCAGCCTGTTCTTCCCCCTGCTGCTGCTGGGCGGTCTGTTCTTCCTGCTGCGCCGTGCCCAGGGCGGAGGTGGCAACCCGGCGATGAGCTTCGGCAAGAGCAAGGCGCGGGTGCAGATGGAACCCCAGACCCAGGTCACCTTCGGTGACGTGGCCGGTATCGAGGGCGCCAAGCTGGAGCTCACCGAGGTGGTCGACTTCCTCAAGAACCCTGATCGGTTCACAGCTGTCGGCGCCAAGATCCCCAAAGGTGTGCTGCTGGTAGGCCCCCCGGGCACGGGCAAGACCCTGCTTGCCAAGGCCGTGGCCGGCGAGGCCGGTGTGCCCTTCTTCTCCATCTCCGGTTCGGAGTTCGTGGAGATGTTCGTGGGCGTCGGCGCCAGCCGCGTGCGTGACCTGTTCGAGAACGCCAAGAAGAACGCCCCCTGCATCGTGTTCATCGACGAGATCGATGCCGTGGGCCGCCAGCGTGGCGCCGGTCTGGGCGGCGGCAACGACGAGCGCGAGCAGACCCTCAACCAGCTGCTCACCGAGATGGATGGCTTTGAGGGCAACACCGGCATCATCATCGTGGCGGCCACCAACCGCCCGGATGTGCTGGATGCGGCGTTGATGCGTCCCGGCCGGTTCGACCGGCAGGTGGTGGTGGACCGGCCTGACTACAACGGTCGCCTGCAGATTCTGGAGGTGCACGCCCGCGGCAAGACCCTGGCCAAGGACGTGGATCTCGACAAGGTGGCCCGCCGCACCCCCGGCTTCACCGGTGCCGACCTCTCCAACCTGCTCAATGAGGCTGCGATCCTGGCAGCCCGCCGCCAACTCACCGAAATCTCGATGGATGAGGTGAACGATGCCATCGAGCGGGTGATGGCAGGTCCGGAGAAGAAGGATCGTGTGATGAGCGAGAAGCGAAAGCGCCTGGTGGCTTACCACGAGGCTGGCCACGCCCTGGTGGGGGCCCTTATGCCCGACTACGACCCGGTGCAGAAGATCTCGATCATTCCCCGCGGCAATGCCGGCGGCCTCACCTTCTTCACCCCCTCGGAAGAGCGGATGGAGTCGGGGCTCTATTCCCGCGCCTATCTCCAGAACCAGATGGCGGTTGCCCTGGGTGGTCGGGTGGCTGAGGAGATTGTCTACGGCGAAGACGAAGTCACCACCGGTGCCTCCAATGACCTCCAGCAGGTGGCCCGTGTCGCCCGCCAGATGGTCACCCGCTTTGGCATGAGCGAGAAGCTGGGGCCTGTGGCCCTGGGCCGTAGCCAGGGGGGTATGTTCCTGGGCCGCGATATCGCTGCCGAGCGCGACTTCTCCGAGGAGACCGCAGCCACCATCGATGAGGAGGTGAGCCAGCTGGTGGAAGAGGCCTACCGCCGCGCCACCGCGGTGCTCAACGACAACCGCAGCGTCTTGGACGAACTGGCCGAGATGCTGGTGGAAAAGGAAACCGTCGACGCCGAGGAGCTTCAGGAGTTGCTGGTGCGCAGCGACGTGCGTGTCGCCGAATACGTCTGATCCAGCCCTGACCCTGCTGCACGCACTGCACCGCCAGCCCCTGCTGGTGGTTCTTCGTGCTGAGCAGCCGCTGCAGCTCACGGCCACGCTCGAGCGGCTGGAGCGCAGTGGCCTTCGCCATGTGGAACTGGCCTGGAGCCCCCATCCAGCCTGGACATCCCAGGTGCGCCAGCTGGTCCGCCAGTTTCCCAGCCTCAGCCTGGGTGCGGCCTCGGTGTGCACGCCGGCCGGGGTGGATGCCGCCGGCCAAGCAGGTCTTCGCTATGTGGTGTCACCGATTCTCGATGTCACCCTGCTGCGGAGGGCACAGGAGCAGGGACTGGCCCTGGTGCCGGGGGTGTTCTCCCCCTCGGAGGTGCATCAGGCGCGCCTGCTGGGCTGTCCCCTGGTGAAGCTGTTCCCGGCCGCAAACCTGGGCCCTCACTACTGGCGGAGCCTGCGTCAGCCCCTGGGCGACCTGCCGGCCTGCATCGCCGCCGGAGGGCTGGGCCTGGCGGACGTCCAACCCTGGCTGCAGGCCGGCGTGGATGCCGTCGCCCTGGGTGGCGGGCTCGATCCGCTGGCGGATGGGGCGCGGCTGAGTGCCCTGCTGGCTGGCATCACCAGAAGCTGCACTGACCCTGCTGGCGCAGCAGATGGTCGGCCAGCACCAGGGCCACCATCGCCTCCACCATCGGCACTGCCCGCGGCAGCACGCATGGATCGTGGCGGCCCTTCGCCGCCAGGGTGGTGGCCGCACCGGCAGCGTTGATCGTCTGCTGTTCCTTGCGGATTGTGGCGGTGGGCTTGAAGGCCACCCGGATCACGATCTCCTCGCCATTGCTGATACCCCCCTGGATCCCGCCGGAATTGTTGGTGGCGGTACGCAGGGAGCCGTCGCCGGTGGCAAGGAACGCATCGTTGTGTTCACTCCCCTTCAGCAGGGTGCCAGCAAAGCCGGAGCCGATCTCAAAGCCCTTGGTGGCCGGCAGTGACATCACGGCCTTCGCCAGATCGGCCTCAAGCTTGTCGAACACCGGCATGCCCAGCCCCACCGGCGGCCGGCGCACCACACAGGTGATCAGGCCGCCGCAGGAGTCGCCTTCCCGACCGATCGCTTCGATCCTCTCGATCATCCGCTCGGCGGCTGGCCCGTCTGGGCAGCGCACGATGTTGCTCTCGATCGCGTGCAGGCTCACGGCCGCTGGATCGATCTGGGCCTCAATGGTGTGGATGCGCTGCACCCAGGCCAGCACTTCGGTGCCGTGGGCCTTGGCCAGCAGCTGCTTGGCGATGGCCCCGGCGGCCACCCGGCCGATGGTTTCCCGTGCTGAAGCGCGGCCGCCACCGCTGCGGGCCTGGATGCCGTACTTGGCCTGGTAGGTGGCATCCGCGTGGGAGGGGCGGAAGGCCACCTCCATCTCCTTGTAGTCCTGGGGGCGCTGGTCCTTGTTGCGCACAACCATGGCGATCGGCGTGCCCAGGGTCACCCCATCGAGCAGGCCGCTGAGGATCTCCACCCGGTCGTCCTCTTTGCGGGGGGTGGTGATCTTGCTCTGGCCGGGTTTGCGCCGGTCGAGTTCGGCCTGAATCGCCTCCAGGTCGAGCTCCAGCCGCGGCGGACAGCCATCCACGATCACCCCCACGCCGCCACCGTGGGATTCACCGAAGGTGCTGATGCGGAAGAGAGTGCCGAAGCTGCTGCCCATGGGCCACCTGTGCTGACCAGAGCCTACAAACTGGTCTTCGTTTGCAGCCTGGCGCAGTCTTGAGGAAACAGCAGCGGGCCGCCCTGATCATCCAAAGGCTCAACGAGCACTATCCGGAAACGCCGATTCCGCTCGATCACAGCAATGTCTTCACGCTGCTGATCGCCGTTCTGCTCAGCGCCCAATGCACCGATAAGAAGGTTAATGAGGTCACTCCCGCTTTGTTTGCCATTGGTTCGACACCGGCGGCGATGGCAGATCTCAGCGAGGCCACGATCCTGGGCCACATTCGCCAGTTGGGCCTGGCCCGTACCAAGGCTCGCAATGTCAAGCGTCTGGCAGCGCTGTTGCTTGAGCGCCACGGCGGTGAAGTGCCGCGCAGCTTCGACGCCCTTGAGGCCTTGCCCGGGGTGGGCCATAAAACAGCCAGCGTGGTGATGGCCCAGGCCTTTGGCGTGCCGGCCTTTCCGGTGGATACCCACATCCACCGCCTCGCCCAGCGCTGGGGGCTCAGCAGCGGTCAGAGCGTGGCGCAGACCGAGCGCGACCTCAAGCGCCTGTTCCCCAAAGACAGCTGGAACAAGTTGCACCTCCAGATCATTTTCTACGGGCGCGAGTTCTGCACCGCCCGGACGTGCGATGGCACCATTTGCAGCCTCTGCCGAGAGCTGTACCCTCGCCGCCGTAGCCCGGTGATCTGGCGCAAGCCCTGAACGCTCAAGCCCTCATCGGCCGGTCACAGCAAGCAGGCGATCCTTCATCTCGGCCATGGCCGAGATGGCCTGGCTTTCACTGATCTGCTGTTCGATATGGAAGCAGGTGAGTCTCAGCCGCTCGCGGAAACTCAGGGCTCCTAGAACCGCCAGGGGGCTGTGGGGCAAGGCAATGGGCTCGATGTTGGCCACGAAGAACAGGCTCACCAGCTCCACCGCACCGTGGTGGGCCTGCACGGGAACCCGGCCCAGGTTGGTGATCAGCCCGCCTTCGCGCCAGGATCGCTGCCAGAGCTCCCGCGGGCTGGGGGCGTCCGCCACGGCGTCAGCAATGGTGTTGAGGGCGACGATCGGGGCGCCATTGCGGAGCTGGTGCTGCAGCACCTTGTGGAGCTGGCTGGCCAGATCGGCCAAGGGCGCTGAGGGGTCCACTTCAACCTCTGTATCCACGCAGACACGCAGCAGGCGCATCAGATCCCAGCCCAGAGCTGGGCTGGCTAGGGCGCGCAGGTTGACCACGGTGCTGGCGGTGGTGGTGGCGGACAACAGGCCGTTCTGTACGAAGGCTTGCAGAAAAGCGGCATGCAGGGTGGCATTGAGGCGCAGGCCCCGTTCACGGCTCCAGCCCAGCAGGGCCTGGCTCGCTTCGGCAGACAGCTCTTCAAGCACGTACCCGGTGGTGAGGCCCAGATCCTGGCGCTCTGGCATGCGTTGCACGGCCCCGGCCCCGTGGCGATCCATGGCGAAGGTGTGCTCTAGGTCCGGAACCAGCTCATCGGTAGCCTCCGCCCTCTCAGGGACAGCTGTGGCTTTGCGGTCGTTTCCAAGGTGCTGAAACAGCTCCTGCACCAGAGCCATCGCCGATAGCCCATCGGCAATCGCGTGGTGAAAGGTGATCAGGAGGTAGCCGCTGTCGTCGGCACGCAGCCAGCTCATGCGCCAGAGAGGTTGGTCGCTGTTGTCGAAGCGTTGCCGTAGTGCCGCCATGGCGGCCGGTTTCCAGGCCCCCTGGTGGTCGTTGGGCATTGGCAGCACCGTGAGAGGCACCTGCTGGCTGATGGGGCGGAAGTGGCACCTGTGCTCCTGCCACGACAAGCTGCTGCGCAGCAGGGTATGCCTGCGCTGCAGGGCGATCAGCGCGGCTTCGAGCACCCGAATCTCGAGTTGACCGCGAAAGGCCGCGATCACTGTGAAGTTCATGTTGCCCGAGCTGCCGCAATCCAGCAGGCATTCGGCCCGTTCGAGCACATTCATGACGGCGCAGGCATCGCGTGTGTTGTCACCAGCTTCGCCCATCCCTCAGAACAACAAAAAGCCCCCACCATGCGGCGGGGGCTTCGGGATTCCGTTTGAGCGTCAACCTCAGCCGAGGCTGTTGCTTCAGCCGATCGCCGGGGCGGTCAGAGCCACAGGGGTGGCTTCTGCAGCAG
>JBIIDV010000055.1:0-17873 GCA_044238185.1 Prochlorococcaceae cyanobacterium | reverse complement strand
CATTGCCGTGTCCGTCTCGGCCGGGACCATTGGCCCCTGGCCTGCTGTTGCTGCTCTCCCTTCCTCGGCCTCCAGGTGGCTCAGTTTTGGTGTCGCCTCTGGCTCAGTTTTCGATGTCGCCTGACAACCAGGTCGGCATCAGCACACCAGGGCCTGGCGATGCCGACCTGGTGTGGGCCTCGAGCGCGTCTCGCCGTTTGCCACGGCGAAGCACCGGTGTTGAATGCAGCTCCCCACCTTCAAGTTGATACTGGTGGTGGGCTGCGTGCCGTTCCTTGTCTTCTAGCACCAAGGGCACAGGGAGCGTGTCGCGCTGGCGTAGTTGCCGTAGAACCATCACTTGTTCTTTCTGTTAGTTCTGGCTGCTGAGCTCCAGCTCGCTGAGATCTACGCCGTGCTCCGGCCGAAGGATCCCCGCCAGGAAGAAGGTGCTCGTCCGGCGTCAAGCCAATGGCCAATTGGTGTCCATGAAGTCGTCCGTTGTGGGGTACAGCTTGCCCTCAGGTTGTCGCCGGCGACGACACCAAAACTGAGCCATCCCATTGCAAGCACCCGGCTGTTCTGATTGACATCAGGTGACAACCAGTTTGACGGCTGGGTATCGAGCACTCTGTTGAACGCTGTCCTGCACAGCTCCCAGCGGCACCTGGTGCCGCTGATCTCGATGATGGGGCAGGGGTGCAATAGCCGGTCCACCACCGTGACGGACACGGAGTGCGGGGGCAGATGAGTTCATTAAACCTGCTGCTGCTCTCCTGCCCATCCCACTGCCAGTAGTTGTACCCCTTGGCTTCCACGAAGCAGTTGTGATCGATCAGCAGCAGTGGAAAGCAGTCCAGACGCTCTAGCGTTCTGGCGTCAATCCGTTGTCCTGATGAACTCAACCTGCTTCGCTAAGGCCAGCAGCGAGTGGATGCCATGATTAAAATTGGTTGCTTCCAGAAGCTTTGTGAGCCTGACATTTCTCATTTATTGACACTGCCAATTGTCTAGTCCTGCTCGATCAGTCTCATGGTGTATTGGGGCTTGCCGAAGGGCTACTCAGGGGTGTGGCGGATCCCTTTCATGGTGGAGTTTTCGGTCCATTTGGACCGATTGATGATACGCCGTTAATCTCGACCAATTTCGAGGGGCCACGTCAGTGGTTATTGGATGCTGCGCTAACCGACTAGAATGGGAGTGGATACTCCAAAAGAATACTATCACTTTCAGGGAGTCGAGTGTCAGATTTCCTCTCGCTCGGTTAGCTCGAGCTAATCAAAAGAAGTGAGCCATAGTGGGTACATTATAGACATGTGCGGTTTGGGCTTTACCAATTCGTCCGCCGCATTTCTGCTGGAGATTAAGCAAGCAGGTGCGTCTGGCCGGACGATTCATGTTAATCCTGTCATGCTGCTGCCTAGGCTGATTATCTTGCTCTTCATTGCGCCGGGAGGGCTAGCACCCCTAGCCCATGTCAAAGGCGAGAATGTTAGCGTCGACAATGTCTTGCCAGTCTTTGGGTCTGCTTTTTAAATCCAGCTGTGGTTTATCCAGCCTGTGTGGGATCACTTCCTGACTCCGATGGCTGGTGCCTCTTGATCCAGATCCTTTGCCCAATCGTGGTTAGAGCTGCCGAAGAGCCCTATCGCCGGCAACCCGCAGAGCGGATCGCTCAGGACCACTCGATGACCAGCGAAGGTCTATGTAGATCTATAGGGGATCACGACTGGTGGGTGTTTTGCATTGGTGAGTCGGGTCGGTATCGATAGGGCTGAGGCTGGCATAGATCAGCCCTTGTTTGGCTTGCGTTGCAGGCATCGCTTTAACCCTCGCTCACTCCTTCGATTTTGTCTTCGATCTGCTGGTAGAGCTCCTGCAGCTGGGCGATGTTCTCGTCGCTGGTTTCCCAGTAGCCGCGGCCGTTCACCTCAAGCAGGGTGCCCACGATGCGGCGGAAGCTGTGGGGGTTGAGGTCCATCAGCCGCTGCCGCATCTCCGGATCATTGATGAAAGTGTCGTTGGCATCCTCGTACACAAAGTTGTCGACCGCGCCGCTGGTGGCGCTCCAGCCGAGGGTGAAGTTGAGCCGTTTGGCCACTTCGCGTACGCCCTCGTAGCCGCTGTTGAGCATGCCCTCATACCACTTTGGATTGAGCAGCTTGGTGCGCGAGTCGAGGCGGATGGTTTCGCTCAGCGAGCGCACCTGGGCGTTGGCTGTGGTTGTATCGGCGATGTAGCTGGCCGGCGCCTTGCCGTCCTCGCGGAGGCCCTGGATCAGCTTGGTGGGATCGGAGTCGAAGTAGTGGCTCACATCGGTGAGCGAGATCTCAGCAGAATCCAGATTCTGGAAGGTCACATCAGCGGTTTTCATCGCCGCCTCAAACACCTCTCGCTTCTGGTTCATCTCGCCGGGGTTGTCGGCGTTGAAGGCAAACGTCTTGCGGGAGAGGTACATCTCCTGCAGTTCGTTCTCCTCCTCCCATGTGCTGTTCTCCACCGCCAGGTTCACGTTGGAGCTGTAGCTGCCGCTGGCATTGGAGAACACGCGGGTGGCGGCATCACGCAGGGAGATGCCGTCTTTCTCGGCCTGCTCCTGGGCGTGCCGGCGCACGAAGTTCATCTCCAGGGGTTCATCGGCCTCGGCGGCCATCTTCACGCCCTGGTCAATCAGGGCCATCTGGTTGATGAACAGATCGCGGAACACACCGCTGCAGTTCACCACCACATCGATGCGCGGCCGGCCCAGCTCCTCCAGCGGGATCAGCTCCAGCTTGTTCACCCGGCCGAGGGAATCGGCCACGGGCTTGACGCCAATGAACCAGAGGATCTGGGCCAGGGATTCTCCGTAGGTCTTGATGTTGTCGGTGCCCCAGAGCACGCAGGCGATGGTTTCCGGCCAGGTGCCCTGCTCCTGCCGCTGTCGCTCGATCAGCTTGTCCACCACCCCCTTGGCGGCGGCGATGGCGGCCCGGGTTGGGATGGCCTGGGGATCGAGGGCGTGCAGGTTCTTGCCGCTGGGCAGCACGCCGGGATTGCGGATCGGGTCGCCGCCGGGACCCGGCAACACGTATTCGCCGTCGAGGGCCCGCAGCAGGCTCTCCATTTCCATGTCGGCGCACACCTGCTCCAGGCAGAACTGGAGGTAGGCGAACAGCTTGTCGAGCTCCAGCGAATCCACGCTCACAAAGCCGGCGCCGCAGCAGGCCCGCAGCCAGGGGCTGGGCAGCTTGAAGCCGAACCTGCTCAGCCAATCAAACAGCCAGCCGAAGTTGCGGCGCAGCGTCACGCGGCCGTCGCTACCCGTCACCGAGCGCACCATGGCGGCCACCGCCGCCCGGCTTGTTTCGGTGATGCGGCGGTTGAGTTCCACATCAGCAAGCACGCCCTCGTCGTTGCCCTTGTACACATCGGCGATCGTGCGGCCCAGGCTCTCGGCCAGCAGGCCTGGCAGGGAGCGGATGCCCTCCTCCTCCCGTTCGAGTGCGGCGATGTTCACCAGGGTGGCGATCGCCTCCTCGGCGGTGGGGGGCTTGCCGATGGTGTGCAGGCCGCAGGGCAGCAGCCTGCTTTCGATCTCCATCAGCTGGCGGTACACCGCGCCGATCACAGCGTCGCGGGCGTCCAGATCCAGCTCGGAGGCGTCCTGCTCCGGCAGGCTTACGTCCTTGTCGAGGTTGCACTGGCGCGCAGTTTCCACCACGGCGTTCACGATCTGCACACCTCTCGAGCCCTCACGCAGCTGCTGGTAGCTGCCCACCAGCTCACCGAGCTCCTTGAGGCCCTTGTAGAGGCCGGCATTCTCAGCCGGTGGGGTGAGGTAGGAGATCGTCTCGGCGTAGCCGCGCCGCTTGGCAATCGTGGCCTCGCTCGGGTTGTTGGCCGCGTAGTAGTAGAGGTTCGGCAGGGCGCCGATCAGCGAATCGGGGTAGCAGGTTTCACACATGCCCATCTGCTTGCCCGGCATGAACTCCAGCGAGCCGTGGGTGCCGAAGTGCAGCACTGCATCGGCGCCCCACACCTTCTCCAGGTAGGTGTAGTAGGCGGCAAAGCCGTGGTGGGGGCTTGCGCTGCGGGAATACAGCAGGCGCATCGGGTCGCCTTCGTAGCCGAAGGTGGGCTGCACGCCCACGAACACATTGCCGAAGTGGCGGCCGTAGATCAGCAGGTTGGTGCCGTCGGAGTTGAGGTTGCCGGGGGGCTTGCCCCAGTTCTCCTCCAGGCGCTCGGAGTAGGGGGTGAGCCGTTCGTACTCCTCCACGCTCATGCGGTGGGCGATCGCCAGCTCCGGCGCCCCCTCCATGGCCTCAGGGTCCTTGAGCACCGCCTCCATCAACTCCTTGCTGGTTTTGGGCAGGCCGCTCACGTCGTAACCCTTGGCGCGCATCTCCTCCATCACCCGGTGGATGGAGCCGAACACATCCAGGTAGGCGGCGGTGCCCACGTTGCCCTTGTCGGGCGGGAAGCTGAACACGGTGATCGCCAGCTTCTTCTCGGTGCGCGGTTTGATGCGCAGGGAGGCCCAGCGGATCGAGCGCTCGGCAATCGCATCCACCCGGTCCTGAAGGGTGTGGGCCTTGCCGGTGGCGTCGTCGCGGCCGCTCAGCACGATCGGTTCGATGGCGCCATCGAGCTCGGGGATGGCGATCTGCAGGGCCACCTGCACCGGGTGCAGGCCGAGGTCGCTCTCCTCCCACTCCTGGGTGGTCTGGAATACCAGGGGCAGGGCCACCATGTAGGGGCGGTTGAGCTTCTTGAGAACCTCGATCGCCTTGGGGTGGTCCTGGCGGGCCGGTCCGCCCACCAGGGCAAAACCGGTGAGCGACACCACGCCGTCCACGAGGGGCACCTCGGGGTTGATCGGGTCGTAGAAAAAGGCATTCACCGGCTTGGTGAAGTCCAGCCCGCCGCAGAACACGGGGATCACGGTGGCGCCGCGGTATTCCATTTCCTGGATCACGGCCACGTAGTGGGCCTCATCGCCGGTGACGATGTGGCTGCGCTGCAGCACCAGGCCGATCACCGGGCCTTTGCGGGATTTCTCTGGGAGATCTTTGCGGCTGGCGCTCCAGTTCAGGTATTCCTTGAGGTCTTCGAACATCCCCGGTGCCAGGGGATGCCAGATGCCCAGATCCGGGAAGGTGACCGGATCGGCCACCTGCAGTTCGGGCCGATCGGCCCCCTCGCTGCTGCCGCCGCGGGGGAACACGTATTTGTCGGCCAGCATCAACAGAAAGTTCCTGAGGTTGTCCGGCGTTCCGCCCAGCCAGTACTGGAAGCTGAGCATGAAGGAGCGGGCATCCTGGGCCTTTTCCACCGGTAGGTACTTCAACACCGTGGGCAGGGTGTTGAGCAGTTTCAACATCGCGTCCTGGAAGCCAGCGCCGCCGGCCTCCTTCCGCTTCTTCATGAAGCTGGCAATGGCCGACTTGCTCTGGCCCAGCTGGGCCATCGAGAAGCTGCCGAGCTTGTTGAGCCGCATCACCTCCGGCATGGAAGGGAACACCACGGCGGCCTTGAGACGGTCGCGGTGGGGCGCCACAGCCTCCACCACCTTCTGGGCCAGATCCTCGATGAAGATCAGCGAGGCGATGAACACATCGGCCTCGGCCACGTCGGCGCAGAAATCGGCGTAGTTGGCCGGGTCGCGCAGTTCCTCAATCAGATAGCCGCTCAGATCGATTGCCAGGGGGCCGTTCTGGTCGTTGAGCGAGGTGGCCGCCTGGGTGAGAGCGTTCTGGTACTGGGGCTCGAGCACCACGTACACGGCCTTCATCACCGCCCGTCCGTTCGCGTCGCCGGGGGTGACGCGGCGGTTGGCGGAGCGGACCTGGGTGAACATGCGAGCAGGCGGTTCAATTCCCAGGAATCTACGGAGGTCTCTGCTGGGATGCGAGCAGGACAAAGGGGGCGGGGGAGTTGTCAGATCGCTGCAGCGCCATAGGCTCGCGCCCAGACACCGCTGCCGCCATGACCACCTCCCCCTCGCCAGCCCCGATGGCATCCCCGATCGCGGTTGTCGTGGCCGGCGCCCTGGGCCGCATGGGCGCCGAGGTGGTGAAGGCGGTCACCGCCGCCCCCGACTGCGCGTTGGTGGGCGCCATCGACACCACCGCCGGCAAGGAAGGCGTCGACGTGGGGCTGGAGCTGGGCCTGGGTGAGCTGGAGGTGGCGATCACCTCCGATTTCGAGGGCTGCCTCTGTCAGGCCAGCCAGGCGGTGCGCAAGGCCGGCCCCGGCCAGGGGGCGGTGCTGGTGGACTTCACCCATCCCAAGGTGGTGTACGAGCACACTCGCGGCGCCATCGCCTACGGGTTGCACCCGGTGATCGGCACCACCGGACTCAGCCCCGAGCAGTTGGCAGACCTGGCTCAGTTCGCAGACAAGGCCTCGATCGGGGGAGCCGTGATCCCCAATTTCTCCGTTGGGATGGTGCTGCTGCAGCAGGCCGCCGCGGCGGCGGCCCGCTTCTACGACTACGCCGAGCTCACCGAGCTGCACCACAACCGCAAGGCCGACGCCCCTAGCGGCACCTGCATCAAGACGGCCGAGCTGATGGAGGAGCTGGGCAAATCCTTCAACCCCGAGCAGGTGGAGGAGCACGAATCCCTGGCGGGCTGTCGCGGCGGCCAGCGCGAGAGCGGCCTGCGCCTGCACTCGATCCGCCTGCCGGGATTGGTGGCCCACCAGGAGGTGATGTTTGGCTCTCCCGGGGAGACCTACACCCTTCGCCACGACACGATCGATCGCTCCGCTTACATGCCCGGGGTGCTGCTCTGCGTGCGCCAGGTGCGCCAGTTGGGAGGGCTGGTGTACGGGCTGGAGCGCTTGCTCTGAAGCCGGAAGGACTTCCTTATTCTCCCTGCACAGCTGGGTTGCCCGCGATGTTGCTGCCGCTCAAACCCGGGGAGCTGGAGCGTCTGATTCCCGCCGTGGCCACAGGTCCCCAGTTCAATGCCTGCAGCGGCAACCCGCGCACCCTGCTCCAGCGGCTGCTGATCTCGGTGATCGGCGGTGTCCTCACCCTGCTGATCAGCCAGACGCTGGCCTTCCGCAGCCAATTTGCACCGGTGCTGCTGGTGGCCGGTGTGGTGTTTCTGCTCTACATCCTCTGGGGCCCGATCGTGGAGGCGGGGCGCCGCAATGCCACCCTTCGCCGTTACCCGGCCGCTGCCATTTTTGAGGGGCAGGTGGCCGCGCTCTACACCCGAGAGCTGGTGGAGGATCGGCGGGAGCAGGCCGATCGCAGCGGTCGGCTGGAGCTGGTGGAGAACCGCCGTACCTGGCTCACTCTGGAGCTGGAGGACGAGGAGGGCTACCTGGGCCAGCTGCGCTTTCCCTACGACAAGAAGCACCAACTGATCCGCCCTGGGATGGTGGTGCGCACCCTGGTGCTGAGTGAGCGCAAGGACTTTTCCCTCATCGGCGCCCTCAGTGACGCCTGGCTGCCCCAGTTGAAGCTGTGGGTGGGGGAGTATCCCTTCCTGCTGCGGCCTGCCTTTGAGGAGCTGTGCCTGCGCAGACTGCGCTGAGGCCAGAACCTGAACGACCGTTCACAGACCGCAACATTGCGTTACATTGGTTGAAAAGCAACCACACGTCATGACCCAGGCCAATCCCGCCGCACCCGCCGCAATCCGCGGCGCCACCGTCACCACCGAAGATGGCGGCCGCCTCAATGCCTTCGCCACCGAGCCCCGCATGGAAGTGGTGAGTGCCGAGAGCGGCTGGGGCTTCCACGAGCGTGCCGAGAAGCTCAATGGCCGCATGGCCATGCTGGGCTTCATCGCCCTCCTGGCCACCGAATTCGCCCTCGGCGGCGAAGCCTTCACCCACGGCCTGCTGGGTCTGGGCTGAATCCCGCCCCTGCTGTTGTCTTCCTCCCCCGGCTGGCTCACGTCCGGCCGGGTTGCCGCAGCAGACTCGCTGCGGCTTTTTTGTGCTCCCAGCCTTGACCTCGGCCACCCCCCACTCGGCCCGCCCCACCGGTTTCCAAGCTCTTGTGCATGGTGCTGGCCCCACCGGTTGCCTGGCGGCCCTGGCCCTGGCTGATGCTGGCTGGCGGGTGACCCTCCGCGACCCCCTCAGTGCAGGGCAGCTGGCGGAGCGCAGCCGGGCCTACGCCTTCAACCACTCCAGCCAGCGCCTGCTGGGCCAGCTGGGGCTGTGGCCAGCGCTGGAGCCGCTGATGGTGCCCTTTCGCCAGCTGCTGCTGCGGGATCAGGCCATCGCCAGCGAGGTGACCTTCGCGGTGGCTGATCTGCCGGCAGCCGCCCGTCGCGGCGACGTTGCCGCGGTGGGGTGGATCGCCCTGCACGCCCCATTGATGGCGGTGCTGCTGGAGCGCCTAGCAACCGATCCCGCCATCACGTTGCGCCTGCAGGACGCCGGCCAGTCGTCCCTGCCTGTTGACGATGGGCCGGGCCCTGACCTCGTGGTGGCCGCGGATGGTCCGGCGTCACCCCACCGCCAGCAGCTGGGGATCGGCCAGTGGCAGTGGGCCTACCGCCAGAGCTGCCTCACCGCCCAGGTGGAGCTGCGCGGCTGCGGGGCGGACCAGGCCTGGGAGCTCTTTCGCCCGGAGGGCCCCTTCGCTGTATTGCCCCTGGGGGAGGGGCGCTTCCAGTTGGTGTGGAGTGCCCCCGCCCATCGCTGCCACGAGCTGGAGAGCCTGGCCCCTGTGGCCTTCCTGGAGCGTCTCGCCGGTGCCCTGCCCGACGACTTGCAGCCCGATGCGCTGGTCGATGAGCCGCGGGCCTTCCCGGTAGCCCTGCAGCTGGCCCGGCGCTTGGCCCGGGGCCGCACCGTGCTGGTGGGGGAGAGCGCCCACCGCTGCCATCCGGTGGGGGGCCAGGGGCTGAATCTCTGTTGGCGCGATGTGGCCACCCTGCACACCCTGGCTGGCCGGGTGGCCGCCGGGCGCCTGCAGCCCAGCCAGCTGCCGGGCCAGTACGCCAGGCGGCGCTGGCCGGATCTGTTGCTCACCCTGTTGGCCACTGATCTGCTGGTGCGCCTGTTCTCCAACCGCAGCCGGCTGGTGCTGCCCCTGCGCCGTGCGGGCCTCTCCCTGCTCCGGGCTGGTGCGCCGCTGCGCCGGCTCAGCCTCGGTGTGATGACCCAGGGCCCCACAAGCCCGTGGTGAGCAGCAGACTTCGGCGATGGTGATCAGTTCCGGTTCGCCACCACCACCGCCCCCCCAGGCTCTGCTGCGCTATCTGCGCAGCCAGCTGGGCCTGAGCGAGAGCGCCCTGGCGCTGGGCATCCGCCAGGCCCAGCTGGAGCAGGCCCCCCTGGCCGTGGTGCTGTGGCGCTTCGGCCTGATCAGTCTCCAGCAACTGGAGCAGGTGCTCCAATGGCAGGACGCCAACCTCTGAGCTGGCTAGCTGTAGATGATCAGCGACTCCACCGGCTGCTCCTCGGGCAGGCGGTCGCGGCCCGCCAGCGCCGCCAGCTCGGCCACAAAGCCGAAGCCGCAGAGGCGGCCGCCTGCGGCCTCCACCAACTGGGCGCAGGCCGCCGCCGTACCGCCGGTGGCGAGCAGATCATCGACCACCAGCACCCGCTGGCCGCCGCTGAGGGCGTCGCTGGTGATTTCCAGCCGGTCGGTCCCGTATTCCAGGGCGTAGTCCACGCCGGTCACGGCTCCGGGCAGCTTGCCGGGTTTGCGCACCGGCACAAAGCCCAGCTGCACGGCCGTGGCCAGGGCCGTGCCCACGATGAATCCCCGCGATTCGATGCCCACGATCAGATCGGGTTGCACGCGCTCACACAACCCGCTCAGTTGGCGGATCACCTCCTGCCACCCCTGCGGATCGCGCATCAGCGGCGTGAGGTCCCGGAAGAGGATGCCAGGTTTGGGGAAATCGGGAACGTCCCGCACGAGCTGTCGCAGATCCATGGATGGGGTGAGATGGGATGGGGTGGGGGTGGGGAGGTGACGGCGGGGTGTGGGAACTGGCATCATCGCAACCATGCCCTTCTCCCAAGCAGCTCCCGTTGCCACCAGGCTGCCGCGCCGGGGGCTTGAACGTCTCGATCTCTTGCTGCTCTGTGTTGAGGCCCTCGACCTCAACGGCGGGGAGTCAATGGTGTGGATGAGTGAGCAGTTGGGCTTCAGCGAGATCTTCCCCAACCGGGTGGAGCTATGGAAACGGCGTTGCCACAACCCGCTGCGGCGCAACACCCGTCGCGGTGACCTCGATCCTGCCGAGTCCGATGCCCTGATCCGCATCCTCTGCGCCGCCGCTGATCGTCTCTACCCGATGCTGCGGGCCCTGTTGGCAACCGCTGAACCGGAGACAATCCGCCAGCAGCGCTGGAGCCTGTTTGAAGAACGCTTCGGTGAGCTGGTGCGGGAGCGCCTCAATCCCCGCCGCCAGGGGGTGCAACGGTTGATCGATCCCCAGCGCGGCGCCCGTCAGCGGCGCCAGTTGATCCAGGCGCTCAGCCTGGCGGCCGGGATGGGGGGGGTTGAGCGTCTGCGCGCCAGCCTCTGTGATCCGGCGGTGTGAGAGTCCCCTCTGTCCCCTCGCTGCTCTTGCCCTCCCGCCGGCCCGCCGCCCAATGAAAAAGACCCTCCGCTACGAACAGCCCAGTTGCCGTCTGCAGGTGGAGGGCTTCCCCGATGTCTCGATCGGCCAGGCCAGCGATGCCGTGGGGATCATCACCGGTTGGACCCTCCAGTGGGCTGGACGGCCCGAGTTGGAGGGTCGCAAGGAGCATCTCTTGGCCCTGATGCAGGTGGTCTCCCCCTATGCCCGCCATCTGATCAGTGGCGTGGCCCGTCCGTTCGGCTCTGCCCAGGGTCCAGTGAACATCGGCCCCAATCCCCAGGGTTCGGGCCATCTCCTGGAGCTGTTCAGCAGCCAGCCTGACACCGAGCCGCTCACGGTGGTGCTGGATGATGCCGAGCTCAGTGATGTGGTGCGCCTGCTGGATCACCTGCGGCTTGATTCGCGGCTGCAGATCGACCTTGCTCTGCCCGATCCCCAACCCCTGAGGGCGCGGGAGGTGTTGGAGCGTATCCCCCGCCGCCAGCGACTGGTGGCCCCCCTGGGGGGGGCCGTTGCGCTGGTTCTGGCTGCCGCCCTGGGTCTGTTGTTGCCGGAGCCGCCACCAGTGCCATCGCAATCGGCCCCGCCCACCGGCTCCGATTCAGGCGTCGCTCCCTGACCAGGGAACGTCCGGCCTACACCCTCACCGTCTCTTGACGCCTGCTGTTTGACCCCCACACTGGGCCCATGACCGAGATGACCTGGTCTGAACTGCGCATTCGGGTGGCCCGCCTCGGTGCCGCTCTCGACGTGGTTGTGCGCAGTGATCCCGAGGTGTGCGGCCTGAGCGGCGATGCCTTTCATCTCTCCCTGCACCATGGCGGTCAGGGTGACTGCCAGGTGAGTCAGCTCTCTTTGATCGACTGTCCTAACGAGCTGGTGCTGCAGGAGTTTGAGCGCTGGATGCGTGGTGCGGGCCACGTGCTGGAAGCATGACTACCACGCGGCGTCGCTCCCTGCAACTGCCTGGCTCGTCCCAGCGTCAGCGCCACGTGTTCCGCCGCCGGCGACAACCTCCACGCTGGCGGCAGTTCGGGGTGGGACTGCTGTTCATCGCTCTCGGGGCGGTGATGCTCTACGGCTTGCTGCAGCTGCCGGAACGGCTCGACACGGTGTTACTGCTCAGCACAGCCATAGCCCAGCTGATCAGCGGGCTGCGCTCTCTCTTGCTGGGACTGCTGCAATTGCTGGCCGTGGTGCTGGTGGTGCTAGTGGCACTGCTGGCTCTGATGCTTGTGGTGGGGGGCTTGGTGCGGTTGGTGCGTACCTTCATTCCCCGGTCCCACTCGCCGCGACTGGGATGAGCGTGGTCAGCCCTGGCCGAGGCGGGCAAACCACAGTCCAGCAAGCTGCCAGCTGCTCCATAGGAACATCCCCAGAAACAGCCAGTTCAGCCAGGCGGGTCGCTGTGGTGGCTCACTGGCCATGCTGGGGCGAGTCGAGAGGCTTGTATGCAGCATGGCAGCCTGATCCAGCATGGGAGACCTGCTGGCGTCCCTGCGTGACGTTCCTTGACGAGGGCAGACGACCACGGGGAGTTCCCTTAGTCTCGCCCCATGGGTAATCCGATCGGCCGGGACGAATTCCTGCAACGGGCACAAGCCCGTTTTGGTGATCGCTACGATTACAGTGAGATTGTCTATAAGAGCTATAAAACACCTGTCAAGATACGTTGCCGCGAACATCCGGTCAAGCCGATTACGATCACCCCGGAGAAGCATCTGCAGACCACGGGAGGCTGTAAATTCTGTTTGCGACAGATGCGAATCTGCATGCTTGAGCGGGAGCTGGGTAGGGGAAGTGCAGAGCATCCACCTCTCGCCCCGCATGCAGGTGATCTGCGATCAAAGTCGCTGGCTGAGCCGAGCGCCGGCTGAAGAGAGTAGAACTTAAGGGAATCAGTTCTTGTTTGTGGAGTGTCTTCGATTGCGGAGTACTGGTGTTTAGGTGGGCTTGTTCTTTGCGCCTTGGATGATCGGGCTGTTGGTGCCTATGTGATGACCCTTGTCGGAAGAGGGTCAATTGCCTCTTGATTCACGATGCTTTGAAAAACGTTCAGCGAGCGGACGATGCGTCGATGCTATTTAAAACTGCTGAGCGTATGCGCTGGCAGCGAATGGAATGAAGTCAAGAGGTGATCGCAGGCTCTTTGAAACACTTAGCCATGGATTGGTCGATGCCGATTATGCGCATTTGGGATTTTTGTCTTGTATAAAAAGAGCAGGCGGGTATTTCTGTCATCACAGCTAGGGTACCGTTGTGCAAGCTGAGGAGTGCTCCCACGATCCTCCTGGTTTAAAGGTGGTGACTGTTTTCGGGAGCGTTTTCGCCAGTGCCGTTCAAGCACGGCGGCAGCAGTAGGCCAATGGCCAGCAGGATGACGATCTTGCCGCTCTACCGGCCCAAAATGGCGGGATCACGCTGGAGAGCTTCGGGTCGTCAGGCAGGCAGCAAGGGCGTCAGCCTTGGCTCGAGCCTGGGTTGTCTTGGCAAGACCCCATAGGCTTCAGGAAACGGAGAGGGTGGGATTCGAACCCACGGACCCTTGCGGGTCGCCGGTTTTCAAGACCGGAGCCATCAACCACTCGACCACCTCTCCCAATGGCCAGCCATGACAGCGACCATTCCTATTTTGACATGGCATCAGGCCGCTGGGGTGGATTGGATGTTTATAGTTGACCCAGATGGCACTGCTTGATGGCCAGGAGCCGCCACCCGAAAAGCAGTCAACGACCTGGTCGTGCCCTGACGATTCAGCAGATCTTTTTGCTGCTTGCCATTCTTAATGGTGTTGTTGTGGCTTCATTGCTGCTGTCGGCCTGGCAGCTGCTCAGAGATCCAACCTCTGCTCTTCAGCACGCCGCTACCACGATCTTTCTGGCCTTGCTGTTGGTGCTTGGCTTGGGGATTTCCTATCGCATCGTTGCGGTCAGGGTGGTCAGGCCCCTGAGCCGTCTTGTGCACCAATCTGATGCTCTGGTTTCTGAGAACTCAAGGGATCAAGCGCTCCTGGATGTTCACGGAAATGATGAGATTGCGCGTTTGGCGCATGCTTTTAATGGAGTGATTCGCCGCCAACGCCTGGCCATCGATCAGCTGGATTCAGCCAATCGGAACCTGCTTGAGATGAACAAGCAGATCGATGATTCGATCCGCTATGCGGCGCTGTTGCAGAAATCAATTCTTCCTGATCGCCAGCTCTCCGAACAATTTGGTGAGCAGTATTTTGTACTCTGGCAGCCCCGCGATACCGTTGGTGGTGACTATTACGTGTTTCACGGTGACGGTTCCCGCTGTCTGGCCGGTGTTGCTGATTGTGCAGGACACGGCGTATCGGGGGCCATGATGACGATGTTGGCCCGTGCTGGCTTGGATCGCTCGATCCAGCAGGTGGGCATGGAGTCCCCCGCCCAGGTGCTGCAAGCCACCCATGCCAGCATGCACGGGGTCCTTGGAGAGGCCCTGATCACCCAGGCGCTGGCCACGTCGATGGATGCGGGACTGGTGTTCCTGGATTTCGAGCAGCGCATCCTCCGCTTTGCTGGAGCGAGGATCTCGCTGTACTGGAGTGATGGCAGGTCCGTGGCCATGGCCAGGGCTGACAACCGTTCTCTCTGGGACCGTCGTGCCGGCATCTACAGAGATCACACCATCCCTCTGGCCAGCGAATTCACCTATTACCTGGCTACCGATGGGGTCTTTGACCAAGCTGGCGGTGATGACGGCTTCGGCTTGGGCAGTGATCGATTCGAGCGCTGGCTTTTGGATCACGCCACCAAGCCCCTGCACCGGCAGCATCAGGCCTTCAGTGATTCGCTTGCCAGATTCATGGGCGACCATCCCCAGCGCGATGACATCACAATTCTTTCCTTCCGTGTGGCCTGATGCCGATGGCCTTGGCTTGTTGCTAGCTTGACGCCAGTTGGAAGAGGCGATGTCTTCGTCATTCACCACCCATCGAAGCCTGGCCTCTCTGCGAGACTTCTTTTCGGCGGAGCGGATCCTGATCTGCTTCAACGGACCGATTTCCCGTACGTTGATCAGTGAGATTGGCATTGCTCTCAAGGAGCACATTCAGTCCACGCGTCAATGCATGTCATCGGCTATGGATGTGTTCAGTGCGTATATTGAAATGAGTCAGAATATACGCCACTACACTGCTGCCCAAGATTATCATGAACCCGAAGCTACGGCAACTGTGGTGATTGCTGAATCGGGCGACGGACGTTATGTGGTTTCAGCTGGTAACGTTGTGGAGCGGGCTGATGGTCAGGCTCTGGTTGAGAGGGTAAATCACTTGGCGGGCATGGATAAAACTGCCTTGAAATTGCTCTACAAGCAGCAATTGCGCGTACCACGCGATGTTGAGGTTGCTTCAGGCGCGGGTCTTGGATTGATTGATGTGGCTCGTAAATCCAGTGCGCCTCTGGAATGTAGCCTTGACCTCCTGGAAGCCGGCAAGGCATTCTTTACGCTTCGGGCTACGATCTGACGCCATGACCCAGCAACACTCGCTCCAGGTCAGTCCGGGCCAGAACCTAAGTGTGCCAGCCACCCAATCAACCCCGTCGGTCGAAGCCGATTGGAGCGCTGGGTTTTTGCAGATGGCTGGCGAGTCTTACCCGGAAAATACTTATGATATTTTTTCAGATATTATCAATTGGGTAGAATTGTATCTCGATCACGCAGATTCGCCGCTGAGGCTCGAACTGCATCTTAATTATCTTAATACCAGTAGTATTAGAGCAATGATTGACATATTTGACATGTTGCAAAATGCTTTTGAGTCTGGTCGGGAGCTTGCTGTTGACTGGCTGTACGACAGTCGCAATCCCCGCTCGGCCGAGCTCGGCGAGGAATTCAAGGAGGACTATACGTTCGACTTCACGATTACGGCAGCTCCGTTTGTTGAATAGTGCCCATGAATCGTTTCCACCCTGGGGGGCTGGAAGACGCGCTTGAGAACCAGGTCGCCGAGCTTCTTGCCGACGAGCGCTACATGGGGCATCCCCTGCGTGATGCGCTCGAGGCTGTGCTAGAGCGCATGGGCCAGCAATTACTGCGGCTGGAGCGGATCACCCAGATCTCTGATCGCTACCAGTCGGACGTGCAGGAGCGGGTGCAACACATCTCCCATCGTTACGACCTGCAGATCCGCAAGCTGGAAAAAGCGATTCGGATTTCGGATCGTTATCAGGCGATGCTCAACGACCTCAATCAGGCCCTGAAGAAAGCCTCAACCCATGACCAGCTCACCGGTCTGCCAAACCGCCGGTTGATTGTCGACCGTTGTCGCCGTGAGGACCATCGCACGCAGCGGGACAACACCACCTATGCCCTGTTGGCGATGGATGTGGATCGCTTCAAGAGCATCAACGACACCCACGGCCATGAAGCAGGTGACATGGTGCTTGTGTCTCTTGCTCAAACCCTGCAGCAGGGTCTGCGTGACTATGACTGTTGTGCTCGTTGGGGTGGAGAGGAATTCCTGGCCCTGTTGGCGGGGGCGGACCTGGCCACGGCCCAGCTGGTGGCCCAACGGATGTTGGATACCGTGCGGGGGCTTGTGGTTGATCTTCCAGCCGGTTCAGTCCATCCCCGCGTGAGCATTGGCGTGGCTGAGCACCTGGCCGGCGAGGATTACACAGAGGTGTACCGCCGCGCTGACCAGGCCCTGCTGGCGGCCAAGGCCGGTGGCCGTGACCGGTTCATGGTTGCTGACGCGAACCTGGCGATTTGACAGGCCTGGAACCAGGCTCAGTTGTCGCTGGGCTTGGCCAGGGGCAGCAGGCACTTGTCGCTGTCGCAGCCGGCCGGACCTGCCTCCAACGGCTGTTCGCTGCCGTCATAGCGCTGCAGCGCTTCAAAGAAGCAATCCGTGCGCCGCCGGGCTGCCACTTCGGCATTGAGGCTTAGATAGGTGGCCGCATCGATCGGTTCAAACGGCAGCCGCGGGAAGGTGGCATTGGCATCGAAGCGGGCCAGCAGGGCCGCCGAGATGTAGCCCTCGCCCTCGTCGATCGCCCGGTGGATGGCATCGGCCAGAGGCTCGATCTCATTCGAGCGGAACTCCACGGTGGCACTGGTGTTGTGGGCCGTGTAGTGCTGCTGCACCTGCATGTAGAAATCGAACTGGGCCATCGCCGAGAAGTTGTTGATCTCCACCGCGTCAGCACCCGGGATGTTGGCCCAGCTCACCTCGGTGGGGATTTCCACCAGCCACTCGGTGCAGCGGGGATCAAACGGATCGTCCAGCAGGCGGCCCTGCTCGTCCTTGTCGGATTGGCTCGGCACAATCGTGTAGCCATAGTCCATGCAGGCCAGCGCCACCGGGTCGTTTTTGCGGAAGGTGATGCGGCGGATGAAGCGCTGAGCCTTGGGGGGGTGCCAGCCGGGGGAGGCGCCGGTGAGCAGGCTCTTGGTGCCGGCGGGCTGCACGGTGGTGCAGCGGTTGGGGCGGCGGATGCCATGGCGATCGCAGTACTCCCACACCGCCTCGTGCACGATGGTTTTCCAGCGGGCCAGATACTCGGCCTCGCGGGCCTTGAAGGCGCGGCCCTCCTCGGAATCGGGGCGGCCGGCTTCCCACCACTTCAGCCAGGGGGTGCCGAAGGCGTGCACGAAGAAGTCGAACAGGCCGGTGAAGCTCACGCCCACGATCGGATCCCAGGCCCGGCTCTGGCGGTAGCGCTCCACCTCGAAGCGGTGGTTGAGCAGGCAAGCCACGGCGATGGCGCCGGCGCGGAAGGCATCCTCCTGGGCCTGGAAGTCGGTGGGGTGGATCTGGTTGAGGTGGATCTCGGCCAGGTTGCAGTGGAAGTCGGCGCCGAGGATCTCGCCGCAGGGGTTGAGGCCGTAGCGGCCCAGGCGGTGCTCCAGCTCAGCGGCCTCCAGGCCGGGGTGGTGGAGCTTCAGCCACTGGCCGGCCTGCTCGCGGCCCTGGTCGCAGTAGATACCCACAAACTCCTCGCGCAGCTCGGGGGTGGGCAGCAGGTCGGCGTTGGAGCGGGCGATCGCCTCGGGGGCGAACTGGATCGCCCCTTCCCCACTCTGGAACTGCTTGGTGACGGCCTCCAGCACCACCTCGCGGCTGGGCCGGGTGTGGAACACCCGGGTGTGGTTGGCCATGCGCAGGGCATCGCGCTCGGGGTCGATGCGCCAGTTGCCGGCCTCGTCCTGCTGCCAGAGGTTGTCCTTGGCGCCGGCGGCCGATAGATCATCGGCGGCGAACTGGCGCATGCCGGCGCTGCGGCGGATGTTGCCGGCCACGATCGTGACGGCCGCTTCATCGATCAGCAGGCAGCACTCCACCGAGGTGAGCTGGCGGCCCTGGGCCTTGTT
>JBIIDV010000092.1:0-5222 GCA_044238185.1 Prochlorococcaceae cyanobacterium | reverse complement strand
ACGCCCACGTGGGTGATTCCGCCGAGACCATTGCCCTGCTCTGGCACCAGGTGGCTGGGGAGGCAGGCGACGGCCAGTCCAGCGGTGAGGAGCCTTGGGCAGCCGCGCCACTGCACCGCTGGATGGACACGCTGCTGCCCAACGCCGCCGCCCTGGAGGATGACGACCAGGCCGAGGCGGTGCGCCGGCTCTGGCGGGGCCTGGGGCCCGCCGAACTGCTGGTGGCCAACAAGCTGCTCACCGGCGGCCTGCGGGTGGGCGTGGGCCAGGGGCTGGTGCTGCGCGCCCTGGCCCAGCTCAGCGGCCTGGAGGAAGCGCTGCTGCAGCACCGCCTGATGGGCGGCTTCCGCCCCAGCGCCGAGGCCTACCAGGCCCTGCTGGCCCCTGCCGGACAGCAGGAGGCCGTGCCCAGCCGCCCCTATCCCTTCTTTCTGGCCTCACCTCTGGAGCTCGACTCTCCCCTGCCCGGCCCCGCCAGCGCCTGGCTGGCGGAGTGGAAGTTCGACGGCATCCGCGGCCAGCTGATCCGCCGCGCGGGCGAAGCCTTCCTCTGGAGCCGCGGCGAGGAGCTGATCAACGCCGCCTTCCCGGAGCTCACCGCTGCAGCGGTAGCGCTGCCAGACGGCACCGTGCTCGACGGCGAGATCCTGGTGTGGCCGCCCGATGGCGACAAGCCGGCCCCCTTCGCCCAGCTGCAGCGGCGGCTGGGGCGCAAGGCCCCTGGCAAAACACTGCTGGCGGAGTGTCCGGCAGCCTTCGTGGCCTACGACCTGCTCGAACGGGGGGGCGAGGACTGGCGCCAGGTGCCCCTGGGCCAGCGCCGCGCCGCCCTGGAGGAGCTGCTCCACACACTGCCGGCGGCGGCAGCCACCACCGGATCCAGACTCCTGCGCCTTTCCCCCCGCCTGGCCCTGGCCAGCTGGGAGCAGCTGGAGCCGCTGCGCCAGCAGGCCGCCAGCGCCGCCGCTGAAGGGCTGATGCTCAAGGCCCTGACCTCGCCCTACCTGGCCGGCCGCCGGCGCGGCCACTGGTGGAAACACAAGCGCGACCCCTACAGCCTCGATGCGGTGCTGCTCTACGCCCAGGCCGGCAGCGGCCGCCGCGCCAACCTGTTCACCGACTACACCTTCGGGCTGTGGGATCGCACTCCCAGCGAAGCCGGTGAACCAGCCCAGCTGGTGAGCTTCGCCAAGGCCTATTCCGGCCTGAACGACGCCGAGATCAGCGCCCTCGACCGCTGGATCCGCAGCCACACCACCGAGCGCTTCGGGCCGGTGCGGGCGGTGCAGCCCGAGCAGGTGTTCGAGCTGGCCTTCGAGGGGCTGCAGCGCTCCAGCCGCCACAAGAGCGGCATCGCCGTGCGCTTCCCGCGCATCGCCCGCTGGCGCCGCGACAAACCCGCCCACGAAGCCGACACCCTGGCCGCAGCCCTGGCCCTGCTGGAGCCCTGAGCCCGTTGGCTGGCCGCTGATCCAGACGCCAGCCCCAGCTCGAGCTCGCCATCATGGGAGCCCATCCCGGCTCTGACCATGCCTCGCCTGATGCCACCGGGCCAGGGCCTGCAGCAGCGCGATCGCCAGCCCGAGGTGATGGATCAGCCGGGGCTGGATCCAGGCGAACACGCCCGCGCCCTGGCCGGCCTGCGTCGCATCAATGCCATCAGCGGCCTGGCAGCGAGCCTGCTGGCGCCGATCGAGGCGCTGGCGCGGCGCCGGGGCGGTGCACCCCTTCAGGTGCTGGAGCTGGCCTGCGGTGGGGGCGACACCGCCATCGACCTGGCCCTGCTCGCCCGGCGCCGTGGCCTGGCCCTGGACCTGCGCGCCTGCGACCTCAACCCGGAGGCGGTGCGGATCGCCCAGGCCAATGCCCAGCGCCGCGGCGCCGCGGTGGAGGTGTTCTGCGCCGATGCCCTGACTGCGCCCCCAACACCGGGCGAGGCCGACGTGGTGTTCTGCTCCCTGTTTCTGCACCACCTCAGCGACGCCGATGCCGAGCGGCTGCTGGCGCTGATGGCCCAGCGGGCCCGTCACCTGGTGCTGGTGAACGACCTGATCCGCAGCGACCTGGGCTACGCCCTGGCCTGGGCCGGCACCCGCCTGCTCAGCCGCTCTTGGGTGGTACACACCGATGGACCCCTCTCGGTGCGAGCAGCCTTTCAACCGGCCGACGTGCTGGCGATAGCGGAGCGGGCCGGGCTGGCTGGCGCCGCCCTGCAGCGTTGCTGGCCGGAACGCTACCTGTTGCGCTGGGAGCGTGGTTGAGTTGCAGAACGCCAAGTCCCAGCAGCCTGCAGCCCAGCCCAGCAACAGCTGGGACGTGGTGGTGGTGGGGGCCGGCCCAGCCGGTGGCCTGGCGGCCCTGGATCTGGCCCAGCGGGGGCTGCGGGTGTTGCTGGTCGAGAAGCGGGCCTTTCCCCGCTGGAAGGTGTGTGGCTGCTGCCTCAATGCCCAGGCCCAGGCCGTGCTGGCTTCGGTAGGCCAGGGCCAGCTGATCGAGGCCGAGGGCGGGGTGCCGCTGCGGCGGCTGCAGCTGGGCCACCGGAGCCAGCGGGCGTCGCTGGCCCTGCCCGATGGCCGCGCCCTCTCGCGGGAGCGGTTCGACCAGGCCCTGGTGACGGCGGCGATCGCCGCCGGCGCCTGCTTCCGGGCCAGCACCACGGCCCAGCTGGGCCCGGCGGACGCCAGCGGACGCACCGTGACGCTCCAGGAACGCGGTGGCCGCCAGCCCCAGACGGTGCGGGCCAAGGTGGTGCTGGTGGCTGCCGGCCTGGCTCAGCGCTGCATCCCCGCCAGCGAGGCCGGTGCCCCGATCATCCAGCGCCACTCCCGGATCGGGGCGGGCTGCGTGCTGCTGGACGCAGCGGCCACCTATCCGGTCGGCAGCATTCACATGGCCATCGGTCGCGAGGGCTACGTGGGGCTGGTGCGGCGCGAGGACGGCCAGCTCAACCTGGCGGCGGCCTTCGATCGCCAGGCCCTGCGCTCTGCCGACCCAGGCAGCAGCGGAGCAGCTGAAGCGGCCCGGTCCGTGCTCACCAGCGCTGGATTCTCGATCCCAGTAGGGCTGGAGCAGGCGCGCTGGCAGGTCACCCCCGCCCTCAGCCGCCGCGCCGCGGTGGTGGCGGGCGAGCGCTTTCTGGTGCTGGGGGACGCGGCGGGCTACGTGGAGCCCTTCACCGGCGAAGGCATGGCCTGGGCCCTCACGGCCGGCGCCGCAGCGGTGCCCCTGGTGCTGGCTGGGCTGAACGGCTGGAGCCCGGCCATGGAAGGGCGCTGGCAACGGGAGCTGCAGCTGCGGATCGGTCGCCGCCAACGGCTGTGCCGCGGCCTGGCCCTGCTGCTGCGCCAACCGGGGGCCACCGCCCTGGCCTTTGGGCTCAGCCAACACCTGCCGGCCCTGGCCGAGCAGCTGGTGGGCCAGCTCAACCATGTGGCGATCCCCTCCCGCCCGGTGTCGTCATGCCCCTGAGCATCCGCGGCATCGGCACCGCCGTGCCACCCCACCAGCTGAACCAGAGCGAAGCCATGGCCCTGGCCGAACGGGTGAGTGCCGACAACGCCAGCAGGGCCGCGCTGGTGCGGCGGATCCAGGGGCGCACCCAGGTGCGTCAGCGGGGCAGCGTGTTGGCCTCCGGCAACGCCGACCAGCACCCCAGCAGCGAGCGGCTGCCCTTCTACGGCAGCCACAGCCCCAGCACCGCCGCCCGCATGGCCGCGTTCGCCGACCATGCCGCCCCCCTGGCCCTGGCGGCGGTGCGCGACGCCCTAGTCGATGCAGCGATGGAGGCTTCCCGGATCACCCATCTGATCACCGTGTGCTGCACCGGCTTCCAGGCGCCGGGCGTGGATCTGGCCTTGATCGAACAGCTCGACCTGGATGCGGGGGTGCAACGCACCCACGTGGGCTTCATGGGCTGCCACGGCGCCCTCAACGGGCTGCGGGTGGCCCAGGCCTTCGTGGAGGCCGATGCCGATGCGGTGGTGCTGCTCTGTTCCGTGGAGCTGTGCAGCCTGCACCTCTATTACGGCTGGGATCCGGAGAAGGTGGTGGCCAATGCTCTGTTTGCCGATGGGGCGGCCGCCCTGGTGGCCACCGCCAGGCCTACCGACCCAGGGCCTGGCCTCCACCTGCTGGCCACCGGCTCCACCGTGATCCCCCACACCGCCAACCTGATGCACTGGCAGATCGGCGACCACGGCTTCGAGATGGGTCTCTCCTCGCGGGTGCCGGAGGCGGTGGCCGCCCAGCTGAGTCCCTGGCTCGAGCACTGGCTGCACCGCAGCCGCCTCCGCCTGGCGGACATCGCCAACTGGGCGGTGCACCCCGGCGGCCCGCGCATCCTGCAGGCCTGCGCCGCCGCCCTCCAGCTCGAGCCGCACCAGATCGCCGCATCCCAGGCCGTGCTGCAGGAGCACGGCAACATGTCGTCGGCCACGATCCTGTTCATCCTCGATCGCCTGCGCCGCGCGGCGGTTCCCGGCCCGTGCCTGGCCCTGGCCTTCGGGCCGGGGCTCTGCGCCGAAGTGGCCCTGCTGGTTGACGGCACTTAGGGTGACCTGGCGCTACCGCTGCCCAGCGAATCGATCCCCGGGGTCACCAGGGCACGGCGCTGCATCACTGAATCCGCTGGCACATCCCCGAGCGCTTCAGGCCGGCGCGGGCGGTGGCGGGGATGCAGGCGAAGATGATCGCCATGTGTGTCGCTCTAAGCAGCTTTTGGTTAGAGCGGGCGAGTCAAGCAGGCCAAGGCAGGATGACGCGAGTGGCAGGGCCAAATGAGTGTGCTCTCAGGAACAAGTGGTTATTGGACCCGTGAACCACGACCAGCTTTCGGGGAGATATGGCTGGAAGCCTTGCAGACCAAGAGATCCGAGGGAACCGATCCGCAATTCGTGCTGTGGATCGCAGAAAGGAACTCTGAGCCCGGGGTGGTTATCGGAACCTGCCAATAAAGAGTTAGCCGAATCTCTGGGAAGGGTGCCTAGATGGTTGCCGAGAGGGATGGATGCGCAAAAACCAGGGTTTTGGCTAAAGTGGACAAAGTCGGCATGAAGACATGAATTTCACGTTGGAGTGTGAACAAGAAATCGACGGTCGTTGGATCGCCGAGGTGCCTCAGTTGCCTGGGGTCCTTGCATATGGAAGTTCGTCTGCCGATGCGATGTCGAAGGCCGAAGTATTAGCCCTTCGTGTTATCGCAGATAGGCTTGAGAATGGTGAGG
>JBIIDV010000091.1:0-5316 GCA_044238185.1 Prochlorococcaceae cyanobacterium | reverse complement strand
ACGACTCGAACTCCAGCAGGTTGCGCAGGCGGGCTGGGATCCGGTCGCGCACCTGCTCCAGCACGCTGAGGGTGGCGCCGGCGTCGGTGGAGCCGAGACAGGCCGCGATCAGCATGGCCACGCTGAGAGGGATCTGGTTGAACCCCAGTTCCAGGCCGGAGCCGGTTGAGGACAGGCAGGCCCACATCATCAGCCCGAGCAGGGCGGAGGAGACCACCACGCCCCCCACCGCCAGCACCACGCCATATTCGAGAAAGCCGCGGATCGAGCGCAGTTCGGTCTGCAGGCCGGCGAAAAACAGCAGCATCGCCAGACCAACGGTGTGCAGGTTGGCGATCGTGGTCTGGTGGAACAGCTCCAGCTGATCGGGCAGCAGCAGGCCGAACAACAGCACCCCCAGGATTGCCGGAGCCCCGAGCTGCAGCGAGAAGCGACGGATGGCCAGGGTGGCCAGCAGCAGCACGCCCAGCACGGCCAGCACCACCGGCAGCGGCTGGCCCTCCACCAGCAGCGTGGACTCGAGGGCGGCCTGGTGGAGATCGGCCGGGGCCGTGGCCTGGGCCATGACGCCCAGCCAGGCGGTGGAGGCAAGGGAGAACGGTGCTGGCATCGGCCTGGGGCACTCCCGCTGCGCAGGATCCTATGGGCAGGGGCCGAACAGGCTCAGGCCAGGGGGAACCAACCCTGCTGCAGCAGGTCGAGGGACGGCTGCTCCAGCCCCTCGCGACCCTCCTTCACATCCGCCAGGGTCTCGCAGAGGGCATAGAGCCGCCGCAGATGCGTCGACGGCGCAGCCGCCAGGCGGTCGACCGCCGCCGCAAACCGGCTGGGCGAGGGCGATGCCATCCAGCGCAACTGGCCAGCGAGCTCACTCACGGTGAAGGGCGCGGCAGGGTGTTGGTCTGGCTGGTGTTCGCACAGGTAGGCGGCGATCAGCCGCTTCTCCTCCTGCTGAAGCAGGGCATCGGCTCTGCCCATGGCGAGCAGAACGGCGAGCTCGTCATCCAGAGCTCGCTGAAGCGTCTCCAGACGACCGTGCCGGCTGAGGGCATAGCGCTGTTGCAACAGCGCCGGCAGATCGGAAACCGGCTCCCCGCTCACCAAATCGATGCAGTGCTCGATCCGATCGGCCTCGAACTCCTCGAAGCCACCACTGAGGCTGCAATGGGCCGAGAGCACGGTGGCGGTGCCATCGTGCTCTGCGCGGAATTGCTTGACGGTGATGCGGCGCTCGAGGCGGCGCCCATCCGACTCGCGATACAGGATCTCCAGCTCCAGATGGAGGGGCCTGGGGAGCATGGTCAGGACGGCGAGTGGGAATGGGCCATGGTGGTCGTCGTACCCGTGCTGTTGTGGCAGCCGGTGCACCAGGCCTGAAAAACTGGGCCCAATCCTTCCTTCGCCAGCGATGTCCGCCGTTGATCGCCAGCCGGTCCTGATCCTCGGCGGCGGCCTGATGGGCCTGGCGATCGCCCATCAGTGCGCCCGCCGCGGCCAGCGGGTGACCGTGCTCAGCCGGCGGCGCAGCGAGGCGGCCGGCTTCGTGGCGGCCGGCATGCTCGCTCCCCATGCCGAGGGCCTGACCGGCGAGCAGCTGACCCTGGGCCAGGCCAGCCTGGCCCGCATTCCCGCCTGGGTGGAGCAGATCGAGGCCGACAGCGGCCTGGCCTGCGGCCTGCGGCCCTGCGGCATTGCGGTGCCCTTCGCCACGGCGGCGGAGCGGGACGCCTACCCCACCGCCACCTGGGGGACTCCGCTCGATCGCGGAGGGCTGGAGCGCGAGGTGCCGGGCATCGGCCCCCACTGGCAGGCCGGGCTGCTGTTCGCCCAGGACGGCCAGATCGACAACCGCCGCCAGCTGATGCGGGCTCTGGAGCGGGCCTGTGTGGGTCTTGGGGTGACGTTTGAGGAGGGCACGGAGGTGCTGGCCCTGGAGCGCTCGGCCAGCGGGGCCCTGGAGGGCGTGCGCCTTCAGCGGGCCGATGGCGAGCAACTCAGCCTGGCTGCCGGGCGGGCGGTGCTCACCTGTGGCGCCTGGAGCGCCCGGTTGCTCCCCCAGCTGCCGGTGTTCCCTGTGAAGGGCCAGATGCTGTCGCTGCAGGGGCCGCGCCAGGCCCTGCGCCGGGTGATCTTCGGGCCGGGCACCTATCTGGTGAGCCGGGAGGACGGCCTGCTGGTGGTGGGCGCCACCAGTGAACCGGAGGCGGGCTTCAGCGAGGGGCTCACCCCCGCCGGTCAGCGCCAGCTGGAGGCGGGAATCGCCGCCCTGCTGCCCGAGGCCTGCCAGTGGCCGCCGATGGAGCGCTGGTGGGGGTTCCGGCCCTGCACCCCGGATGAGGGCCCCCTGCTGGGGGAAGGCCCGATCCAAGGGCTGTGGCTGGCCACCGGCCACCACCGCAACGGCGTGCTGCTGGCGGCGATCACCGCCGAGCTGGTGGCCGCCCAACTGCTGGGCGAAGGCCTGAGGCCAGCGGAGGAACAGCTGCTGGCCGCCTTCCGCTGGGACCGGTTTCAGCCCTCCACCCGCCACACCTGATCAGCGGGGGTCCAGTCGCTCAGCTCAGTGGGCTGGAACCACAGGCCGATCTCGAATTCGGCGGTTTCGGGGGCGTCGGAGCCGTGGATCACGTTGCGGCCGATGTTCACGGCCAGATCGCCGCGGATCGTGCCGGGCTCGGCCTCCAGGGGCTTGGTGGCGCCGATCAGCTTGCGGGCGCTGGCGATCACGCCGTCGCCCTCCCACACCATCGCCACCACGGGGCCGGAGGTGATGAAGTCCACCAGGCCGGCGAAGAAGGGGCGCTCACGATGCACGCCGTAGTGGCTCTCGGCCAGCTCCCGGCTGGGGGTGAGCTGCTTGAGCCCCACCAACTTGAAGCCCTTGCGCTCGAAACGGCCCAGGATCTCCCCCACCAGACCGCGCTGTACCCCGTCGGGCTTGATGGCAATGAAGCTGCGTTCGGTGGCCATGGATGTCCAGAGATTGGGTTGTGGGGCCATCGTGTGCGGCGGCCCATCCCGTTGGCAAGCGAGGCCGGCACGACGCGGGCAAAGCCTGCTGGGGCGCCACCGCCGATGGTGGAGCCAGGACCGCCGCAGAGCCTGACTAGATTGGCTGGCAGCCAACCTCCTTGAACGCAGTGGTCTGATGGTGCTTGCCAACCCCCACGGCACCACGCCAAGCAGTTCAACAAATCACGCCCCAGGCAGCGCAGCCATCACCGCTGCAGTGGGCCATCCGGGAACAGCCAGCCCCTGGACCGCCGCCGACGGCGCCGCCCTCTACGGCCTCGACCGCTGGGGTGATCCCTACTTCGCCGCCAATGCCCGCGGCCACGTGTGCGTGCAACCCCAGGGCGAGCGGGGTGGCTCCCTCGATCTGGTGGATCTGGTGAAGGAGCTGCGGGGGCGCAACCTCAGCCTGCCGCTGCTGATCCGCTTCGACGACATTCTGGAAGACCGGCTTGAGCGGCTGCACGGCGCCTTCGAGCGGGCGATCGCCCAGTACGGCTACACCGGCCGCTACCAGGGTGTGTTCCCGGTGAAGTGCAACCAGCAGCGCCACGTGGTGGAGCAGCTGGTGGAGAGCGGCAGGCGCTGGCACTTCGGCCTGGAGGCCGGCAGCAAGGCCGAGCTGCTGATCGCCCTCTCGCTGGTGGACGATCCCCAGGCGCTGCTGATCTGCAACGGCTACAAGGACCAGCGCTACATCGAGACGGCGATCCTGGCCCGGCGCCTCGGCCGCCAGCCGGTGGTGGTGATCGAGCAGGCCGACGAGGTGGAACGGATCATCGCCGCCAGCCGCGGCCTGGGGGCCGCACCGCTGATCGGCATCCGCGCCAAGCTCTCCACCCGCAGCACCGGCCGCTGGGGCAGCTCGGTGGGCGAGAAGGCCAAGTTCGGCCTGTCGGTGCCCGACCTGCTGGCCACGGTGGAGGCCCTGCGGGACGCCGGGGTGCTGGGGGAACTGCGGCTGCTGCACTTCCACATCGGCAGCCAGATCAACGACATCGCCGTGCTCAAGGACGCCCTGCAGGAGGCGGGGCAGATCTACGCCGAGCTCACCCGCCTGGGGGCGCCGATGGGCTTCCTTGATGTGGGCGGCGGCCTAGGGATCGACTACGACGGCAGCCGCACCGCCACCGCCGCCTCCAAGAACTACTCCCTGCAGAACTACGCCAACGACGTGGTGGCCACCGTGCGCGAGTGCTGCGAGGGTGCCGACATCGCCGTGCCCACCCTGGTGAGCGAGAGCGGCCGGGCGATCGCCAGCCACTTCTCGGTGCTGGTGTTTGACGTGCTCGGTGCCGGCGGCCTGCCCAGGACGGTGCCGGCGCCAGCTGGCGAGGAGGCCCTGATCCTGCGCAACCTGCGCGACACCCACGCCGCGATCAGCGCCATCCCCAGCGATGACGCCGCGGCGATCGGCGAGGGGCTGGAACGCCTGCAGGAGGCCTGGAACGACGCCCTCAAGTTCAAGGACGACGCCATGGCCGCCTTTCGCCTGGGCTACCTGGGGCTGCCGGAGCGGGGCCTGGCCGAGCAGCTCACCTGGGCCTGCTGCCAGGGCATCGCCGAGCGGCTGGCGCTGCTGCCGGCGGACGCCCCGGTGCCCGACGAGCTGCGGGCCCTGCCCGCGGCGCTGGCCTCCACCTACTACGCCAACCTGTCGGTGTTTCGCTCGGCGCCCGACACCTGGGCGATCGACCAGCTGTTCCCGGTGCTGCCCCTGCAACGCCTGGACGAGCCCCCCAGCCGGCTGGGCAGCTTCGCGGACCTCACCTGCGATTCCGACGGCAAGCTGGCCCGCTTCATCGATCGCGGCCAGGTGAAGACCCTGCTGGAGCTCCACCCCCTGCGCGCCGGCGAGCCCTATTGGATCGGCCTGTTTCTGGCCGGCGCCTACCAGGAGGTGATGGGCAACCTGCACAACCTGTTCGGCAGCACCGACGCGGTGCACATCCGCCTGGCGCCCGGCGGCGGCTACCGGGTGGATCACGTGGTGCGTGGCGACACCAATGCCGAGGTGCTGCAGGCGATGGAGCACGACCCCCAGCTGCTGCTGGAGCGGCTGCGCATGGCCAGCGAAACGGCGATCGCCCAGGGGCAGCTGGCCATCGGCGATGCCCGCCGGCTGATGGACCACCTGGAAACCAGCCTGCGCCAGACCACCTATCTGCAGGGCTGAGGGCCTGGTCAGCGGCTGACGAGCAGCACCCACACCAGCTTGCAGGCCAGGTGCAGGCCCTGGTCGGCGCCAAGACCAAACAGCCCCCTGCACTTGAGGTGGTCGATCAGGGCGTGGGCGAGCCACTC
>JBIIDV010000013.1:0-55837 GCA_044238185.1 Prochlorococcaceae cyanobacterium | reverse complement strand
GATGCGGCGATCGAGCACGAGGCCAGCACCTGCCGCATCTCCGCAGACCAGCTCTTCTATCTCCAGAGCCGTGGCATCGGCTTTGAGGAGGCGGTCTCGATGATGGTCAGCGGCTTCTGCCGCGACGTGTTCAACCAGCTGCCGATGGAGTTTGCGGCCGAGGCCGACAAGCTGCTGGCCCTGAAGCTGGAGGGTTCGGTGGGCTGAGCCCTCCAGTTCCCCTGCATCAGTTTTCGTTCTGTTCGTTTTCTTGTTCCTCTTCACCCTCCCTTACTTTTTTCGCTGTGATCCGCCCCGACGCCCCGGTACTGCTTGAGATCTGCGACCTGCAGGCCGCGGTGGAGGACCAGCCGATCCTTAAGGGGGTGAACCTAACGATCCGCGCTGGCGAGATCCACGCGGTGATGGGTCGCAATGGCAGCGGCAAGAGCACCCTCTCCAAGGTGCTGGCCGGCCACCCCGCCTACAGCGTGACCGGCGGCACGGTGCTCTACAAGGGCGACAACCTGCTGGAGCTGGAGCCTGAGCAGCGGGCCCGGATTGGTCTGTTCCTGGGCTTCCAATATCCGGTGGAAATTCCTGGGGTGAGCAATCTGGAATTCCTGCGGGTGGCCACCAACGCCCGTCGCTCGGAACGGGGTGAGGAGGAGCTCGACACCTTCGCCTTTGAGGATCTGGTGCGCGAGCGGCTGGCGGTGGTGCAGATGGATCCTGCCTTCCTGGATCGCTCGGTGAACGAGGGCTTCAGTGGCGGCGAGAAGAAGCGCAACGAGATCCTGCAGATGGCCCTGCTGGAGCCGCTGGTGGCGATCCTCGATGAAACCGATTCAGGCCTCGATATCGACGCCCTGCGCATCGTGGCCGCCGGCGTGAATCAGCTGGCCAGCCCCGACAACGCCACCCTGCTGATCACCCACTACCAGCGTCTGCTGGAGCTGATCACGCCCGACTATGTGCACGTGATGGCGGCCGGTCGCATCTTGCGCAGCGGCGGCAAGGAGCTGGCCTTGGAGCTGGAGCGCACCGGCTACGACTGGGTGGATCAGGAACTGGCCCGCACGCTGGTGGAGGTGGGCTGATGCTGGCCGCTCCCGCTGCCCCTCCACTCGCTGGCTCCTGGCTGGCGTCCCTGGCCGGCGCCCCCCTGCCCGGCCGCCGCCAGGAGGACTGGCGCTTCACCGACCTGGCGGCGCTCACGGCCCTCGAGCCCCGGGTGCTGCCTGGCGCCGACCCGCTGGCGGAACTGCTGCTGCCTGCCGGCGTGGAGCGCCTCAGCACCACGGCTGCCGCTCCCTGGTTGGGCCAGGCCCTGAGCGCCACCGCCAGTGCCGACCACTGGCCCGTGCACCTCAATGCCGGGGCTCAGGCTCCCCTGGTGGCTTTGCGGGTGCGTGGACAGGCCGGATCCCTGGAACTCCCCTTGGAGGCCGGTAGTGCACCTGGCCTGGCCGCGTTTCGGGTGCTGCTGGTGCTGGAGGCCGGCGCGAGCCTGGAGCTGTTGCTGCGGCCCAGCTCCAGTGGCGCCAATGCCCTCAGCCTGGTGAGCGAGGTGATCCTTGGGTCCGGTGCCGAGCTGAAGCTGGGCAGCCTGGCCCTGGGCACCACCGGCAGCTGCCTGCTGCAGCACACCGCCGTGCTGCAGGCCGCCGGTAGCCGGCTGGAGCACGTGGCCGTGAGCGGAGGCTGGGCCTTGACCCGCCAGGAGCCCCGCATCTTGCAGTGCGATGGCGCCGCTTTCACGCGCCTGCGGGGTCTGCAGGTCTGTCGCGACCGCCAGATCGCCGACACCCACAGCTGGGTCCGCTTCGACGGTCCGGAAGGCGAGCTCGACCAGTTGCACAAGGCGGTGGCTGACGACCAGGCCCGTAGTGTGTTCAATGGCGCCGTGCGGGTTCCCCGCGCCGCCCAGCGCACCAATGCCGCCCAGCTCAGCCGCAGCCTGCTGCTCTCCGATCGCGCCCGGATCGACACCAAGCCGGAACTGGAAATCGTGGCCGACGACGTGAAGTGCGCCCATGGCGCCACCGTGAGCCGGCTGCAGACCGAGGAACTCTTCTATCTGCAGAGCCGTGGCATCGCTTCAGCTCAGGCGGCCCAGCTGCTGCAGCGGGCCTTCTGCGCCGAGGTGGTGCGGGAGCTCCCCGCCGCTGCTGCGGCCCAGCAGCCCCTTGCCGTTCTGCTGGGGGAGGCCTGACTCGCCATGACCGCTTCGCCCGCCCTCGACACCAGCTCCATCGCGGCCTCGCCGCTGGCCACGGTTTCGGCTGAGCCTGTGCACGAGCCCAATCTCGCAGCCCTCACCCGGCCCGACTTCCCCCTGCTGGCCCAGACCGCTTGCCTGGGCCAGCCGCTGATCTATCTGGATCACGCCGCCACCAGCCAGAAGCCGCGCCAAGTGCTGGCGGCCCTCCAGCACTATTACGACCACGACAACGCCAATGTGCATCGCGGCGCCCACCAGCTGAGCGCCCGTGCCACCGAGGGTTTCGAGGCGGCCCGGGCCAAGGCGGCGGCGTTTGTGGGGGCGGCCAGCCCGCGGGAGATCGTGTTCACTCGCAACGCCAGTGAGGCGATCAACCTGGTGGCCCGCAGCTGGGGCGAGGCCAACCTGGCCGAGGGCGACGAGGTGTTGCTCACGGTGATGGAGCACCACTCCAATCTGGTGCCCTGGCAGCTGCTGGCAGCTCGCACCGGCTGCGTGCTGCGTCATGCCGGGCTCACCGAGACGGGCGAGCTGGATCTCGACGATCTGCCCAGCAAGCTCAACGAGCGCACCAAGCTGGTGAGCCTGGTGCAGGTGAGCAACACGCTCGGCTGTCTCAACCCAATCGAGCAGGTGGTGCCCCTCGCCCATGCCGCTGGCGCCCTGGTGCTCGTGGATGCCTGCCAGAGCCTGCCCCACCTGCCGGTGAACGTGGCCCAGCTGGGCTGCGATTTCCTGGTGGGCAGCTCCCACAAGCTCTGCGGCCCCACCGGCATGGGCTTCCTCTGGGCCCGCGAGGCGCTGCTGGAGGCGATGCCCCCCTTCCTGGGCGGCGGGGAGATGATCCAGGACGTGTATCTCGACCACAGCAGCTGGGCCGAGCTGCCCCACAAGTTTGAGGCGGGCACACCCGCGATCGGCGAGGCGATTGGCATGGGTGCCGCCCTCGACTACCTCAACCACCTGGGCCTGGATCGCATCCACACCTGGGAGCAGGTGCTCACCCGCCGTCTATTCGAGCGGCTGCGGGCGATCGACGGCGTGCGCATCCTCGGGCCCACACCTGAGCAGCAGCCCGACCGGGGCGCCCTGGCCGCCTTCACGGTGGACGGCCTGCATGCCAACGACATCGCCGCTCTGCTGGATTCAGCTGGCATCTGCATCCGCAGTGGCCACCACTGCACCCAGCCGCTGCACCGGCTCTACGGCATCCCGGGCTCGGCCCGCGCCAGCCTCAGCTTCACCACCACCCCCGAAGAGATCGACCGCTTCGCCGAGGAGCTGGAGGGCACGATCGCCTTCCTGCGCGAGCACAGCTGAGCGCCCCGATCAGGCCGGCGTCAGCATCGCCAGGGCCTCGGCCCGGTGCTGGCCCTGCCGGGTCCAGCCTGGTGACAATGACTGGGTTCTGCTGTCTTGTCGATGCAACGTTGTCGATCGCGCTTGTGGGCTGTGGCCTTCGCCATGCTGCTGCCCTGGAGTCCGGCGGTTGCGGACCCCGGCCCGCTCCCGTGTGCTGTGCCGGCCGATCTCAGCACGCTCTCGGGCACCTGGCAGGCCGAGGCGCTGGCGCATGTGAGCGGGGGAGTCGCCCCCAGTCTGCAGCGCTTGCAGCTGCAGGTGGGTCGTGACGGCCGCGTGCGGGGCCACCGCGACTGGGCGGCGGTGCACACCGGCCCGGGGGCCGTGCAAGGTCTCAACCGCCAGGGCCGCCCTTCATTCCGGGCGGTGGAACCCCTGATCGGCTGGATCGAGTCCCGCAGCTGCCGGGTGCTGCTAGTCGAAACCGAAGACAGCGGTCGGGTGAGTGGCTGGCTGCGCAGTGATGGCAGCGGTCTGTTTCTGGAGCTGGAGCTCAGCCAGAGCGGCAGCGGAGCTGTCGTGCTGTTCTCCGATTTTCGCCGTCCGGCCAGCACTCAGACAGGTGCTTCTGCTTCGCCCTGGCCCAGATAGGTGGTGAGGCTGATCGCCCCACCAGGGCGCTGGGCCAGCTGGGCAGATGGATGCCCATCATCTGATGCCGATGTCGACGGCCATCAAGCCCGCCTGCACCAGCAGCGGCCCCAGGCGCGGGCCGTCAGGGGCATCGCCGTGACGTGTGCAGTATCCGTCGGCACCACCTGCAGGCTTCCGCACCGACGTCATCGCCTAGGTCCGGCCGCTGTGGAGCTTGTATGCCAGCGCTCTGCAGGAGGAGATCAAGCGGGGTTGCACGGCATTCACACCCTATTTATTTCTTCAACATTGATTTCTTCAACGTCCGACCCGACGTCAGGCATGATTCGGACCTTCCCTCCACGATCGGGGCGCTAGACGGCGTCTTTGGCGCCGATCGGGTCTGGATCGTTCCGTTCGAACGTTCAACCCTGCAGGGCAAGTCCATCGTCCGTGACTTCTGCCATCGCTTTGGAATCGACCTCGATCCGCGGCGGATTCGCCGGCAGAACGAGGGCCTCTGCCACGACGCGCTCACGTTGCTCCACGCCTCCAATACCTACGGCGAGCCGTTCGGCAGACGGCCGCCGCGGCGCAACGACGACGACGGCATCCGGGTCGCAGGCGACCTACTCGAAGTTCTCGCCCGCGAGTTTGTGTTGGCTCGATCGTGAAACGCCGTCTGACGCGATGGCCAGCCGTTGCCGCACGACCCTCAACCCCGGAAGCCTCGCGGCGATCGGGTGGGCGACGCACGTTCTCCCGCCGCGCACTCGTTGACCCGGTAGAGGCCGTGGATCCGTTGTTCGGGGTTGCTGCCCTCCTCGTGGCAGCGGAAACGGCTGCGGAGCAACAGTCACTTTAGAAATGTTCGCCTTCCATTCCAGTTTGTGTGGCCCCGCCGGCGCCACAGACATCAGCGCAGGACTCGGTGCTTGTCAGAGGTGCGGCCTACGGGCTCCCCCAGACATCCGCAGCCATATCGGCCTATATCCGCACTGGTGTCGAGATGGGTCGACACCAGTGCGGAACCAGTTCTATTTGTTCTTCGAGCACAGCTGAGCGCCCCGATCAGGCCGGCGTCAGCACCGCCAGGGCCTCGGCCCGGTGCTGGCCTTGCCAGGCCCAGTGCCAGTGCCAGCCTGCAGCCTGGGCGGCTGCTTCAATCGCCACGCGCTCGGCTGGGATGTCAAAGCTGCTGAGGTGATCGATCACCTGATCCTGCTGCTCAGGCCTCAGCGCTCCCCAGCCCTGGCGGATGCGCTGGCTGTAGCGCTGGCGATAGGCGGCGAGGCTCTCACCCGGCTCGCGGAACACATCGGCCCAGATCAGCAGGCCATCGCTGGCGACGCGCCGGCGGGCGGCGGTGAGAAATTCTGTTTTCTGCCCATCGCTGAGGTGGTGCACGGCGAAGGCCGAGTGGATGATCTGAACCGGTGCACTGGCGTGATCAGTGGCCGCAGCAGCCATGGCCCAGGCCAGCAGGTCGCCCTCCTGCCAGTGGGTGGGGTAGGGAACGGGGCCCAGGGCCGCCTCGGCCAGGGGCAGCACCGCTGGAGTGAGATCGAGGCCGGTGTAGCAGCCCAGGGGCAACCGGCGCAGCAGCGGCGCCAGCAGGGCGAGGTCGCCGCAGCCCAGGTCCACCAGCCGAGGTGCGGCAGCGTTGGCCGGGCGCCGGGCCAGCCAGGCCTCGAGGGCGGCGGCGGTGGCGGCGGCCACCGCCTGGTGCTCCATCAGGTCGTGCTCCACAACCGCCCGGTAGGAGGCCCACTGCTTGTCAAAGAGGTCCATGACCCAACCCGATCTCCATGGCCCCATCCTGAATGCTCAGCCAGCTGCCGGGCTGGAAGCTCAGCCGGCCTCATCCCAGATGGCGGCGGCGCTGTAGGGGCCACCGGGCACCGTGAAGAAGCTGCCATCCACGAAGCGGTGGTGCCGGTCGAGGCCGGCGATCTGCTCCAGCTCGGTGGGGCTGAGCTGCAGGGCGGTGGCGGCCTGGAGATTGGCCGCCAGCCGGTCGGGCCTTACCGACTTGGGGATCACGGTGGTGCCGCAGGCGATCCCCCAGGCGATCAGCACCTGGGCGGTGCTGACGCCGTGGGCGCCGGCGATCGCCGTGATCACTGGATCGTGCAGCAGGGGGGCTGGGCCGCCGCTGGCGGGTGAGCCCAGGGGCGAGTAGGCGGTGATCGTGATCCCCTGCTCGCGGCAGAAGGCCAGCAGGGCGTTCTGCTGCAGCCAGGGGTGGCGCTCCACCTGGTTCACCACCGGCCGGATGCGGCAGTGGGGCAGCAGGGCGGCGAGCTTGGCGGCGCTGAAATTGGACACGCCGATCTGGCGCACCAGGCCCGCATCCACCAGCTCCTCCATCGCCGCCCAGGTGTCGGCCAGGGGCAGCTGCTCCAGGGGGATCAGCTCATCGGCGCTGCCCGGCATCGCCACGCCATGGCGATGGGCCACAGGCCAGTGGATCAGGTAGAGGTCGAGACTGGCCAGCTGCAGATCGGCCAGGCTGCGCTCCAGGGCGGGCCGTACCTGCTCGGGGGCGTGGCTGTCGTTCCAGAGCTTGGAGGTGATCCAGAGCTCATCACGCTCTAACCCGCCAGGCTGCAGTGCGCCCTGCAGGGCGGCGCCGATCTCGGCCTCGTTGCCGTAGATGGCGGCGCAGTCGATGTGGCGGTAGCCGAGCTGCAGCGCCGTGCTCACCGCCGCGCCCACCTCGCCGGGGGCGGCCTTCCAGGTGCCCAGCCCGAGGGCGGGCATGGCGGTGAGCGGGGTGGCCATGGGCGAGTGGTGCGGTTGCGCCCAGGTTGGCAAGCTGCAGGCACGATGGCCGTGCTGCCACCCATGGGTGTTCAACCCCCGGCTGAGCCCCAGCTGTTTCTGGCGGTGCTGGGCGGCCGGGCGCCGGGCTGCCAGATCGAGCTGCACGATGTGCGCTTCGTGGTGGGGGCCACGATCGAGGCGGCGATCCCGGAGCTGCGGCGGCAGTGGTTCGGGCGGCGTGAGGGCCTGCACCTGGATGCCTGGATGGTGGTGCGGGCGGTGGACGGCTGGGCGGTGCGTCTGGCGCGCGAGCCCGGGGAGCCGCGGGGCGAGCGGCTGTGGTTCGTGAACCTGGGCGCCTACCGGCCCGACTCCCTGGCCGAGCTTCACCACTTCGGCCTGGTGGTGGCCCGCTCGCCCCAGGCGGCCAAGGCGGCGGCCAAGCGCCAGTGGCTGCGGGGTGCACTGCAGCAGCACAAGGACGATCTGGCGGCGGTGGACGACTGCCTGGCGATCGACCAACTGGAGCTGCTGGATGGCGAGCGCTGGCACGTGCAGCTCGAACACCACCCCCAGGCCCTGAGCCAGAGCCAGGCGCCGGACTGGTTCGGCTACAGGCGAATCGACCGGGGTGCGGCATGAGCGGCCGGCAGTGGTTTGCGCTCTACCTGGGCCTGAATGGCCTGCTGCTGCTCTGGTTCGCCATCTGGGCGACCCGCAAGCAATGGCTGTTTGATCGGGCTGCCCAGGTGGCGCCAGCGGAATTCATCGGTTGGCGCGAAACCGAGCGGCAGGGCCGAGCCAATCGCGATGTGCTCATCGCCGCCATCTACCGCTACTGGCGGGATGGTCGCCCCCAGGAGGTGCAGGCTCCGGCCTTTCGCTCCCGGATCTTCTCTGAACAGTCCGGTCCCCCGGGTAGGCCGTGGTGGCGTCCGGCCCAGGTGGTGCGCTACGTGCCTGATGGCAGTGAGAACGCCCAGGTGGGACGGGCCAGTGCGGCCTGGGCGGGCATGCTCCTGATCTGGGCGGCGGGGTTGGCCCTGGTGGCCACTGCCATCGCGCTGCTCCGCCAGGGATGATCAAGCCAGCCACCACGCCCACCCCATGAACATCGACGGTAAGCCCTGGCGCACGATCTGGCTGGAGCCCGATGGTGGCTCGGCGGGCGACGCGGTAGGCGTGATCGACCAGACCCTGCTGCCACACAGCTTCACCACCCGCACGTTGGTGAGCTGCGACGAGGCGGCTGAGGCGATCCGCTTGATGGTGGTGCGGGGGGCACCGCTGATCGGCGTTACGGGTGCCTACGGGCTGATGCTGGCCCTGCAGGTCGACCCCTCCGACAGCAACCTGGCTGCGGCTTTTGAGCAGCTCAACGCCACCCGGCCCACGGCCATCAACCTGCGCTGGGCGCTGGAGCGGGTGCGGGCCAGGGTGCAGCCCCTGCCGCCGGAGCAACGAGCCGCAGCGGCGATGGCGGAGGCGGGGCTGATCGCCGATGAGGACGTGGCGATGTGCGAGGCGATCGGCGAGCACGGCCTGGGCCTGCTGCAGCGGCTGGCGGCGGCGCGGCCGCCAGAGCGCCAGAGCGAGCCGCTGAACCTGCTCACCCACTGCAACGCTGGCTGGCTGGCCACCGTCGATTGGGGCACGGCCCTCGCCCCCATCTACAAGGCCCACCGCGCCGGGCTCGACATCCACGTGTGGGTGGACGAGACCCGGCCGCGCAACCAGGGCGCCAGCCTCACCGCCTTTGAGCTTGGCCGGGAGGGGGTGCCGCACACGGTGATCGTGGACAACGCCGGCGGCCACCTGATGCAGCACGGTGAGGTGGATGCGGTGATCGTGGGCACCGACCGCACCACCCGCAGCGGCGATGTGTGCAACAAGATCGGCACCTACCTGAAGGCCCTGGCCGCCCACGACAATGGCGTGCCCTTTTACGTGGCGCTGCCGGCCTCCACGATCGACTGGACGATCGCCGACGGACTCGCGGAGATCCCGATCGAGGCGCGCAGCGCTGGCGAGGTGACCCATATCCAGGGCCGCGGCGCCAATGGGGCGATAGAGGCGGTGCAGCTCAGCCCGGATGGCAGCGCCGGCTTCAATCCGGCGTTTGACGTGACACCGGCCCGGTTGGTGACCGCGCTGATCACAGAGCGGGGGGTGGCGGCGGCGAGCGAGGAGGGCTTGCGGGGGCTCTACGGCGATAAGGTCTGAAGCCCCTTCACCTTGGATTCACGCAGGGCGCGGATGCGCTCCTCCAGGGGGGGGTGGCTGGCAAGCAGGCCGAGCAGCTGGGGTGGGGCGCTGATCTTGAGGTTGTCGAAGGCCGGGCCGTCGCGGCGGTCGGCCAGCTGCACGGCACCACCAAGCCGTTCGAGGGCGCCAACCATGGCGTCGGGACCAACGAGGGACGCCGAACCGGCATCGGCGCGGTATTCGCGGTGGCGCGAGAACCAGGCGGTGATCAGCGAGCCGCCCAGGCCGAGCACCACTTCCAGGGGCTGCACCAGCATCAGGGACGGGGCGCGCACGCGCCCTTGCTCGTCGGTGGTGCGGGGCATGGCCATCCACAGCAGCCGCACGAAGAACAGCACGAAGGCGTTCACCACGCCCTGGAGCAGGGCCATGGTCACCATGTCGCCGTTGCCCACATGGCTGAGCTCATGGCCCAGCACCGCCTCCAGCTCAGCAGGGGGCATGCCGCGCAGGATGCCGGTGGACACGGCCACCAGGGCCCGGTCGGGGGAGGGGCCGGTGGCGAAGGCGTTGAAGTCCGGGGCGGCGTAGATGCCCACATCGGGCATCGGCAGGCCGGCCTTCTCGGCCAGGCCAGCCACGGTGGTGACAAGCCAGCGGGCTTCCGGGCCACTGTTCTGGTCCACGAGCTGCACGCCCATGCCGCGGATCGCCGATTCGCGCGACATCTGCAGTGAGATCCAGGAGCCCACTGCCCCCCAGAGGAAGCTGCCGATCAGCAGGGGGGTGAAGGGGAGGTCTGGCGGCAGCAGGCCGATGGCGGTGGCCAGGCCGAGCAACACGGCGATGGTGGCCACCACGGCCAGGTTGGTGAGCAGAAACAGACTGGAGCGCAGGGGCATGGTGCAACGCGCCACGATGCACAGCTAGTGATAGCAGCGGCGGGACACCCTGGCAGTGCTCCTTTGCGCTTAGGGGTGAGTGTTGCCTGGTTTTGTGGGAGCTGGCCTGCGGCCAACGGTCGCCCGTGTTCGCTTGATCAGGGCGTTGGTGGGTGTCGCCTTTGCGGTGTAGACCGTGGAAGAGCGTTGGCTTCCGCCCCTATTGCCTGCTGCAAGGGGCGCGATTCAACCTGACGGTGAACCCAAGCATTGCGTGGTCTATTGACAGCGAATGCCTTGTCTGTACGGAGATAGCGCTTGATTGTTGTTCCGCCTGGGATGAGGACGATTTGCGACATGGGTATCGCCAATCGATCCGCGATGCATTGGTTTGGCTGGCTTCAAGTGGCTTTCCCGTAACTGGTTCGTTTTTCTTCGCTGAGGCTCAAGTTCGTGCTGGCTCAGCTGGCTCGCCAGCGGGTGGATTTGGTGTATCAAAAGACCTCAATAGTGTGCTCCCTAAAGCGAACGACTTCATTGCGGCCGTATCCCTTGCCTGCGCGGCTTGAGGCAGGCCTGCTGTGCCGTCTGTCAGAGAGATTGTCGTTGGACTTACGTCACAGATGTCTCGGCTGGTAGCACTTTGGCGGGCTGCGCAGGAACCGTGTAATCACGGGATGGGGCTTTGCTGTGATGCCAATGCCTGTTGTTGCAAGGGATCCAGGCCCCGACTTCTGCCGTGGATCTGTCTAGGGATTGCAGGCGATACCAGCGAATCTGCGACCGCCAACTTCAGGTACTGGTCAGGGCGTTGACGGTCCTGCGATCAACGTTTACCCCCGCCGCGCTGTCCAAAGCCACCAGGCGGCGAGTGCTGCAATCGCCCAGGGGAGCAGGGATCGGAACACCACCAGCATGATCAGTACCACAAGGGCAGAAATGGCACTGCGCTTTGTGAGGGCCTTGGCGTCATCGGTCATGTAGCGCCAGCGGGGCAGCAGGGCCATGGGGTGGGTGAAGGGCTGGGATCGAGTCTGCCCTGCGGGAGCTTCTGGTGGCGGTGTTGCCGGCAGATGGCAGTTTGATCGTCAACCATCGCTCCATAGAGGCGCCCCTGCCCATCGAGGAATGGCCGGCCATGGCCGGCCTGTTCCGTGATATCGCATGGCGTGAGGATGCCCTCGGCCCCTCACTCATGGACATCGCCTATCTCCGCCGCCCTAGTCAACAACCCGTTCGCTCGCAGCCTGATGGGCGATGACGTGCTGCTGTGGATGGCGCTGGTGCGCAGGCTGGCCGAACCCATCTCCGATGCCTGGTGGTGGGAGGTGGAGGACCTTGGCCGCTCTGGGATTAGCCCAAGGAGCCCACGATCTGCTGGCTGAGCTGTTCAAAGGGAACGCCAGGATGATTCGTGCCTAGGGCGATAATCATCCTGTCCTTGTAGAACACGCCTGCTGGCATGGGATCAATGCCGGCAGTCTCCCCACGCCTGATGTCCAGTTCATCCGTGCGTACGCCTTTGACGATGATGCTGTCGCGATCGTCCAGTAGATCGTCGTAGGTTTCGGAGATAAATTGCAGCAGGCTGTTTTTCTTCTTGTTCAGCTTGTAGACCACGGTGTCGGCATCTCCATCGCCTAGTGCTCCAAGCCAGGGTAATAGTGATCCCTTGCCGCCGATCTTCACAAAGTCGGCTCCTTTGCCCGGCATGATTGTGTCGCCTTGACCAAGACTGCCTGCATCGCTTCTGCCCCCATAGATCCTGTCATTGCCTGATCCTCCGATCAGCAAGTCATTGTTTCCTTTGCCCTTGATCGTGTCGTTGCCGGATCCACCCTTGATCAGGTCGCGGCAGGGGCTACCGGTTAGCCGATCATCGCCGCCGTAGCCAAGGATTTTGATTGAGCAGCGGTTGGCCCGGATGGTGTCGGCTCGATTGCTGCCCCGAATCTCGTCGTTGAACAATCCCATTGCAGCCCCCATGGCCCTTCTTCTCCTGGCATAGGTCTGGCTGGATGCACGGGTAGAAGCCGTCATCAAGCGTTATCTCTGCCTTCCTGGCAGCAGCTTGGCCGCCAGCACGAGGCCTGTTGACGTCAGCGCAGCCTGATGCCGATCAGTGCGATGCCCACAGGGATCGTCGGCCATCGCCCCTGCTGGGCTGGCAGTTCGAACGGCCGCCGCCTGGACGTTGTCATCCATTGCTCCACACTCACCCCACTGTTGTGATGGCGTGCCCCTGTGCTCAATCTCACTCCCGCCTGGAGCTCCTAGGTTCTCGTTGACCGGCCCTTCTGCCATCCGTTTGTCCCCACCCGTGCCAGGGCCGCCGCAGCCCAATCCCCAGTCGCCGGCTGCCGCAGAGCTGGCCCTGCGCCAGGAGCTGGTGGCGGCGGCCAGGCGCCTCAGTGCCTCCGGCCTCAACCACGGCACCGCCGGCAATCTCTCGGCCCGCTGGGGCGATGGCCTGCTGATCACCCCCTCATCCTTGCCCAGCGAGCAGATGGAGCCCCAGGATCTGCTGGCGATCGGCTTTGATGGACTCCCCCTGGCGGGCTCAGCAGCCTTTGCCGGCTCGGTGGCTGATCGCCGGCGCAGTCCCTCCTCCGAGTGGCGGCTCCATGCCGATCTGCTGCGCAGCCGGCCCGATGCGGCTGCGGTGGTGCACTGCCACTCGATCCATGCCACGGCCCTGGCCTGCCATGGCCGCGGTATCCCCCCCTTCCACTACATGGTGGTGCAGGCCGGTGGCCCGGACATTCGCTGCGCCGGCTATGCCACCTTCGGTAGCCAGGAGCTCTCCGATCTCGCTCTCGCCGCCCTGAACGATCGCCAGGCCTGCTTGCTGGCCCACCATGGCCAGGTGAGCGTGGGCGCCAGCCTCGACCAGGCCCTGGCCCTGGCGGTGGAGGTGGAGACCCTGGCCCACATGTATCTGCAGGCCCTGCAGCTGGGGGAGCCGCCCCTGCTCAGCCTGGCGGAGATGGAACGGGTGGCCGGGCAGATGCAGCTGCGCCAGTACGGCGCCCTGGCTTGAGCTGGCCGTTCAGGTCCGTCGTCCCTGGTGGGCGAGGCCCCTGCCGAACAGCAGCGAGGCCAGGGTGAGCCCCAGGGCCAGGGCGGTCCACAGCGGCAGGCCCATGGCCTGCAGGGCGATCGGCGCAAAGGCCGTCACCAGGCCGCCGCCGAGAAAGGGCTCGAACACCAGCTGCTTGAACGAGAAGGCCTCCAGGGCGCCGCTGCGGCCGTAGGGGTCGGCCATACGCAGCAGCAGCAGGCCACTGGCAGTAACCCCCGTGCCCTGGCCAAAGTCGGCGATCGCCCGCTCAAACCAGGTATCGGCGAACAGCCGCGGTGCCAGCCACAGGAAGGCTGCAAGGTTCCAGGCCAGGCCCACCACCGCCAGCACCAGCAGCGGCAGCCAGGCCTCCGCCAGCAGGTTGAGGTTGAGGCTGGCCATCGCCGCCGTGATCAGCAGGTCCATGGCCAGGGAGCCGATGCTCTGCTGCTGCTGCACCGAGGCCAACTGGGGCTGCCCCTGCCACTGCAGCAGCTGCTGCACCAGCAGTCCGCCCACCATCGCCAGCGGGAACAGCGGCACCGCCTCCAGCAGGCGGCTGCCGCCTTCGCCCCCGAACCAGCCCCCCAGAGCAGCACCAGGGCGTGCTTGAGCAGCACCCCCAGCCCCACCGCACCGCCGATCAGGGCCAGGTTGAGGGTGAGGGAGTCGAGGGTGGGGGAGGGGTGGGCCGGCCGCTGCCGCTCCCTCTCCGCCAGCCGCTGGGCCTCCAGTGCCGCCTCGGCATCCGGATCGCCAGCGGCGAGCAACCACTGCCGCCGCCGCCCGATCACCACCAGGCTGCTGCCGATCAACACCGCCGCCAGCACCCCCACCGTGGCCATCGCCAGCCCCAGGGCCTCGCCGCTGGCCAGCCCCAGGCTGCGGAAGGTGGGGCCCATCCCGGCCGCCGTGCCGTGGCCCCCCTCGAAGCCCACCTCGATCAGACAGGCCATCAGCGGATCCACCCCCAGGAGCGGCTGCAGCACCAGCAGCACCGCCAGCCCGCCCACCAGGTACTGGCCGAAGCCCAGCACCATGCCGAAGGCTGTCTGGCTGGCGGCCCGCTGCCACAGCACCGACCGGCTGGGCAGGGCCTGGCCAAGAAACAGGGTGGCGAACACCACACTGATGAGCGCCCCGGGGATCTGGCTCCAGATCGTGTACACCTGCTCGGGAAAGATCCGCAGCGGACTGAACGGACCGATCAGCAGGCCCAGCCCCCCGGCGATCAGGGCTTCCGGCAACCCCAGCCTGCGTAGCCAGCCCACCCGGTTGCGCAGGCTGGCGGCCAGCAGCAGCAGCAGGCTGAGGGCCACGAAGGCGATCAGCACATCAAACACCTTCATGGCCGATGCCGGGGAGTGGCGGTCAGTTGCCCGTGCGGGCGAGCAGCAGGGCCAGTGTGATCCACAGTGCAGTGAATCCGAAGCACACTTCGGTCCAGATCGGCAGGCCCCAGTTGTGCACGGCCAGGGGCGCGGCCACCGTCACCACACCCCCGGCCAGCACGGGCTGCAGCAAGAGTTGTTTCACCGAGAAGGCCGGCAGGGCCTCACTGCGGTTGTCCGGATCGGCCATGCCCAGCAGCAGCAGCCCGCTGGCGGCCACCCCGGTGGCCTGGCCGAATTCGATCACGGCCCGCTCAAACCAGTCGATCGGCAGCACCCGCCGGGCCAGCACCAGCACCACCAGCAGGTTCCAGCCCAGCCCGGCCACCGTGAGCACGCTCAGGGGCAACCAGTAGCGCACCAGTTGTGGCAAATCCAGACCCGCCATCGCAGCGGCGATCAACAGGTCGGTGGCGATGCCGCCGATGCGCTCCTGCTGGCTGGCCAGCACCAGGGTGGTGCGGCCGCTGCGCTCCAGGGCCAGCCGCACCAGCAGGGAGCCCGCCAGGGCCAGGGGGTACACCGGCAGGGCGTCGATCACCGTGCGCCAGGAGCCCTGTAGGGGCGTGGCGGCCCACTCCAGCCCCGCCAGCAGCAGCACCCCCACCCCCACGGCCAGCCCCGCCAGTCCCAGGTTCACTAGCCAGGTGTGCAGCCCCGCCGGCGGCTGGTCGCTCAGCGGTTCCGGCAGCGGGCAGCTGGGCTGGTGGGCCAGCCCGTCCGGCACGGCCACGGGTTCGGGCAGGTGCACCATCAGCCAGCCGCGGCGCTGGGCCAGCACCACCAGTGCACCGCCCAGCACGGTGGAGCTGAGCAGGCCCACGGTGGCCATCGCCAGCCCCAGGTCGGTGCCTTCCTGGAACCCCAGGCCGGCGTAGATCGGGCCCATCACGGCCGCACTGCCATGGCCCCCTTCAAAGCCCACCTCGATCAGACAGGCCATCAGTGGATTCACCCCCAGCAACGGCCCCAGCACCAGCAGCACCGCCAGGGCCCCCATCAGGTACTGGCCGAAGCCGAGGGTCAGCCCCACCAGAGTCTGGGCCGCGGCCGGGCGCCACAGCTGGCCGATCGCCGGCAGTGGCTTGCCCAGCAGCAGGGTGCCGAACACCAGCGTGAGCAGCACCATGGGCAGGCGCGCCCAGAGCGCTTCGATCGCCGCCGGCATCACCGGCCAGGGCCCGTGGGGGCCCAGCAGCAGCCCTATCAGGCCGGCGAGCACGGCCGCCGGAAGGCCCAGCCGCTGCAGGCCCAGGGCAGGCCCGATCGCCCGGCCGATCGCCACCAGCAGTCCCAGCAGGGCAAAGGCCACGGCGACCAGCGCGGCGGCGGCCAGCACACTCATGCCGGCGCCAGCTGGAAGTGGCGGCGGAAAAAGGCCTCGCTGGTCTCCAGCACCCTCACCTGCACGCTGCCATCGCGGAAGCCGTGCCCCTCGCCGGCAAAGCGGTGCACCTCCAAGGGGATGCCCCGGGCCTCCAGGGCGGCCGCCATGCGCTCGGTCTGCTCCGGCGGCACCACCGTGTCGTCCAGCCCCTGGAACAAGATCACCGGACAGCGGATCTGCCCAGCGTGCAACAGCGGTGAGCGGGCTTCATAGGTGGCGATCGCCGCGGGCCAGGGGCCGATCAGGCCGTCGAGATAGCGGGCCTCGAAGCGGTGGTCGTGCTGGGCCAGGGCCGCCGGATCGCTCACCGCATAGCGGCAGGCGGCGGCTCGGAAGCTGTCCGTGAAGCAGAGGGCGGCCAGGGCGGTGAAGCCGCCGGCGCTGCCGCCCTCGATTGCCACCCGCTCCGGGCTGGCCCGGCCCGCCACCACCAGGGCCTTGGCCGCGGCGGCGCAGTCGGCCACATCGGCTACGCCCCACAGGCCCTGCAGCCGCTCCCGGTAGGCCCTGCCGAAGCCGGTGGAGCCGCCGTAGTTCACATCCACCACCCCCCAGCCGCGGCTGGTCCAGAACTGAATCGCCAGCTGCAGCCCCCGCCGCGCCATGCCCGTGGGGCCGCTGTGGCCCTTCACCAGCAACGGACTGCCTGCGTTGGCGCCGCCCAGCGGCGGGTAGTACCAGGCGTGGGTGGGGGCGCCGCCGTGGCCGGCGAACCAGAGCGGCTCCGGCGGGCTGATTGCCGCTTCCGGCAGGGGCAGCCCACTCACCGGCGTGTGCCGCCACTGGCCGCTGGCCAGCTCCAGCTGCAGCAGCCCCGACACCGCGATGGGGGAGCTGGCCACGCAGGCCAGCGTGCCGTCGGCGGCACTGAGGCAGGCCAGGTCGTCGAACGGTTGCGCCAGCGGCCGCCAGGCTGTCGCCGTGCCCAGCTGCGCTGGATCGAGGCTCACCTCCCCCAGCTGCCAGACCCCCTCTCGGCAGGCGGCTGCCACCAGCCGCTCGCCGTCCCAGGCGGTGGTGCGCATGCCGTACACCCACTGGGGCATGGCGAATTCCGCCTCCAGCGGCAGCAGCGTCACCCACTGGCCACTGCCGGTGTGCAGCCGGCGCAGGTTCCACCAGCCGCTGCTGTCGTCGGCCACCACCAGCTCCTCGGGGCCGATCCAGAGGGGCTGGAACAGCGACACGGCCTGGTCGCCAGCCCCGGCCAGGCAGCGGCAGTGCCGCAGGGCGCCTCCCTCCTCCAGCTCCGCCAGCCACAGCTGGCTGTGCTCCCAGGGCATGTGCGGTTGCTGCCAGGCGATCCAGGCCAGCTGCCGGCCATCGGGGCTGAGCACTGCGTAGCCGCAGAAGTCCGCCGGTTGGTGCAGCAGCTGGGGTTCGCCGCCGGCCAGGGGCACGCTCACCAGCTGGTCGCGGCCCTCCGCTTCCATCACGCCGATCCAGCGCTGCCGCCGCAGGTCGATCAGCCCGTCGGCAAAGGCCCGCTCCCCCGGCACCGTGAGCCGGCGGGGGCTGTCGGACCGCTGGGGATCGAGGGCCCACAAGCAGCGGTCACCGTCGTCGACGAACACCACCCAGCCGCCAGCGCAGCACCAGCTGCCGCCCCCGTAGGCATGCACCCGGCTGCGCAGGTTCCAGCGCCCCGGGGTGATTTCCGTGGCGGGCGCCTCGCTCCGATGGGCCGGTCGGCGCAGCAGCGTCGTGCGGCCCCCTTCGGCGGGCCGCTGCTCCAGCCAGTAGAGCCAGCCATCGGCAAAGCCCGTTTCCTTCAGGCTCGGCGTTCGGCCCACCACCAGCTGGGCCGGCAGGGGGCCGGGTGAGGGTTCGGATGGGGGCTCGGCAGGGGCCTTCGCCCTGGGACTTGCCAACCCGTCGTCCACAGGTCCGCCTTAAACTTGCATCAACGTAGAGAGGATTGGCCCTTGGCCCGCAGCTTCGCCCAGATGGCCCGCACGGCGGAGCAATCCAGCAGGCGGGTGCAGGTGCCCAAGCAGGCGGTCAGCGATCCCGCGCTCACCATCCACACCCTCGGCGACAGCGTGCTGCGCACCCCGGCCAAGCGCATCAGCAAGGTGGATGAATCGGTGCGTGACCTGGCCCGCGACATGCTCCGGTCGATGTATGCGGCTAATGGCATCGGCCTGGCTGCACCCCAGGTGGGCGTGCACAAGCAGCTGCTCGTGATCGACCTCGATCCCGAGAACGCGGCCGCACCGCCGCTGGTGCTGATCAACCCTGAAATCCGCTCCTTCGGTCCTGGCCTTGAAACCTATGAGGAAGGCTGCCTCAGCATCCCTGGGGTGTATCTCAATGTGGTGCGGCCCACCACGGTGGAGGTGAACTACCGCGACGACCTGGGCCGTCCTCAACGGATCAAGACGGACGGCCTGCTGGCCCGCTGCATCCAGCACGAAATGGACCACCTCAACGGCGTGCTGTTTGTGGATCGCGTCACCGACGAGCTCAGCCTCAACGCCGAACTGCAGGAGCACGGCTTTGTCCGGGGCGACGTGCAGTCGATCCGCTGAGGCCCGCACATGCCGATGAAACCGTTGGCCGGTGTGTTCCTGGCCCTGGCCTGCCTGCTCGGGATCGCCGCAACCGGCTCGGTGTTTGAGCTGGCCTATGGCGATCCCGATCTTGGGGTGGGTACCACCCGCTGGATTCTTGGTCTATGCCTGCCCGGCACGGTGGCTGCCCTCCTGCTGGCGATCCGGATCAACAAGCCGGTCTGAACTGATCGACGCGCCGACGCTTGCCTGAGTGTCCCGCCCCACCCTGGCCTGGCCTCGACTCGCTGCATACGATTAGCGCCAGCAAGGACCTCGCCGCCATGGGCCTCTCCCCCCTGCACCGTGCCGCCCTGGTGGCCACCGGTTGGGCCGCTGCTCTGGGGGGCGCCACGGCCGGCCCCGTCGCGGCCGGCTCCCTGTTCCAGATGGCCGATCTGAACCAGCAGAACTTCGTGCTGGTGTCCGCCCCGATCGGCGATGGCACCCGGGCCCAGTTGAACATTTACGAGCAGCTCAACAACCGCCGGCCCTGTTACGAAACGCTGGGCAGCCAACCCGCCCAGGTGAATCCGCTGCTCTCCACCTTTGATTTCACCGGAATCTGCGGCCGCTTCCTGGATGCCAACGGCTATTCGGTGCGGGTGGGCGGTACCGACCTGGCCCCCACCTACCGGCTGAGTGTGATTCGGCGCCCCGACGACAACGTGCTCCTGGCCGTGCCCACCACCCCCGGCGCCGGGCCCGAGATGGTGGTGGCCCGCACCCAGGGAGCCGGCACCGGCTTCCTCCAGCTGGTGCTGGAGCCCGGCTGGGAGCTCAAGCGCCGTGCCTATGGGGGGCGCAACCTGGGCCATGTGTACCTCTATCGGGCCGACTGGCCCGGGGGCGGTGAGGCCGTGGCCTCGCCCGCGCTGCCCAGTCCGCCTGCCCTGCCCACCAATGGCCTGCCCACCAATGGCCTGCCGGTGCAGCCCTTCTCCAGCGGTTCCTGAAGGCCTTCAGAGGGGCGGTTGCTAGGGTTGCTGGCTCATTGACACCTCTACCCGCTTCATGACCCAGGTCACCGTCGGCGAAAACGAAGGCATCGAGTCGGCCCTGCGTCGCTTCAAGCGTCAGGTGTCCAAGGCAGGCATCTTTGCCGACCTCAAGCGGCTCCGCCACCACGAGACCCCCACCGAGAAGTACAAGCGCAAGGCCCAGCAGCGCCGCCGCCGCCGCTGATCTGGTCGGCAGGCCATCAGGATTCTTCGGTCTGCTGATCCAGGCTCCGGTACAGCAGGGCTTCCGCAACTGCCGCTTCACTGATCTGCCGCTCACCGTTGAGGTCGCAGATTGTGCGGGCCACCCGCAGCAGCTGCTCGCCGCCGCGGCCGCTGATGTGCCGTTGGGCGAGCGCCCGTTGCCAGAGTTTCAGGGCGGCCGCATCCGGCTCCGCTAGCCGCTGCAGTGCAGCCAAGGGCAGTCGGGCATTGCACACCCCTCGGGGGTTGCGCCGGGCCATGCGCTGATGTGCCCGGGCCACCCGCTCGGCCACCACGGTGCTGGTTTCAGGCGCCTCCGCCTCCGCTTGCGCCCTTTGGCTCCCTCCTTGGTAGGGGGCGGCCAGTTCATGGGCCTTGGCGCGGCGCATCACCACCTGCAGGTCGATGCGGTCGAGCAGCGGACCTGACAGCCGCCCCCAGTAGCGCCGCCGCTCCGCTTCGGTGCAGCTGCAGGCCCGTTCCGGATCCCCATGCCAGCCGCAGCGGCAGGGATTGGATGCGGCCACCAGGGTGATCGCGCAGGGAAAGCGCAGGCGCTGGCGGGCTCGTTGCAGCCGGATCTCCCCCTCTTCCAGCGGTTGGCGCAACAGGTCGAGCACGCCGGGGCGGAACTCGGCCAGTTCATCCAGAAACAGCACCCCCTGGTGGGCCAGGGCCAGTTCGCCCGGCCGTGGATTGGCGCCGCCGCCGATCAGGGCGGCGCCGGTGCAGCTGTGGTGCGGGGCGCGGAAGGGACGCTGCAGCAGGAGCTGGCCTGCCGCCGGCAGCAGGCCAGCCACCGAGTGAATGCGGGTGAGGTCCAGGGCCGCACTGCGGTCGAGGGGCGGCAGCAGCGACGCCAACCGGCGGGCCAGCATCGTTTTGCCACTGCCCGGGGGCCCCAGCAACAACAGGTGGTGGCCGCCGGCTGCCGCGATCTCCAGGGCGCGGCGGCCATGGCTCTGGCCCTGGATGTCGGCCAGGTCGCCCCCTTGGCCTCCGCCCCCGCCTGCGACCTGGCCTGGGGCTGGGGCCGTTGCTGCCGGCCAGTCGCCGCCGCCGGCAGCCAGCCGGCCCAGCAGATCCCTGAGGCTGGTGGCCGGCCACAGCGGCAGGTCCTCCACCAGCGCCGCCTCGGTGCCGTTGGCGGCCGGCAGCAGCAGGGCCCGGGCGCCGCTTGCCCGGGCCTGCAGGGCGATCGAGAGCATGCCCCGGATCGGCCGCAGGCTGCCATCCAGCCCCAGCTCCCCCGCGCTCCACACCCCCGCCAGGCTGGCTGGTGCCAGCTGGCCGCTGGCCAGCAGCAGGCCCAGGGCCACGGGCAGGTCGAAGCCCGGCCCCTCCTTGCGCAGGTCGGCCGGCGCCAGGTTCACCACCACCCGCCCCTGGGGCACCCGGCAGCCGCTGTGGCGCAGGGCCGATCGCACCCGCTCCCGCGCCTCCAGCACAGCGGCATCGGCCAGGCCCACCAGGGTGAGCGCCGGCAGACCCGGGCCCAGGTCTACCTCCACCGTCACCGGCTGGGCCTCCAGACCCTGCAGCGCCGCCGTGGTGCATCGTGCCAACATCGCCAGGGGGAGAGCACGCAGCTCAGTCACTGCTCAGCTAGTGCCACCTCCTGTCCCATTTCTTGTCTGGATCCGTCGCCATGGCCCCCGCTGACGACACCACGCACGACACGATCTTTGGCCGCATCCTGCGCGGTGAGATTCCCTGTGACCAGGTCTACGCCGACGAGCTCTGCCTGGCCTTCCGGGATGTGGCCCCCCAGGCACCGGTGCACGTGCTGGTGATCCCACGCGAACCGATTGCCCGGCTGGACGAGGCGGGCGAGGGGCATGCCGCCCTGCTCGGCCATCTGCTGCTGGTGGCGGCCAAGGTGGCCCACCAGGAGGGGCTGGAGGGCTTCCGCACCGTGATCAACAGCGGTGGGGAGGCCGGCCAGACCGTGTTCCACCTGCACGTGCACGTGATCGGTGGCCGTCCCCTGGCCTGGCCGCCGGGCTGAGACGCCAGCGGCGACAATGGCCGCTTGTCGAGCTGTTCCATGAATCCGCTCAAGGCCTTCCGCAGCCAGCTGGGCAAGCTGCAGCGCCTGGCCCAGCCCTATTTCCTGCCGGTGGAGGACACCCAGCCCTGGCAGTTCCTGCTGCTGGTGGTGGCTCTGGTGGCGGTGGTGGTGGGGGTGACCCTGCTGCTGCTCACCGGGGTGGTGGCCCTCAGTGGTGCCCTGATCCCAGAGCTGCGCAGCCGTTTTCTGCCAGGGGTGCCCGAGCAGGTGGCAGGCCTCTGGGCCGGGCCTGGTGGGCCGCTGATCACCGTGCTGATGGTGGCCGGCCTGAGCTGCTTTGGGGTGTTCCGCGGCAAGTTGCGCCAGGGCCGCTGGCTGCCCTGGCTCCTGCTCGGGGTGATCCTGCTGCTGATCCTGGTGATCAACGGGATCAATGTGGGCATCAGTTTCATTGCCCGGAATGTTGATAACTCGTTGGTGGCCTACGACCAGGACGGCTTCTGGAAGATTGTCGCTATCTACGCCTTCTGCCTGATGCTGGCGTTGCCGATCCGGGCGCTTCAGAGCTATCTGATTCCCCGGCTTGGCTTGCTCTGGCGGGAGTGGCTGAGTGGGCGTCTGCTGAGCCGCTACCTCAGCAACAGGGCCTATTACGTGCTCAATCCCAATGATGAGAGTGCTGAGGAAATTGATAACCCGGACCAACGTATTTCCCAGGATACTGCAAGTTTTACCACCACAAGTCTGAGTGTAACGGTGGAGATTCTCTCCGCCCTGCTTACATTCTTCAGTTTCATCATCGTGCTCTGGAGCATCAGCTCCAAACTGGCGCTATGGCTGCTGATCTATTCCGTTGCCGGCACGGCGGTGATCGTGTTTGCCAGTCGCAAGTTGGTAGCGCTGAACTATCAGCAGCTCAAGCTGGAGGCCGATTTTCGTTACGGGCTGGTGCACATCCGTGACAACGCCGAGTCGATCGCCTTCTACCGCGGAGAGCAGCAGGAATCCCGTGAGGCCGAACGCCGGCTCGGTGGGGCGATTCAGAACTACAACCGCCTGATCATCTGGGAGGCGCTGATCAGTGTGATCCAGCGCTCCTACGACTACTTCTCCCGCTTTCTGCCCTGGCTGGTGATAGCGCCGATCTACTTCGCCAAAGAAGTGGATTTCGGCGTGTTCGGGCAGGCCAGCATCGCCTTCTCTCAGGTGCTGTTCTCGGTGAGCTACATCGTGAACAACATCGATCGCCTGGCGGCCTTTTCGGCGGCGATCAGCCGTCTGGAGGGTTTCCAGGGCAAGGTGGAAGAGATCGGCGTTGAGGCTTCAGCCCAGCTCGCGCGGGACCAGGCGGGAGTCAGGCCAGGCGCGGACGCCATCCTGGTGAGCCATGTGGATCTGATGCCCCCGGGTAGCAGGCGGTTGCTGATCCGCGACCTCAGTCTCACCATCGATCGCAGCCAGCGCCTGCTGGTGGTGGGACCCTCCGGTTGTGGCAAGACCTCGTTCCTGCGCATGGTGAGCGGCCTCTGGCCGCCGGCGGTGGGCATGGTGCAGCGTCCTGGGCCAGGGGAGCTGCTGTTCATTCCTCAGAAGCCCTACATGCTGCTGGGCAGCCTGCGTGAACAGCTGGCCTACCCCCTGAACCCCGACCGCTTCAGCGACGAGCAGCTGCGTCACGTGCTCGCGCAGGTTCGCCTGCCCGAGCTGGTGCAGCGCTACCCCGATCTCGAGATCAAGCAGGACTGGCCGCGGCTGCTCTCGCTTGGCGAGCAGCAGCGTCTGGCCTTCGCCCGGTTGCTGCTCAATGCTCCCCGTTTCGTGGTGCTGGACGAGGCCACCAGCGCCCTCGATGTGACCACCGAGCGCCACCTCTACGACCTGCTCACCGAGCGGGAAATCGCCTTCGTGAGCGTGGGTCACCGCCCCACGCTCACCGCCTTCCACGACACCGTGCTGGAACTGGACGGCACGGGCGGTTGGCGGTTGCTGCCGGCCGCCGGCTATGCCTTCGGCCACGAGTCCTGACCAAGCGTCCTCTCCCTTTTCCCCATTCCTTACTGCCTTTAACCATGGCCCCCTCTCCACCTCCTGAATCCGCCACGCCAGTCGCCGCCATCGACAGCTCCACCAGTGCCACCACCCGGGATGTGCCGGCCTTCGGCTGGAGTGCCTACGCCGAGCGGGTGAACGGCCGTTTTGCGATGGTGGGCTTCGTGGCCGTGCTGCTGGTGGAGGCGATCAGTGGCGACACCTTCCTGCGCTGGGCTGGGCTGATGCCCTGAGCTCAGGGCAGGCTGAGCAGATCCACCTGCCAGAGCCCGTTCCGGCTCACCTCCACCGCCAGCTGGCGGCCATCGGCACGCAGCTGCACCCGCCGTGGCACGCCGGCCGGCTCGATCGGCAGTGGTTGCAGCAGGCCCTGGGAGCGGCGGTAGAGCAGCAGCTCGGTGCGGCCACCCAGCTGGCGCACCAGTGCCAGCCGCTCGCCCCGGGCATCCACACTCACGCTCAGGGGTTGGGCGTCGGCCCGGTTCAGCCCGGGTAGGGGCCGCAGCTGGCCCTGCTCCAGATCCAGCAGCTGCACCTGCTCGCGTCCGCCGCGACCGCTGATCAGGGCCAGCCAGCGGCCCGCCAACGCCGGTTCCCGGCTGCTGCCGTTCTGCTCCAGCCGCTGGTTGATCGGCAGTAGGGGCCTGGCCTGGGGCGGCATGCAGCCCGCCAGGGCCAGGGGCAGCAGCAACAGCAGCGCCAGGGGCGCAAGGGGGTTCATCTCGCTCGTCTCAGGGGGGAGTGGGGCCGCCGCCGAGCACGCTGCTGCCACTCGGCAGATCCGGCTCCAGCACCCCGTCGAGGGCGAACACCCGCACCAGGCGCTGGCCATCGCGCAGCACCTCCACTGCCAGCCGCTGGCCGTCGGGGGCCAGGCTCAGCCGTTGCGGCTCGCCCCCACCTGGCAGGGGCAGTCGCAACAGTCGTCCGCTCAGGCGGTCGTCCACCACCACCTGCCGCTGAGGGCCCTGCTGCACCAGTCCTGCCAGGTAGCGTCCGTTCCAACTCAGGGCCGGTGAGCCATGGGGGGTCTGGCCGCGCCAGTGAGGCAAAGGCAGCTGGCGGCCGCTGCTCTGCTCCTGCAGGATCAGTCGCTGACGGCCGTCCTGTTCGATCAGTGAGGCCAGCAGCCGGCCGTTGCCGCTGAGGGCGGGCTCGTTGCGGTTTGCCGGAGCGAGCCCGGTACCGGGGGCGGCCCGTCTGCCCCCCAGGCCGATGGCGCTGCAGCCACCAAGCCAAAGCAGGAGCAGAGCCAGGGGGATCAGGGGCTGGCTGAGAATTGCCCCCAGGCGCTGCTCAGTCGTCGAAACGGGAGGAGTTGTCACGCCCACGTGGGGTGTCGCCCTCGCGGCTGCCCGGTGGGCTGAGAGGGGTGAAATCGGCGTCACTCACGCTGTTGGTGCGGGCCGGGGCTGCTCCTCGACCGGATCGAATCGGTGAACCCTGGGGGATGCCAGGCCGGCTTTCAGGGACAGGACCCGCTCCTGAGGGTGCGGGTCCGCTGCCAGCAGACGGGGACACGCTGCCGGAGCCACCAAGGGGTCGACGGCTGGAACGGGGCATGGCTTCGCTGCTGGCCGTGGGCCTGGTGCCGCGGCGCACTTCGGGCTGGCCATCGCGGCGACGGGCTCCGAATTCAGGGGTGCTTCGCCCTTCACCTGCGGAATAGCGGCGGGAAGCAGGGGAGGGGGCACCGTCGGCAGGGGGTTGCCAGTCCTGATCGCGGCGACTGGCTGCCCGCTCGGGGATGGCGGCTCGGCTGCTGCGGCTGGGGCGGTAGAAGGCATCGGCGGCGTCCTCGTCATCCCCAAGGGAGGGGATGCGCCGGCGCACGGGTTGGGGCTCGTCGAAGCGTTCGGGCTCTGGTTCATCCCAACTGCGGCCGCCCATGCGGGGGCGGTAGGGCCCAGGAGGGGGGGGGAGCGGTTCGTCGTCGTCGAAGTAGGAGGAACGCCGGGCCTGTTCGGTGGTCACACCGCGGAGCCGCACGCTCTCGTAGGCAAAAAACACGGTGGTGCCGGCCAGCAGGAACTGTCCGAACTGCAGGATTGGATCGAGGCGCCAGCCCTGGAAGAACAGGATGCCGCCGCACAGCAGGCCCACGGCGGCGAAGAACACGTCGTAATCGCGAGCCAGCGCAGGCTTGAAGCTGCGCATGAAGTAGAGCAGCGCGCCGCCAACGGCCAGCACGATGCCCACGATGCTCGCCCAGTTCAGGCTGGCATTAACCACTACCCATCACCCTCGGTGCATGGCCCCACTGTAGGGGCGACGCCCCTCAGAGCTTGCGATCGAGACGGTCGTTCTGGCTGATCAGCACCAGGGCCACGGCGATCGGAATCACCACGATCACCGCGCCCCACACGAGGCTGCTGAGAAAGTTGGCGAGGGAAGGGGTCATGGCGCGGCCGCTGTTCGGCGTCACGGATGTGGGCGGATCTTAGGCAGACACGCCGACTGCCTACGCTGGAACCCATCACTGCTTAGAGCTTTGTGACGGCGCTGCCCGCCTCGCCGCTGGCCTGGACCCATCTGCTGCTCGGGCTGGGCCTGGCGGCGTGGACCTTGCTGTTTCTGTTCCGCATCGTGCTCACCTGGTATCCCCAGGTGGACCTCAGCAAGGGGGTGATGCGCTTGGTGGGAGCGCCCACCGAGCCCCTGCTGGCTCCCACCCGGCGGCTGATTCAGCCGATCGGCGGCGTGGATGTCACCCCGGTGGTGTGGGTGGGGCTGATCAGTCTGGTGCGGGAGCTGCTGGTGGGTCAGCAGGGGCTGGTGACCCAGCTGATGCACCGCTCCGCCCTGATCGGCTAGCGAGATCGGCTAGCTGCGGGGAAGCATCTCCTGCTCCACAAACTTGGTGTGCACGTCTCCGGCCTGGAACTCGGGCCGTTCGAGCAGCTGAAGGTGGAACTCAATCGTGGTGGGGATGCCGGTGACGGCGCACTCGGACAGGGCCCGGTGCAGTCGCTTGAGTGCATGCTCTCGGTCCACGCCCCACACGATCACCTTGCCGATCAGGGAGTCGTAGAAGGGCGGGATCTCGTAGCCCGTGTACACGTGGCTGTCGACCCGCACCCCAGGGCCGCCGGGGGGGAGCCAGCCGGTGATCCTGCCGGGGGCCGGGCGGAAATTCTGGCGGGGGTCTTCGGCGTTGATGCGCACCTCAATGGCGTGGCCGCAAAGCTTGATCTGCTCCTGGGTCACGGAGATCGGTTGGCCGCCGGCGATGCGCAGCTGTTCGGCGATCAGGTCGACGCCGGTCACCATCTCGGTGACTGGGTGCTCCACCTGGATGCGGGTGTTCATCTCCATGAAATAGAAGGCGCCGCTGCGGTCCACCAGGAATTCCACGGTGCCGGCGCCCTCGTAGCCGATCGTGCGGGCGGCGGCCACGGCGGCATCGCCCATCTGGCGGCGCAGCTCGGCGTTGATGGCCACGCTCGGCGCTTCTTCCAGCAGCTTCTGGTGGCGGCGCTGGATCGAGCAGTCGCGCTCACCCAGGTGAACCACGTTGCCGTGGCGATCGGCCAGCACCTGCACCTCCACGTGGCGGGGCCGGTCGATGAACTTCTCCATGTAGAGGCCGGGGTTGCCAAAGGCCGCTTCGGCTTCGCCCTGGGCCGCCTTGAACAGGCTCTCGAGCTGGTCAGGGCCGGGTACCAGGCGCATGCCGCGCCCGCCGCCGCCGGCCGTGGCCTTGATCATCACCGGGTAGCCCATCGTTGCGGCCAGGCCCCTGGCTTCGGCCACGCTTTCCAGCAGCCCCTCGCTGCCGGGGATGGTGGGCACGCCCACGGCCTGCATGGTGGCCTTGGCCGTGGATTTATCGCCCATCGAGCGAATCGCCTCCGGGGAGGGGCCCACGAAGGTGATGCCGTGGTCGGCGCAGATTTCGGCGAAGCGGTCGTTCTCCGCCAGGAAGCCATAGCCGGGGTGAATGGCGTCGGCGCCGCGGGAGGTGGCAGCCGCCAGGATGTTGGGGATGTTCAGGTAGCTCTTGGAGCTGGGCGCCTCGCCCACGCACACGGCCTCGTCGGCCAGTTGCACGTGCAGGGCGTTGCGGTCCACGGTGCTGTACACGGCCACCGTGGGGATGCCGAGCTCGCGGCAGCTGCGCAGAATTCTCAGCGCGATCTCGCCACGGTTGGCGATCAGCAATTTGCCGATGGGCATCCGCGGCGTCTCGGTTGGCGTTAGGCCATCGCGGACTGTATCAGCGCTCACCGAGGCACCCAAGGCCGCCATGGCGGCTGAAAGGGGCGGGGCAGGGGTATGGGTATATTGCGAGAAGGCAGCGCTTTTGGCGCGCCAACCCACCCGGTGAATCTTGGTTCACTGCGTCATCATGCGGATGTGGTGGAATTGGTAGACACGCACGTTTGAGGGGCGTGTGGCTTCGGCCTTGCGAGTTCAAGTCTCGCCATCCGCACTCACTCTTCCCCTACTCCCTGACCTCGCGTCACCCTGCGCCAGACGCTTCTCTGGGTGAGCCTGAGGCTGAGTTCCACGCCATGGCCGAGCCCTTTGCCGTGGTGTTGGTGAGCAACGGGCCCGGTGAGCTCACCACTTGGGTGCGCCCCTTGGCCCTCTGCCTGCACCGCCGCCTGTCCCTGGCGCCGCGTCAGCCGGATGCTGCCGGCCAGCTGAGGCTGGTGCTGGTGCCCTGCCCCAACGGCACCGGGCAGGAGCATCGGGCGGCCTGGGGCTGGCAGCTGTTCTCGCGGATCACGCCGGCCCGCCGCTTTTGGTGGCTGCTGCTGCGGCCGGGGCGCTTCGGCCCCTGGCCCCGCCGGGGCGTGGTGGTGTTCCTCGGTGGCGACCAGTTCTGGACCGTCCTGCTCTCGGCCCGGCTGGGCTACCGCCACATCACCTATGCCGAGTGGGTGGCCCGCTGGCCCCGCTGGAACGACCGCATCGCTGCCATGGGCCCTCGGGCGGCCAACGCCCTGCCTGCCCGCTGGCGCGGCCGCTGCACGGTGGTGGGCGATCTGATGGCCGACCTCTCCGAGCAGGCCCGGCGCGAGGCGCCGCTGCCCTCCGGCCGCTGGCTGGCGCTGCTGCCGGGTTCCAAGCCCGCCAAGCTGCGGGTGGGCGTGCCCTTCCTGCTGGAGACGGCCGATCGGCTGGCCCAGGACGAGCCGGGCCTCGGACTGCTGCTGCCCCTGGCCCCGACCGTGAGGGTGGAGGAACTTTTGGCCTACGCCGGGCCGGCCAATCCGATTGCTCGCTATTACCGCAGCGGCCAGCCGCAGCTGGTGCCCAGTGGGCTGCTCCAACCCGATGGGCTGGCCCTGGTCACCGCCGCCGGCAGCCGCATCGAACTGGTGCAGCACAGCCCCGCCCATGGCGTGCTCAGCCAGTGCAGCCTGGCCCTCACCACCGTGGGCGCCAACACCGCTGAACTGGCGGCGCTGGGGGTGCCGATGCTGGTGCTGGTGCCGACCCAGCATCTTCATGTGATGCAGGCCTGGGATGGCCTGGCGGGATTGGTGGGACGGCTGCCCCTGCTGCGCAGGCTGTTCGGGGTGGCGCTGACGCTCTGGCGCCTGCGTCACCGGGGGCTGCTGGCGGCGCCGAACATTGCCGCCGGCCGCCAGCTGGTGCCCGAGCGGGTGGGGGCGATCACCCCGGAGCAGATCGCCGCGGACGTGCAGCAGTGGCTGGCCGAGCCCCCACGGCTTGCCCGGATGGCCCACGATCTGCGCCAGTTGCGCGGCAAACCCGGCGCTGTGGCCGCCCTGGCCGACCTGGTGGGCGAGCTGCTGCCGGCTCCGCAACGCTCGGCCCGGCCGGATTCCTAAGGTTGCGGCAGCCCTGCCTGCCCGGCCATGACCGAGTCCCAGCTGCCAGCGTCTGCCTGTGGTGTTGAGAGTGGTCTGGCGCGGGACGAGCGCGAGGAGATCTGGCGCTCCCGGCTCACCCCGGAGCAGTTCCAGATCGCCCGCCAGGGCGGCACCGAGCGGGCCTTCACCGGTGCCTACTGGAACCACAAGGGCAGCGGCACCTACCACTGCATCTGCTGCGACGCTCCCCTCTACAGCAGTGCCACCAAGTTTGACTCCGGCACCGGTTGGCCCAGCTTCTGGGATGGGGTGGATCCGGCGGCGATCAGCACCCACGTGGATCGCAGCCACGGCATGGTTCGCACCGAAATCCGCTGCGCTAATTGCGACGCCCACCTAGGCCACGTGTTCAACGATGGTCCGGCCCCCACCGGCCTGCGCCACTGCGTCAATTCCGCCTCCCTGAACTTCAAGGAAGGCTGAGCCCTCACCAGGGATCGTCCAGGTCCTCGGGTTCCACGTCGAGGGGCTCCCGGCGGGGTGGAGCCGGTGGGCGACGCCGAGGCTCGTTGTAGGGATCACGGCTGAAGGCCGGCCTGGCGGATGGGCCTTCACCGATGCTGTCGTCGCGCGGGGTCCCGTTGCGATAGGGCGCCTCGCGCTCGGGCTCCTCGTCATCGAGATAGCGGCGCTGGCGCAGGGGCTCCCTCTGGCGCCGTTCCTCCACTTCCACGTAGTCGTAGGCCTCCTCGGGTTCGAAGCTGCGGGTGCTGGCGGGTTGAATGCGCCGCTGTTCCTGCACGCTGGGCACGCCGGCGGCGAGCTGGTTTTCCACCGGCACCATTGAGCCGCGATAGCGCTCCCGCTCCTCCTGTTCCCAGCTCGGACCACCGATCCCCAGCTTCTCCAGCAGTCCCGTGCCCAGTTGCTTGAGTTTGTCCTCGGCCCCCTCGTACACGATGATCCGGTCAGTGCCGCTGCTCACGATCTCCTCCACCGGCAGCTCCCAGGTGCTCAGCACCCCCTCGCCCAGTAGCGGCACGCCCAGGGCACCCAGCACCAGGGTGGTGAGCTCTCCGGTTTCGATGTCGAAGCTGAAGCCGAGCACCTTGCCCAGCCGCTCGCCCGACTCGGTGACCACCTGGCAGTTGATCACCTTGCTGTAGCGCTCCGGGTTGAAGCTCTCGGCCAGGGAATCGGCTGAGTCGACCAGAATCACATCACCCACCTGGCGGATGCGGTCGAGCGGCATCCAGCGGGGCAGGCCGGGCAGGAAGCGGGTGAGTGGGTTGTCGCGCAGCCCCAGGGCCACCACCTCGCGCCGGTCGATGTCCACCACCACCTCGCCCACCACGCCCAGGCGGCGGCCGGTGTCGCGGGTGATCACCTGGGTGCCCATCAGCTCGGAGCGCAGCCAGAGGCGGTCGCTGGGCGGATCGGCGCCGGGATCGGTCGTGCGCGCGAGGCGATCGCTGCCGGGCGGGAGGCTGGTCATTTAGGCATTCTCTCCCAGAGCACGGATTTACGCCGCTGGCGGTAATCCCACCACCTGGGTGTGGGCACCGCGCGCCTGGGTCACGCCGATGGTGCGCTGGGCCGCGGCAATCATCGGCCGGCGGTGGCTCACCACCATGAACTGGGCCTCGTCGGCCTGGCGGGCGATCAAACCGGCTAGGCGCTCCACGTTCACGCCATCGAGAAAGCTGTCCACCTCGTCGAGGGCATAGAAGGGCGAGGGGCGGAAGCGCTGCAGGGCGAACAGGAAGCTCAGGGCCGTGAGTGATTTCTCGCCGCCACTCATCGCGTTGAGGCGGCGCACCGCCTTGCCCTTGGGGTGGGCCACCAGGGTGAGGCCCCCCTCCAGCGGCGCCTCCGGGTTCTCCAGCTGCAGGTGACCCTCGCCCTCGGAGAGCTCGGCGAAGATCGTGCGGAAGTGGCCGTCTACTGCCTGGAACGCCTCCAGGAAGGCTTCCTGGCGCAGGGTGGCCACCGTTTCGATGCGCAACAGCAGCTCTTCCCGTTCCTTGGCCAGCACGTCCAGCCGCTCCTCCAGGTCGGCCAGGCGGGTCTCCAGCTGGGCCAGCTCGTCGAGGGCCAGCATGTTCACCGGCTCCAGAGCCTCCATCCGGGCCTGCAAGCTGCGCAGCTCGGCCTGCAGCGCCTCCAGGCCATTGGCGCGCACCTCCTCGGGGATCTCCGGCAGGGGATCGGGCAGCTCCCGCTGCAGCTGCTCCAGCCGCTGCTGCTCGCTGCGCCGCTGGCTCGCCAGCGAGTCCAGCTCCTCTCCCAGCCGCTGCAGCTCCCACTGCTTCTGTTGCAGGGCCTGGCGCTGGCCGGCGAGCTGGGCCTCGGCCGCGTCCCGGGCCCGGCGCCGCTCGCCGAAGCGGGCCTGCAGGTCGCTCTGGCGGGCCTCCAGTTGCTGGCGCTGCTGCTGATCGGCCTGCTGCTGCTGCTTCCACACCTCGCGCTCCGCCACCAGGGCCTGCACCGCCGCCACCAGGCGCCGCTCATCGCCGGCCAGGGCCTCCAGCTGGTTCTGCAGCCGTTCGGCCACCAGCGCCCGCTCCCGCCGTGCCGCCAGCAGCTGGTCGCGCACCAGGCGTGCCTCCGCCAGGGTGCGGTCGGCGGCCTCCAGGTCGTGCTGCAGCGCCTGCCAGCGGGCGGCATCGCGGGAGGCCTCCTGGTTGGCATCGGCCTGTTGCAGCGCCTGCAACTGCTGCTGCAGTGGGCCCAGCTCACCCTCCAGCTGCTGCAGCCGCAGGCGGTCGTCGTGGAGGGCCTGCTCCAGCTGCTGCAGGCGCTGCTGCTGTTGCTGCAGGCGCTGCTGCAGCGGTTCGAGGTTGCGCAGGGCGCTGCTGTGTTCGGCCTCCAGGGCCGCCTGGCGGCGCTGCAGCTGCTCCAGCTGCGGGCGCCTGCTCTCCAGCTGCCCTGCCAGCTCCGATTCCCGCCGCCGGCTGGCCACCAGGCTCTCCCCCAGCTCCAGCAGCCGGCGGCGCAGCGGCTCCGCTTCATCGTGCTCACTGCTGCGGCCGAAGCCCAGCTGGCCGCTGCGCTGCTGGAAGCTGCCGCCGGTCATGGCGCCGCTCTTCTCCAGCAGCTCGCCGTCGAGGGTCACGGCGCGGCAGCGGCCCAGCTCCCGCCGGGCGCTGGCCAGGTCGCTGAACACCAGGGTGTCGCCGAACACGTAGAGGAACACCTCGGCGTAGATCGGTTCGTGGCGAATCAGCTGCACCGCCCGGCCCACCAGGCCTGGCCCCCCGCCTGCTCCTGTGCCACTGCCGCGCTGCAGGGCACCGGCAGCGCTTGCGCTGCCACTGCCACTGCCACTGCCGCGAATCTTGTTGAGGGGCAGGAAGGTGAGCCGGCCGGCCCGGCGACTCTTGAGCAGATCGATTGCCCGGGCGGCGATCCGGTCGTCCACCACCACCACCTGGGCGAGCCGGCCCCCCGCCGCCACCTCCAGGGCCAGGCGGTGGCGCTCCTCCACCTCGCCCAGGTGGGCCACTGGCCCGTGGATCCCCTCCAGCCCCGCCTCCAGCAGCACCCGCAAGGCGCCGGTGCCGCGGCTTTCTTGCAGCGTCTCGCGGCGGCTGTCGATGCGGGCGATCTCCCGTTCCAGCTGGGTCTGCTCCTGCTCCAGCCGGCTGCGGGTGCGCTGTTGCAGGGCCAGCTCCTCCACCAGCTGCTGCACCTGCCCCTGGTCCTGCTGCAGCTGCTCCGCCAGAGTCCGCCGTTCCCGCTCGCTGCTTTCCAGCAGCGCCAGGGCCTGGGCATCACTGCTGCCATCGCGGTCGAGTTCGGCGCGCAGCTCGCCGATCCGCTCTTCCCCCTGGCGCAGCCGTTCACCCCGCTGCTGGCGCTCCGCTTCCAGGGGGGCGATCGCGGCACTGAGGCGGTCGCGCTCCTGGCTGCGCCGTTGCTGCTCCTCCAGCCAGCTGCCGGAGCGGCCGGCCACCTCGCCCAGCCGCCGTCGCGACATCTCCACGGCAGCTTCAGCGCTTCGGCAGGCCTGTTCGGCCCCGTCCAGATCGTTTTGGTCAGCAGGGTTCTGGCCCTGTTGCTGCTGCTGGCGCAGCTCAGCCTGGCGGCTGGCCAGGTCCTGGCGCTGGCGCTGCAGGTCCTCGGCCTGCTGCTGGTGCTGCTCGCTCTGGCGGGCCAGTTCGCGGGCGCGGGCCTCCAGGCCCGCCAGCTCCGCCTGCACCGCCAGCAGCTGGTCCTCGCCAAGGGCCTTCACCTCCACCTGCAGCTGCTCCAGGGTGCGGGCGGCTGCCGCCAGGGTGAGTTCCGCCTCGGCCACGGCGGCGCGGTCGGTCTCCTGCTGGCTGGTGAGGGCCCGCTGCCGGCTTTCCAGCTGGGCCAGCCCCGCCTGGGCGGTCTCGTAGGCCAGCACCTGCTCCTGCTGGCGGCCGGTGTGGTGGCGCTGGCGCAGATCCTGGTAAGTGCGGGCCTTGGCGCAGTCGCGCTCCAGCTTGGCCCGGGCGGCCAGCAGCTCCTGCTGCACGATCGCGCAGCGCTCCTGGCGTTCCTGCACCTCGTCGAGCTTCGCGCGGGTCTGCTCGATGCGGGAGTCGAACAGGGCCACGCCGGCCAGTTCATCGATGATGCCGCGCCGGTCGCGGGCGCCCATCGACACGATGCGGGTCACGTCGCCCTGCATCACCACGTTGCTGCCCTCGGGATCCACCCGCAGGCGCCGCAGCTGGGTCTGCAGCTGCTGCAGGTTGCAGGGGGCGCCGTCGGCGCTGAAGCTGCTGGCGTAGGTGCCGCCGGGGGCCACCCGCAACCGCCGGGTCACGGTCCATTCGGTCTGGCCGGGGCGGATCCAGGGACCCTCCTCGGGCGGCTCCAGCCCGGCTTCGGCCTCGTCGGGCTGCCAGTCGCGCAGGTCAAAGCGCACGCTCACCACGGTTTCCGCGGCCTTGCCGGCGCGCAGCATGGCGCTGTTGATCAGGTCTGGCAGCCGTTCGGCGCGCATGCCCCGGCTGCTGGCCAGCCCCAGGCAGAACAGCACGCCATCCAGGATGTTGCTCTTGCCCGAGCCGTTCGGGCCGGTCACCACGGTGAACCCCTGTTCAAGCGGGATCGTCATCGATCCGCCGAACGACTTGAACTGGTGCAGTTCGACCTGATTGATGTGAACCAACAGGCCCGTCCGCCGAGCCACCGAAATGTAGCGGAGGGTTTCCGAAGCTCAACCCCATCCCTAACTTGAAGGCACGTGCTTGTTCCCTGCCGGGCGCCCCGCCCCCGGCGGCTCTCTTCTTTTCACTCCTCCCGCCTGATCCATGCCCCCCGAAACCATGCCCCCCGAAACGATGCCCCCCGACAGCCCCAGCGATCTGCGCAGCGACGCCCCCAGCGCAGCACCCAGCCCCGGCCCCGCCGCAGCTGCCCCCGGCTTCCGCGAGCGCTTCGACAGTCTTCTGCCGGAGATCCAGCGCCACTGGCCGGATGTGGCCCGCCAGACGCTGGAGGCCACCCGCGGCAGCTTTGATGACGTGGCCCATGTGATCGCCGAGCAGAGCGGCCGCACCGTGACCGCCGTGAAACAGCAGCTGCTCGAGCTGGTGGATGTGGCCGGCGACCAGACCCAGCGTCTCGGCCAGACCCTCCAGCCCCTGGAGCAGCAGCTGGAGAGCCTGCTCGATGAGCTCAACGCCACCCTGCGCCCCCGCATCGAGAAGCCGGTGCGGGAGCGGCCCCTGCTGGCCCTCGGCCTGGCTGCCGGCGTGGGCGTGGTGCTCGGCCTGCTGCTGGGTTCGGGGCGTCGCTCGGCATGAGTCCTTTCGGCAACGACGACGACCGCTACCGGGGGGGCGCGTCCGGCCGGGTGGCCCTTGGCCGGGTGGGATCCCTGATGACCTCGGTGATGGACCTGCATGTGCGCATCGCCTTGCAGGAGGCCGACCGGGAGAAACGGCGGTTGATCAGCGGCGCCCTGCTGCTCAGTGGCGGCCTGGTGATGATGTTGCTTGCCCTGATCGGCGCCCAGGTGGCCCTGCTGCTCTGGCTGCACCAGGGGCTGGGCTGGAGCTGGATCCACAGCGCCCTTGCGGTCTCCGCCCTCAACCTGGTGCTGGCCGGCGTGTTCCTGCGGGTGGGCGGCCAGCTCACCAAGGGCCCGTATCTGCCGCAGACCGCCGCGGGCATCAGCAAGACCACCCGGGCACTCTTCGGGCGTTGAGGCTCAGCGGATGTCGTAGCGCAGCCAGCGGCAGTCGATGCCGCCGTTGCTGATCGGGATGCGCCGGCTGGCCTTCATGCGCAGGGCGCCGGTGAGCTGGGGGTTGCCGCTCAGCAGCCACAGCGTCCAGCCGGAGCAGCGCTCCTTCACCATGGCGCCCAGATCGGCATAGAGCGCCTCCAGGGCGTCGGCCTCGCCGATGCGCTCGCCGTAGGGCGGGTTGCACACCAGGATGCCGGGGGCCGGGGGCGGCTGGAAGTCGCGGCAGTCGCCGACCTGCAGAGCGATCCAGGGGGCAACCCCGGCGGCGGCGGTGTTGTGACGGGCCTGGGCCAGCACCTCGGCGTCCTGTTCCATGCCCAGCAACGGTGCCAGCGGGCGGCCGTCGGTCAGTTGCTCGCGGGCGAGCCCCCGGGCCGCGTCCAGCTCCTGCTGCCAGAGGAGCCGATCAAAGTCGGGCCAGCGCTCCAGGGCGAAGGCCCGCTCCAGGCCCGGCGCCCGGCCCAGGGCTATCCGGGCGGCCTCAATCAGCAGGGTCCCGGAGCCACAGAGCGGATCGACCAGGGGCACCGAACCATCCCAACCCGTGAGGGCGATCAGGCCGGCGGCCAGGTTCTCCTTGAGGGGCGCCAGGCCCATGGCAGCTCGGTAGCCGCGGCGGTGCAGGCTGGCGCCGCTGCCATCGAGGCTGAGGCTCGCCTGGCCGCCGCCCAGGTGCAGGTGAAAGGAGCGGTCTGGAGCGTCCAGATCCACAGAGGAGCGACTGCCGAAGTGCTGGCGCTGCAGATCCACCAGGGCGTTTTTCACCTCCAGGGCGCTGTAGTGGCTGTGGGCCAGGCCAGGGGCCGAGCCGGTGGCATCCACCCGCAGGCTGGCCTCCGGCGCCAGCCAGCCCTGCCAGCCGGGCAGGGCCTGCACCGCGGCCTGTACGCCCGAATACAGCTCCTGGCGGCTGCGGCAGGGGAAGCGGGCCAGTGTGCGCAGGATCCGGAACGGCAGCCGCGCCTGCAGGTGCAGCCGGTAGTAGCCCGCCTGGTCGATGCGGCACGCCACCGCCCGCTGCAGGGGCCGGACGGCCGTCGCACCAAGAGCCTCCAGTTCGATGGCTGCAGCTGCTTCCAGGCCTGGCGGAACCACGGCCACCGCCTCGAGCGGCGCCTGCTGCAAGTGGATCGGTTCGGTGATGCCCACCCCTGCAGCCCTGACGCTCTGCTGCCACAATGACGGAGTCCGGTTTCGGCCGGACTAGGTGGCTCACACCAGTGTTTCGGACAGCGGTTCGATTCCGCTCAGCTCCATTCCCCCGCTCCCGGCTCTGTCGGCAGCATCGCGGGGCTGCAATGGTTTCGACGGGGCATAAGGAGGGTGACTGAAGCCTGCTCGGTGAGAGCAAACCCGTAACAGCGAACAACATCGTTCGTTTCTCCCGTCAAGCTGCCCCCGTGGCCGCCTGACCCTGTAAGGGAGATGGGGTGAGGTCAGCCTTATCACCCAAATGACCCATGGGCCCTGGAAGGGGCCTTCCTTTTTGGTGGATGTGAGTCGCGGGCTTCCTTGAGCTCGACAGGCGAGGTGCTTCACGGTGCCCAGCGAAGAGATTGGCCGGCGCTCGCGAAAATCTGCGAATTGCCCTGAATGGGGCTCTGAATGGACCACTTAGGCGCCGGACGGGCCTAAAGATAGTGGAACGAAAACAATTTGCTGCGCTGAGCCGTGAGATTTTGTCGTGTTGGCTGGAGAAAACCCTGTAGGCAAGCCCCTTGCAAGTCCCATTAATAAATGTAATCATTTAATGCCAAGTCGTGGCTGCATAATTGTGCTTGCGATTGGGATTGCTTGATGGGCGTTAATCGGTCGTTGGTTGCGCTGATGGCAAATGCATTATGTGTTGGCGTCTCGACTCTTCTGCCTTCAAAGGCCATGGCTAGCGTGCCTGCCTCGTGCTGGCAGGTCGATTGGGAGGCTGAATCAACAGCATTCACTTCCACGCCAAACGAATTTAATGAGCTTTTGTTTAGCGAAGTTTTTATTCAGCCCCCTCCGTCAACTGGAAATCCCGAATGCAATAATTATCGATTCTCGGACATTTCCAGGATTGACTTTAATGTAGTCTTTGAGGGCTCGGCGGGTTGGAGTCATTACCTAATCGGATCCCGGGGCGGCGGCAGCATCAGGCAAATTGTTCCCGAAAAACAATGGTTGTCGAGCCAGATTGAGAGCGTTGACGTGAGGTCGGATCCAGCCGGTGGTTATGAATTTTATGATGCGGACTTCCCTATTGGGATTGAGTTGGGTCTTTACAGAATTTTTGACTTTTCAGTCGATTACAAGGTTGTTGAAGCCAGTGTTCGGGTAAGCGGTACTCATTATTATTATGTGCCCGGTCCCCTTCCTGTTCTGTCGATTCCTGTGGCTTTCCTGCAGGCAAGAAAACTCCGGCGAAGGCTGCGATTGAATACCACTCAACAGTCTGAATCAGTCAAATGACTCATGGGCCCTGGAAGGGACCTCAGCAGTCCTCATGGCGCTTGTTCAGGCCCCTTGGGATCCATCGCTGCGGACACTGATCCAGCTGATGCGGTGCTGCTTCAGTCCGGCCTGGATCTGGGGGGAGGGTTCTTGGCTGGCAGGGATCCCCCGCAGGGCCAATCCATAGAGCAGGTCCAGGCAGAAGCGGCCTCGAAAGTAGCCGCCGTGGCTGTCGATCTGGCCGATGCCCAGGGGGGCCAACAGCATCAGCACCAGGGTGGCCGCGTAATTGAAGGGTCTCAACAGGGCGTTGCCGGCGGTGAACGCACTGAGATGGCGCCCGCCATCGGTGTAGTCGGTGCAGTCGATCACATGGAGTGGATAGCCGATGTCCAGAGGACAGCGGAAGGGTGGCTCGCACAGCCGTTTGGCGCGCAGCACGCCCTGCAGTTCCAGATCCCCCAGATCCGAGCGGCGCCAGCCGTAGCCATCCTTCCCGCATCGCCCGGCGATGCTCAGGTTGCCCAGCCGGTAGCCGCCCATGCGAGTGCCGGAAGGGAACACGAAGTAGTTGGCCAGGGTGGAGGCCAGTCGCAGCACCATGTCAGCTTCGTTGACGAACAGCACGGTGTCGCTGAAGCGCCGCAGGCAGCTGGCCAGGTAGTTGGAGCGGCCCGTGGTGATCGCCCACACCGGGATGTCCGCGGCCACCAGGATCAGTCGGTCGAGGATGAACAGATCGCCGATGGCGGCGCGCTGGCGGCGAAGCTGCTCGCGCTTCTCCTGGCTGGCTGGCGTGGGGCAGCTCGGGCCGGCGAACGGGCCCAGCGGGTTGTCCTCCCAGAGGTGGCTGTCGGCGTCAGCGTCGAACACATTGCTGAGCACCCGGATCAGGGACGTTGTCAGGAAGGTGCCCATGCTGTGTCCCAGGAAGCTGAGGCTGATCCGCCGTGCTTCCCCCCGCTTCAGTCGGGTGATGTATCCGGTGTCCGTGCCGATTTCCTGCACCAGGTGATGGAGTGCCCGGACCATCTCCACCGCGTCAAAGACCCCGTAGGTGCCGGCTCGGTCGCGGTCACGGAAGTACACCACCATCCGCAGCAGCGTGAGGGTGATGCCGATGCCCAGGAGAAGGTGACCAAACACTGCGGCCACACCACTGGCGGCCATGCTGAACACGCCGCCGAGCGCCAGCAGCACCAGCAGCCCCACCGGCATGGCCCGGATCCAGCGCAAGGGTCCGCCTGCGCCGATCCGCTCAGACGGCCAGGCGTAGTGCACGAACAACACGTAGTCCTCCGGCGGAGCAGTCGCCATCCGCCGGGCGTCGCCCTGGAACTTGCGCTCGGCATCGGCATACTCCTGCTCCACGCTGCTGAGGGGCACGTTGTAGCCGTGGATCCGCACCACCAGCCTCAGGCGCTGGTCGCCGCCGCCGGCCCCTGGTCTGCGGAAGAACTGCTCGAGATGCCGGCGCAGCTCCAGGAGCCGCTCTGGACTGCGTTCAAGGTCGTCGGCGTTGATGTCACTGCGGTAGGGCCGCTCCGCCTCCAGGGGCGCGGTGCTGCAGATCAGCAGGTGGCTGAAGCAGGGGGCCTGTCCGGAGGGGTAGGCGCAGTAGCGCAGCAGGGCCAGTTGGCCTGGACTGGATACCGTGCTGGCCATGGGGATCCCAGGGTTCTGAGCCCTCTTTCCTAGCCATCGCCGGCATGGATGAACAGTCCTGGCCCGGCCGACAGCGGTGGCTCAGCGCGGATCCCCAGAACGCAGCACCAGGATCCCTACTGGAAACCGCTCCAGCGGGCCAACTCCTCCATGCTCTGCACCCCCACCAGCCGCGGTTTGCCGGGCATGTCCCAGGTGGGGAAGGCGCGGATGCTGGCGGCTGAGCAGCGGGCGCTGCCGCTGGCGTCCGTGCACTCCACGTAGGGAAGCCGTGCCCCGGCCTCCTTACCGAACAGGGCCTTCTGCTGGGTGCAGGCTGGGCACCAATAGGCGCCGTAGAACACGGCGCCCCGGGCCTTGAGGTGGTTGGCCAGGGCCTGCTGCTGGCTCGTCGAGGCCGACAGCGCCGCCCGGGCCTGGGCCAGCTGTGGCGTCCGCTCGCCGGTTTGGGCTCGAACTGTCGCCACCACACCCAGCAGACCCATGCTGCAGAGGATCAGCAGGGTGCTGGGTTTCGATCGGAAGAACACCATGCTGCGACTGATCCGAATCCGACGCTAGATGGGCACTGGCCCCCCGGCAGCGGGAGCCGACTGAGAGACTGGGTGGATCTGTGTGGGCTGCCCTGTCCGGTTCCGCTGGCAGCGGCCCTCCAGCCCGTCCATCTCCCGCCCGTTCACCCCCCGCCGATGAGCGCCAACGGCTATCGCGACTACTTCAAGGTGCTGGGCGTGGACCGGGGCGCGGACGCTGACGCCATCAAGCGGGCGTTCCGCAAGCTGGCGCGCCAGTACCACCCGGATGTGAATCCCGGCGACCAGTCGGCCGAGGCCAGGTTCAAGGAGATCAGCGAGGCCTACGAGGTGCTCTCCGATCCCGACAAGCGTCGCCGCTATGAGCAGTTCGGCCAGTATTGGAGCCAGGCCGGGGGTGCCGCCGGGGGCGGCATGGGCGGCATGGATGTGGACTTCGGCCGCTACGGCAATTTCGACGACTTCATCAACGATCTGCTCGGCCGCTTCGGCGGTGCCGGTGCCGCCGGCCCGGGTGCCGGTGGGTTCGGCGGCTTTGGCAGTGGTTTTCCGGGAGGGTTTGGCGGTGGCTTCGCCGGGGCCGGGGCGGGTCGCGGCGCGGCGCTCAACCTCGATGCCGAGGCCACCATCCGGCTGGGCCTGGCGGATGCCTTCCGTGGTTGTGAGCGCACCCTGGCGGTGAATGAGGAGCGCGTGCAGGTGAAGGTTCCTGCTGGCGTGAAGCCCGGCAGCCGCCTGCGGCTGAAGGGCAAGGGCAACCTCCAGCCCGGCACCGGTCGCCGCGGCGACCTCTACCTCACCATCGAGCTGCAGCCCCACCCGGTGTGGAAGCTGGATGGCGACCAGTTGCGCGCTGAGTTGCCGCTCAGCCTCGACGAACTGGCCCTCGGCGGCGAGGTGCAGGTGGCCACCCCCGATGGCCAGGCCGGGGTGCAGGTGCCGCCGGGTATGACACTGGGCCGCAGCCTGCGCCTCAAGGGCAAGGGCTGGCCCCTCAAGGCGGGCCGGGGGGACCTGCTGCTCACCCCGGTGTTGCGTCTGCCCGACACCCTTTCTGATCAGGAACGGGAGCTGCTGATGCAGCTCCGCCAGGCGCGCAGCGCCGACCCCCGCAGCGGCTGGATCGAATCGGCCCAGCTCTAGGCCAGTCCGAGCCAGGTCAGGTCAGGTGTCTCCGTAGGATCCGGCCCAGCCTTCCCGACACCATGGAGCTCAGCTATCGCCCTCGCCGGTTGCGCCGCACCCCGGCCCTGCGGGCGATGGTGCGCGAAACCTCCCTCTCCCCGGCTGATTTCATCTACCCCCTGTTCGTGCACGAAGGGGCCACGAATGAGCCGATCAGCGCCATGCCCGGGTGTTCCCGCTGGAGCCTCGAAGGCCTGGTGCAGGAGGTGGGCCGCGCCTGGGATCTGGGCATTCGCTGCGTGGTGCTGTTCCCCAAGGTGGCCGACGGCCTCAAAACCGAGGACGGCGCCGAGTGCTTCAACGAGCACGGCCTGATCCCCCGCGCCATCCGCCGCCTCAAGGAGGTTCATCCCCAGATGGCGATCATGACCGATGTGGCCCTGGATCCCTACTCCTGCGACGGCCACGACGGCATCGTGAGCCAGGAGGGCGTGGTGCTCAACGATGAAACGGTGGCGATCCTCTGCAAGCAGGCCGTGGCTCAGGCCCGGGCCGGCGCCGACCTGATCGGCCCCAGCGACATGATGGATGGCCGCGTCGGCGCCATCCGCGAGGCCCTCGATGAGGAGGGCTTCGAGCACGTGGGCATCATCAGCTACACCGCCAAGTACGCATCCGCCTACTACGGCCCCTTCCGCGAGGCCCTCGATTCGGCTCCGAGGGCCGCGGCCGGAAAGCTGATCCCCAAGGACAAGAGCACCTACCAGATGGACCCGGCCAATGGCCGTGAGGCGATTCTCGAGTGCCAGCTCGATGAGAGCGAAGGGGCCGACATCCTGATGGTGAAGCCCGGCCTGGCCTACCTCGACATCATTCATCGCCTGCGCGGCGAATCCGAGCAGCCGATCGCGGCTTACAACGTGAGTGGTGAATACGCCATGGTGAAAGCCGCTGCTGAGCGTGGCTGGATTGACGAGCGGGCCGTGGTGCTGGAAACCCTGCTCTGCTTCAAGCGAGCCGGTGCCGATCTGGTCCTCACTTATCACGCCTGCGACGCGGCGGCCTGGTTGCGGGATGGCTGAGAGGGGGCTGAGCCCTAGCTCCAGGACCGCTTCCGGGGTGGAGGCACTGCATACGCAAGGCCGCCGCATTCACCTGCTCGGCAGTTGCTCCTGCCAAACGCCCTGGGCGGGGATTCCAGAGTGATGATCCAGCACAGCGTGCTTGCCGTTCAGCTTCTAGGGAGACAGGCACGGCAGCCGTCGGCCACCGGCGTTGGGGCTTTGCCCAAGAATGAACGAAGTGAACCTCCACGCCATGGCGCCGGCCGCTGACCGCGCACACCCCGCCGTCCATCGCCTTGGCCATGTGGCCCTGCGGGTCACCGACATGGAGCGGGCCAAGGCCTTCTACATCGCCCTGGGCCTCCAGCTCAGCTGGGATGCCCCCGACTGGGCCTATCTGCAGTCGCCCGTCACCGGCGACGGGGTGGCCTTGCTCAGCCCCGACTACAAGGCCGCTGGCCCCCACTTCGCCTTCCATTTGGAGGACCGTGCCGCAGTCGATGCAGTGCATGCTCAGCTCGTGGCCAGCGGTCAGCCGGTGGGCGCGGTGCACGACCACCGTGACGGCACCGCCTCCTTCTATCTGCAGGATCCCGAGGGGAACTGGCTGGAGATCCTCTACGAGCCCCCCGCCGGCATCCCCTCCAACACGGGCCGCGACCCCATCCCCTCCATTACCCCGGCCCCTGGCGGCCAGAACGGGTGAGCGCAGCGCAGGACGACCTGGCCGCGGCGGCCATCACCGCTGAGACGCTGGAGCTGCTGGAGTGGCCGCGGCTGGCGGGCCATGTGGCCGGCTTCGCCAGCACCGCCGCCGGCGAGCGCCACTGTGCCGCCCTGCCCTTGCCGCTCAGCTGCGCCGAAAGCCGCACGCTGCTGGCCGAAACCACTGAGCTGCTCGGTCTCGATGGCCTGCTGGAGGGGGGCCTCAGTTTCCGGGGCGTCGCCGACATCGCCACCACGGTGGCCCGCTGTGCCAAGGGGGGCAGCGCCGGCGGCGAGGAGCTGCTGGCGGTGGCCGCCACCCTGGCCGCGGCGAGGCGGCTGCGGCGCCAGATCGAAGACGAGCCCCTGCGCCCGGTGTGCTCCGCCCTGGTGGCGGATCTGCGCACCCTGCCGGAGCTGGAGCAGCGGCTCCACTTCGCGATCGAGGAGGGCGGCCGCGTGGCCGACCGGGCCAGCCCGGAGCTGGCGGGGCTGCGCCGCCAGCTGCAGGGGGTGCGCGCCGAGCGGCGCGAGCAGCTGCAGAACCTGATCCGCCGCTGGACCCCCCTGCTGCAGGACACGGTGGTGGCGGAGCGCAACGGCCGGCCGGTGCTGGCGGTGAAGGCCGGCGCCGCCGCCCAGATCGGCGGCCTGGTGCACGACAGCTCAGCATCGGGCAGCACGGTGTTCGTGGAGCCCCAGCCGGTGATTCCCTTGGGCAATCGCATCCGCGCGCTCGAGGGCCGGGAGCGGGAGCTGGAGCAGGTGATCCTGGAGCAAATGAGCGGCCTGGTGGCGGCGGAGGCCCCGGCGCTCGAGCACGTGCAGACCATCCTGGTGCGCCTTGATGCTGCCCTGGCCCGGTCGCGCTACGGGGCCTGGCTGGGGGCGGTGCGCCCCAAGCTGCTGGAGGAGACCGATGCTCCCTTCGAGCTGCGCGAGCTGCGCCACCCGCTGCTGCTCTGGCAGCACCGGCGCGAGGCCGGCCAGCCGGTGGTGCCGGTGAGCCTCACGGTGGCTCCCTCCCTGCGGGTGGTGGCGATCACCGGGCCCAACACCGGCGGCAAGACCGTGACCCTCAAGAGCGTGGGCCTGGCGGCGCTGATGGCCCGGGCCGGCCTGTTCCTGCCCTGCGGTGGCACCCCACGGCTGCCCTGGTGCGGGCAGGTGCTCGCCGACATCGGCGATGAGCAGTCGCTGCAGCAGAACCTCTCCACCTTCAGCGGCCACATCCGCCGCATCGCCCGCATCCTGGCGGCCCTGCCCGAGGTCGCCGGCGGAGGGGCCGGGGCGGCGGTGGCGGGGGCGAGCCTGGTGCTGCTCGATGAGGTGGGCGCCGGCACCGACCCCCAGGAGGGGGCGGCCCTGGCAACAGCCCTGCTCCAGGAACTGGCCGACCGGGCCCGCCTCACGATCGCCACCACCCATTTCGGCGAGCTCAAGGCGCTCAAGTACGCCGACCCCCGCTTCGAGAACGCTTCGGTGGCCTTCGATGAGCAGACCCTGGCGCCCACCTACCGGCTCCAGTGGGGCATTCCGGGCCGCAGCAATGCCCTGGCGATTGCCCGGCGCCTGGGCCTGGAGGAGGGGGTGCTGGAGCGGGCCGCCGCCCAGCTGGTCCCGCGCGGCGAGGGCCAGGTGAACCAGGTGATCGAGGGGCTGGAGCAGCAGCGCCAGCGCCAGCAGGAGGCCGCCGAGGAGGCGGCCGCCCTGCTGGCCCGCACCGAGCTCCTGCACGAGGAGTTGCTCTCCCGCTGGGAGCAGCAGCGCCAGCAGGGTGCCGAACTGCAGGAGCAGCGCCGCCAGCAGCTGGAGCGCTCGATTCGCCAGGGCCAGAACGAGGTGCGGCGGATCATCCGCCGCCTGCGCCAGGGCGGCGGGGGCGGTGCGGGCGACAGCGCCAGCCTGGGCGAGACCGCCCGCCAGGCCGGCCAGCGGCTCAAGCACCTGGAGCGGCAGCATCAGAGCACCCCCCAGCGCCGCGACCACGGCGGCTGGATGCCGGCGCCCGGGGATCGGGTGCGGGTGCTGTCCCTGGGCAAGGCGGGCGAGGTGATGGCCCTGGCCGATGACGGCCGCGAACTTACGGTGCGCTGCGGGGTGATGCGCCTCACCGTGCCGCTGGCGGGCATCGAGGGCCTGCATGGCGAGAAGCCCTCGCCGCCGGAGGTGCGGGTGCAGGTGAAGGCGGGCGTGGCCGGCGGCGGCCCGGGCCCGGGCGTGCGCACCGAGCGCAACACCCTCGACGTGCGCGGCCTGCGGGTGCACGAGGCCGAGGCGGCGGTGGAGGAGAAGCTGCGCGCCGCCAGTGGGCCGGTGTGGGTGATTCACGGCATCGGCACTGGCAAGCTCAAGCGCGGCCTGCGCGACTGGCTGGCCACCCTGCCCTATGTGGAGCGGGTGAGCGATGCAGACCAGGGCGATGGGGGCCCCGGCTGCAGCGTGGTGTGGCTGACGTGAAGGAGGGCCCCGCAACGGCGGCCGCCCTGACCCCGAACGGGCTGCAGAGCAGCTGGAATCGGTGCAGCTGGCCTGGTCGTCCGAGTCGGTGGGCTGGGTGTCGCGTGTCAGCACAGAGAGCAACTGATCGCTCCGTTTCTGCACCGTGACTCCTGCTTGTTTCAGCTGGGGCGGGGCCGCACGATTGCTGAGTTCCTGGGCAGCGGCAGGACTCATTTGCTGCCACTGTTCTTGAATCGGGCCAGCCTGCGGATCAGGCTGGATTCCGGGAAGGCGCCCCAGCGCCACAGGGCAACCCCCTCAGGAGCCAGGGAGAAGCGGATCCACCAGGCCAGCAAGGGGAAGTGAGGGTGAACGGCTGGCTCTGTGGCGACCGTGCTGGCGGGATGGCCTACAGCTGACAGGGGTTCACGGGATCGGTGCTCACTGGACCATGGGCCCGGGTGGTACGGCGGCGCAGATGGCGGCTGTAGCTGAAGGCAGCTCCGACGCCGAGGAGGGGCAGGGGGCTAGGAACGGGGGCGGAGAAAGTGCTGATCTTGGCGGTACCCCTGCCGAAGTCCGAGAAATTGAAATTATAGAATCCGAAACTATCGCCGAAAGATACATCGAACCGAGTGGTGCCGGAATCCACTTCGATCCCACTGGGTTCAGTGGCCGAGGGGGATATGATGATGTTCTCTCTATCGCCATTCAGGCGATACAGGCGATAGCCAAAAATGTTTGCGCCGTAATAGTCTCCGGTGAAGCTCCAGTCGAAGGTTACTGGGCCTGAGGCGGCCGCTCTTGTGATGTATTCAGTATAGAAAAAGCCTTGTGTGACGCTTGAGCGGCTGCCAACCAGTGTGATTGAGTCTGGGGCTCCTGTGGTGTCAACTTTTGCGTCACCCGGATATGGGCCATCCAGGTTCAGGGTCCAGTTTGCTGGGGCATAGGCGCCCGCGAAGCCTTGCTGGAGCTGGGCTGCCTGAGCTGGGAGTGCCAGGGTTGACAAGCCAGTCAAGCCAAAAGCTGTGACGCCAAGAAGAAGATGCTTTTCAGAATATAAAAAATTCATTGCAACAAGGTTATTGGAATTGGATTTGTAATATTATAATCGAGGCGGCATTGGGATTATCGAATCATTTCTGTGGTGCGCTCTTGGCAGGCGCACCCGCAGCACGGTGCTGCCCCGGGGTGTTGTCCCTGCTGAGGACGATCAGAGCTGTCAGGGCTTCTACGCGTTCATGGCTGTTTGGCTTCGTGCCGGTTCCAGGCCGTGGGCGCTGGCTCCACGACCGCCAACTAACGCCTGGCATCCCTGATTGTTGAGACCCTTCTGCCTGATGCCCGCCATCACGCCAGTCATCGCTCGGCTCTGGCCCAGCTGTTCCACGGCCCAGAACTGGCAGTTGGAGCTGCATTCATGGTGCTGCTGCTGAGCAACCAGCACGCGTGGCCCCTCGAGCGTTTTGACCTGGCATTGCTGGGCCAGAACCCCGCTCTCCGTTCACCTGCGCCTAGCCCTGATCCGTCGCAGGCCAGGCTGAGGGACTGTCGGGCAGGAACCAATCCCTCAGCCCAGCTCAGGCAGCTGGGGTAATCCCTTGGCCGAGGCTGGGGCAGGCGGGCTCGGCAGGGTCAGGGCGTTGCCGTCGCCGTCGAACAGGCGCCAGCCGGAGTTCTCCACATCCAGGTGCACAGTTTCACCGGGGCTGAGCTGGCGGTCGGGATCGGCACGTAGCTGCACCAAGTGGTCGCCCTCCGCCAGCCGGCAGGTGAGCAGTTGCTCGTTGCCCAGGGCCTCGCTGTGGCACACCTCTGCTGCCAGGTTGCGGTTGGTGGCCGGAGCCAGGCGCAGGTGCTCCGGCCGAAGGCCTGCGGTGAGGGCCTGGCCCACGAGGGTCGCCGTGGCGGCCGCCAGCGGCTCCTCCAGGGCGAAGCGGCGGGAGCCCAGCAGCAGCTGCCCGGCCGCCGGGATCTGCACTGGCAGCAGGTTCATCGGTGGGCTGCCGATGAACTGGGCCACGAACAGATTCGACGGCCAGTGGTAAAGCTCCATCGGTGTGCCCAGCTGCTGCAGCTGGCCGGCGTGCAGCACGGCGATCCGGTGGCCCATGGTCATCGCCTCCACCTGGTCGTGGGTCACGTAGAGGGTGGTGGTGCCCAGCCGCCGCTGCAGCTCCACGATCTGGGTGCGGGTGCCGGTGCGCAGCTTGGCGTCGAGGTTGCTGAGGGGCTCATCCATCAGGAACACCGCCGGCTCGCGCGCAATGGCCCGCCCCAGGGCCACCCGCTGCTTCTGGCCGCCGGAGAGTTCCTTGGGCAGCCGGTCGAGCAACGGCTCCAGCTCCAGCGTGCTCGCCACAGCGGCGATGCGTTGCTCGATGCGCAGTTCCCGCGCCGAGTTGAACCGTAGCCCCGCGGGCAGGGGGCGCGTGGCCTGGTGCAGGCCGTCCCGCAGCTGTTGCAGGGGCGTGCGCGGCTGGCTGCGGCGCAGTCCGAAGCCGATGTTGCCGGCCACCGTGAGATGGGGATAGAGGGCGTAGCTCTGGAACACCATTGCCACGTTCCGCTGGGCCGGTCGCAGGTCGGTGACCGGCCGTCCGCCCACCAGGATCTCGCCGCTGCTGGGTTGCTCCAGGCCTGCCAGCAGCCGCAGCAATGTGCTCTTGCCGCACCCTGAGGGACCAACCAGCACCAAAAACTCGCCATCCCGCACGTGCAGGTCGAGCTGGCGCAGCACCGACACGGGGTCACCGCCACGGCGAGCTGGGTAGGTCTTGTAGACCTGCTGGAAGCGAACGTCAGCCAATCTTTTTCGCTGCCTCAGGCCCTTCGTTTGGCGCGATCCTAAGTTTGCTGCAATGCAGTTCATCGATCAGGCTCGCATCGCGGTGAAGGCCGGCCGCGGCGGCGACGGGATCGTGGCGTTTCGCCGCGAAAAATATGTGCCCGCCGGTGGGCCCTCCGGCGGTGACGGCGGCCGCGGCGGCGACGTGCTGCTCCGGGCTGATGCCAACCTGCAGACGCTGCTCGACTTCAAGTACAAGCGCCTGTTCGAAGCCGTCGATGGCCGTCGCGGCGGTCCGAACCGCTGCACCGGCGCCAGCGGTGATCACCTGTTGATCAAGGTGCCCTGCGGCACCCAGGTGAGCGATGCCCGCACCGGCATCCTGCTGGGGGATCTCACTGCCCCTGGCGATGAACTGCTGGTGGCGGTGGGCGGCCGCGGGGGCCTGGGCAATGCCCACTACCTGAGCAACCGCAACCGGGCGCCGGAAAAGTGCACCGAGGGCAAGGACGGCGAGGAATGGCTCCTGCAGCTGGAGCTCAAGCTGCTGGCCGAGGTGGGCATCATCGGCCTTCCCAACGCCGGCAAGAGCACCCTGATCTCCGTGCTTTCGGCGGCCCGGCCCAAGATCGCCGACTATCCCTTCACCACCCTGGTGCCCAACCTGGGGGTGGTGCGGCGCCCCAGCGGTGATGGCACCGTCTTTGCCGACATCCCCGGGCTGATAGCCGGTGCTGCCCAGGGGGCAGGCCTGGGTCACGACTTCCTGCGGCACATCGAACGCACGCGCCTGTTGCTTCACCTGGTGGATGCGTCATCTCCCACGGTGCTGGAGGACGTGCAGGTGGTGGAGCGCGAACTTCACGCCTATGGCCATGGACTGGCGGAGCGCCCCCGACTGTTGGTGCTCAACAAAATCGAACTTCTGGCAGTGGAGGAGCTAGAGGGCTTGGTGGAACAGCTCAATGCTGCCCAACGCACGGCTCACTCCTCTGACCAGTTTGCCGATGTGCGGGGCGTGGACAGGGATCGGCAGGGAGTGCTTGCAGTCTCTGCAGCCACCTCGGCCAACCTGGCCCAACTGCTGGCTGCGGTGTGGCAGCAGCTGGGCATTCAGGCCTGAAGGGAAAGAGAGAACCCGGGGCTCAGTCGTCGTAGACGAGGCACTCGGGGGCCTCGGGGTTCATGTCGCAGAACACCTCGAGAGGCGTTGGGTCGTGGTTTTCCTCGGGGTGATGGGCCTTGTACTCCTCGAGACCTTTCAGCTCGTTCTCCAGGTGGCGCACCTTGGCGGCGTCACCGGCGGCCCGGGCGGCCTCGATCTCGCTCTTGTCCTTCTGGATGTGCTCGTCGATGGTGCTCATGCTGGTGCCGGCCAACGTGGCCCGGAACAGATCGGGCCCACCATACGGGCGCTGCCCTGCCGGATGGAATCCTTTTTGTGCGGCTGGCCATCCGGCAGGCGGATGTGGGGGCGTGTCTGTGTGCAAACTCCCACACACTGAGTCCTAGTCGGCCAGTTCGCTCAGCTCCAGCCACCGCTCCTCTGCCGTGTGCATCCGGCTGCTCAGGTCAGCCAGGGCCTGGGTGAGTGCCTCCAGTCGGGTGTAATCGCTCCCCCCGGCCGCCAGCTCTTGCTCCAGGCCGTTGCGTTCCGTTTCCCAGCGCGGCAGATCTGCCTCGATCTGCGTCAGTTCCCGTTTCTCCTTGTAGCTCCGGCGCCGGGGCCCCGTCTCGCCCCTGCGATCGGCTGGTTTGGCGTTGGTTGAAGGGGTGGCTGGTTCACCGGGCAGCGGGGTGGCGGCCCGGTTGGCCTGCGCCTGCTCCAGATAGGCGCTGTAGTTGCCTTCGAATCGCTCCAGTTCTCTGTTGTGGAAAGCAAACAGGCGGTCCACGGTGCGGTCGAGGAAGTAGCGGTCGTGGGACACCACCACCACACAGCCGCGGAAGTCCTCGAGAAAGTCCTCCAGCACAGCAAGGGTTTGCACGTCGAGGTCGTTGGTCGGCTCATCCAGCAGCAGCACATTCGGGGCTTCGATCAGCAGGCGGCACAGGTGCAGCCGCCGCCGCTCGCCGCCGGAGAGCTTGCTCACCGGCTGGTGCTGCTGGGCTGGCGGGAACAGGAAGCGCTCCAGCAGCTGGCTGGCACTCAGGCTGCTGCCGTCCACAACCACGCTGCTGGCGGCCTCCTTCACCACGTCGATCACCTTGCGCGGCCGGCCCGCCGCGTCGAGGTCCTGCACCAGCACATCGCTGTGCTGGTCGAAGTAGGCCAGCTTTACGGTGCTTCCCAGCTCCAGCCGGCCGCCGTGGCAGCCCTGGCCATCGCCCGCAGCCTGTCCAGCCGCCACGGCCGCGATCCGGTTGAGCAGGCTGCTCTTGCCCGAGCCGTTGGGGCCGATGATGCCCACCCGGTCTTCCGGACTGAAGGCGTAGCTGAACCGGCGCAACAGCGGCTCTTGGCCCGCTGCCCGGGCCTCTTCACTGGCCCAGATGCTGAGATCCTCGGCCTCGATCGCCCGCCGACCCAGGCGCCGTTGGTTGCTGGCCAGATTGAGCTGACCTTTGACTTGACGCTTCGGGCTCTCCTGCAGCGCCTCGATCCTCTGAATGCGGGCCTTCTGTTTGGTGCTGCGGGCCTTGGGGCCCCGCCGCAGCCATTCCAGTTCCCGCCGCATCACGCCGCGCAGCTTGGCTTCGCTGGCTTCGGCGGCCGCCTCTTCGTCCGCCTGGCGGGCCAGATAGGTGGCGTAATTGCCGGCGTAGTGCCGCGCCTCCCCCCGGTCCACCGCCACGATCCGGCGGGTCACCTGGTCGAGCACATAGCGGTCGTGGGTCACCAGCACCAGGGCTCCGGGGAAGCGGCCCAGGAAGCCCTGCAGCCACTGCACCCCATCGGCATCGAGGTGGTTGGTGGGCTCATCCAGCAGCAGCACGTCGGGTTCTGCAACCAGGGCCGCCGCCAGGGCCAGCCGCTTGCGGTAGCCGCCCGAGAGGTCCCCCACCCGGCGGTTCACATCCTGGACCCCAAGCCGTTCCAGCACCTCCCGCACCTGCTGCTCCAGTGCCCAGGCCTGGGTCTGGTCCATGCGGGCGTTGAGCTGCCCCAGTTCCGTGAGGAGGTTCTGCTGGTCGGCGCCGCCGCCTGGGGCATGGGCGAGACCATCGCTCACCGCCGTGTAGCGGGCCAGCAGTGTCATCTTCTCGCCGCTGCCGGCGAAAACCTGCTCCAGCACGGTGCGCTCGGGGTCGAGCTGGGGTTCCTGGCTTACAAGCACCACCCGGGCCTGGGGCAGGGTGCGCCGCTCCCCCGCCCCCACCGGTTCCTCGCCAGCCAGCACCCGCAGGAGGGTGCTCTTGCCGGCCCCGTTGGGGCCGATCAGCCCCAGCCGATCCCCTGGCTCCACGTGCAGGCTGAGATGGTCAAAGAGGGTGCGGATGCCGAAATCCTTGCGGACCCCCACCAGGCTGATCAGGCTCACGCGGTTGTGGTTCGGCGCTGTTCTTCCAGCAAAGCAAACACGCTCTTGTCCCCCACATCGGCCGCGGCGGCCATCGGGAACTTGCGCAGGCAGAGCACGAGCAGCAGGCCCGCCTCCAGTGCCAGCAGCCGCCCCACCAGCAAGGGCGGCAGCAGCCCAGTGAGCTGGCCGAGCAGGGCCAGGGGCAGCAGCATGGTCACGCCGATCGCCTCTGGCCGCCGGAAGCAGAAGAACTCCTTGAAGCCGATGCCGGCCAGGGCGGCGAACAGGGGCCCAACGGCCCAGACCCAGCGGCCATCCGCAGCGAGGGTTGTGGCCATCGCCCCAGGGCCCACCCTCCAGGCCAGCAGGCCCAGACCCAGACAGCCCAGCAGCCAGAACAGCTGCAGGGTCCTGTGCAACGGCCGTAGGTAGATGTGAATCCAGCGCAGGGCCAGGCCGATCCCCGCTGCCAGCGGCAGCAGCCAGGGCCACACCTCCTCGCCCCCCAGCAGCTGCCACTGCAGCAGCAGCGCAACCTGGGCGATGGCCGCCGTGAGCAGGCTGAGCCGGTAGCCCAGCACCTCGCGCCGGTCGCGGTCGGTGATGCGGAACGGGCCGTACACCCCCTCGATCAGCGGGCCGTCGCCATCGCCCCCACCGGCACCGATCGCCGGCGGTTGGTCAGAGGGGAGAACCATGGCTCGTTCCAACGGGGCAGGCACCTACCAGTGTGGCCAGCTCTGGCCCCGCCGGAATGAGGCCGGAGGGATTCAGGGGAAAGAGGGCGCCGAAGTAGTCGCGGCGCCAGGCCTCAGGCCAGCAGCTGGCGGCCACCCCCGGCAGAGCGTGGAAGCGGCTGCGCCACTGCCACAGCGCCGGCAGTTGCCAGAGGGGCTGCCGGCTGACGCCGAACAGGGGGGCGTAGACCAGCTCCAGGCGGATCAGGGTGGTGAACAGCTGCACGTCGGCCAGGCTGGGCTGGGCGCCGCTCAGCCAGGGGCTGGCGGCCAGGGTGTGTTCGGCGGCCTGGAGCGTGGCGAACAGCTCTGCTTCCGCCTGGTCGTAGGCCGCCTGGGTGCGGGCGAAGCCGCAGCGGTACACCCCGTCGTTCACGCTGTGCTGCAGCCGCTGCCGCCAGGCGACCGTGCTCTGCCGCTGGTCGTCCGGATCGAGATCGGGTGCCCCGGCAGCTGCGGGCCACTGGTTGAGCAGCTCGATCAGCAGCGCGCTCTCGCCCACCAGCACCTGGCTGCGGCTGCGGGAATAGAGCAGGGGCACCGTGGCCCGCACCCCCGCACCGGCGCCGCAGCGGCGATAGAGCTCCAGCAGGCTGTTGCAGCCCTCAAACGGCGGCTCGAACCGCCAGCGGCCGGCCTGCGGGTCGGGCTCCACCACCACCAGTTCGATCGTGCTTCCCAGCTCCCGCAGGCTCCACACCAGCCAGGCCCGATGGGCCCAGGGGCAGCTGCGTCCCACGATCAGCACATGGGCGCCGGTTGTGTCCGCGTCCGCTGGCAGGGCCGGCAGGCTGGTGAAGGCCGCCTGGGGCCGGCGGTAATGGCCATCGGCATCGGCCGGGCCCAGGCCAGCCATCAGCCGCAGCCACTGCCAGTGCCAGGCCTCTCTCACGCCGCGCACCAGCCAGGGAGGGGGAGCCAGAGGGCGTACCGGGAGCGTTGCCGGCAATCTGGGCCAGATCGGGTTGAAAATCCAGGGGCGCTGCAGCACGGCCATGGATCTACAGCCCCTGGCCGCTGCCGTGTTGGTGGTCGCCGGCACCCATGGCAATGAGCGCAATGCTCCCTGGCTGCTGCAGCACTGGCAGCGCCACCCCGCAAGCCTGGCCAACGCAGGCCTGGCCCTGGAGCTGGTGCTGGGCAACCCCGAAGCCTTTGCCCGCAATCAGCGCTATCTGGAGCGGGATCTCAACCGCAGCTTCCGGCCCGATCTGCTGGCCGACCCCCAGGCCCAGGCCCAGGGCCCGGAGCTGGAGCGGGCGCGGCAACTGCTGACCCTGCACGGTCCCAGCGGCCAGCATCCCTGCGCCGTGGTCTTCGACCTGCACAGCACAACCAGCGCCATGGGCAATTCCCTGGTGCTCTATGGCCGCCGCCCTGCTGATCTGGCCCTGGCCGCGGCCCTTCAGGCTCGGCTGGGGCTGCCCATCTACCTGCACGAAGGTGACCCAAGCCAGACCGGCTTTCTGGTGGAGCGCTGGCCCTGTGGCCTGGTGATCGAAGTGGGGCCCGTGCCCCAAGGTGTGATTCAGGCCCCGATCTGCCGCCACACCCAGCTGGCACTGGAGGCGGCCCTGGAGCTACTTGCTGAGGCCGGGCAGGGACGGCTGCGCCTGCCTGCCCGGCTGGTGGTGCACCGCCATCTGTGCAGCCTCGATCTGCCCCGCGATGCCGATGGCACCCCGCTGGCCTGCCTGCACCCTGAGCGCCAGCACCGCGACTGGCGGCCCATCGCTGCCGGAGATCCCCTGTTCCTTGAACCCGGCGGGGATGTGATCCCCTACCGTCCTTCCGCAGAGCTGGAGGAGTGGGCGGCCCGGGGGGAGGTGGTACCGCTATTCATCAACGAGGCGGCCTATGGCGAGAAGGGGATCGCCCTCAGCCTCACTCACCGCATCAGCCTGGACTGTGAACCGGGCTGGGCGGAGGCGTTGATGGCCCTGGCCGCCGGCCTGGCGCAATCTGCCTGCTAGGAGCGCGGCGCACCGTTGTAGATCACCTGCAGCACGGCTCGGCCATCCTTAGACACCAGGATCTCCGTCTCCGCGGTGGCGGGCAGCTGGAGCTGCTCCCAGCCTGGAGGGCCGCCCTTGAAGCGGAACACGAAGCCCCGATCCTCCCGGCTCAGCAGGCAGGGGTTGTCGCTGATGCCGGCATACATGCAGTTGGCGGGCCGGTACACGCTGAGGCCGCCGTTGAGGCGAATGCCGGAGTCCCGGGCCAGGTTCAGAGCCCGTTGCAGCCCCTGCGAGTCGGCCAGGATTCCCTCAATCCGCTCCATGGCGCCTGTGGTGCGAGGAGCGCTTGGTGTCTGGGCCTGGCTAGGCAGGCTGCCGAGGCAGAGAACCAAAGGGGTCACCGTCAGGGCGTGCCCCAGCCGGGCGCCGAGAGTGAACGGCAGACGCGACATTGATGGGCGGAAACTGACGGCCAGCTCACCCCATCGCGCCAGGCCTGTCAAGCGTCGGTCAACCGCACACCAGGGTGTTCTGTTCCTGGGTGCAGGGCAGGTCGCTGCTGCTGCCATCGGCCCAGTAGATCCGCAGCCGGTCGTCCTCCGTGCCCGTGCGCAGGGTGAGGGATTTCACCGGCCCGGCTGGAGGTTTGCCGGCGCTGTCGGCGGCATTGCGGGCAGGGATGGCGTTCAGTCTCTGCTCCAGTTGCTGCAGCTTGAGGTCGAGCTGCTCCTGCCGTTGCTGCAGGTCTTGTACGGCGGTCGGCTGCTGGCCCTTGCGGGGATCGCAACCGCTCAGCAGCAGCACACCGCAGCAACCAAGGCCACTGAGCAGAAGGGTTGCCCGGTGGCGGTGCGCTGGGGTGGGGCAGGGCAGAGCCATGGGGGCAGGGCTAGGGGGTAAGCCGCAGCTTTAGCAGTGTCAGGCGGCTGCGGCCAGTCGCTCGCTCCAATACACAACGGCTCCCAGCCGCTCGAGTTCATGGCGCCGACGGCGAGCCCACTGCAATGGGATCCGTTCCTCGAAGCGCTCGCCGTGAAGATCCCAGCGCAGCAACACCATTCGGAGTGCTTGTTCCGGAAGGTCTTTCAAAGCATGTCGCCAGGATCGGGGTCTGGCCAGCTGCGGTGGGCCAACCCTGACCGGCAGGTGACCACCCGAGAACGGGCCTCTGGCAAGGGAAAGGACATCCCCCTTCACAAACCGCGCAATGTTCCGTTACAGTCGCGAGTGACGGGATTCCGTCCCCGGCGCGTCCCGCCCTTGGCGGA
>JBIIDV010000054.1:0-18659 GCA_044238185.1 Prochlorococcaceae cyanobacterium | reverse complement strand
TCCAGGCGGCGATGCGCTCGGCGTTCAGGTCCACCACCGTGACCTGCACATCCGGGCAGCGGTCAGCGATCACCGCCATCGTTGGTCCGCCCACATAGCCGGCGCCGATGCAGCAGATGCGCTGGATGCCGGGACTGGTCATGCAGAAGGGGGTCGAATCGAGGTAGAGATTACGACGATTTGTCTTCGACTTTTGGCTTCAGGGCAGGGTTTTGCCCAGGATCGGGAGCAACGACGGCGCGCCAGGCGAAACCGTTGGCGGGGCGAGGGGGGCAAGGGCTGATCGGCTATGGCCACCTGCCAGGGGATGGCGGTGTCCTGACCAGGGCGCAGCGTGGTGTCCAACACCGGTTGATTGGTGAGCGAGCGCAGCTCCCAGCCCCACCTCTCACTCGGCCCGGTGGCGCAGCTGGGGGGACGCCTCAGGCAGCGGTTGACTTGAGGCAGCGGGAGCCCCAGGGGCTGAACGCCCCCTGGGGGGCGAGCCGCCCAGGCCAAGCGGCACGGCAAGCGCAAGGGCGCCGGCACCAGCGGCCAGGGCCAGCTGCCAGCGCGGCAGCCGCCTGAGCCGCCGTTTGGCTCTGACCAGGGCTGCCAGAGCCCATCGCCGCGGACGGGGCTTGGGGGGGTGGGAGAGCGGAGCCGCTGTGGCCTGGCCCTGGAGGGAGAGGCGGATCTGCTCCTGCAGACACTGGCGCTCCTCCATCAGCCGACGGATGTCCTGGGCCACGTCCTGAACCCGATAACGGAACTTGGCCTCGTAAATCGCGGGGATCTCGTCGATCAGATGCTGGTATTCCTCTAATTCATTCCGTGCTGAAGCAAGTTCTTGCTCCAGCACGCTCCAAGATTCGAGTAATTGATCAGGAGGAGTTGGATCAGCCACAACAGCCATAGCCGAGATTCATCATCACAGACAACGTCTCAGGAGCCATAAACAAGTTGAATATCACGGCCATCAAAGGAGAGCAAAACAGGCAGGGACGCAACAACACCACCGCCACCCCCGAGCCCCGACTCCCGACCATTGGCGTTATAAGCAAAATCACCGGTCAAACGAGAATAGAGAAATACTGCGCTTGACCGATCAGACACCGCCAAGTCGTCGACAATCTGGAAAGCCGATTTAGAACTGGACGATGTCAACCTTGGCTTCCCTCCAAATGCCACTGCCGCAGGCGATCCCAGAGGAACATCCTCAATCCGAATGGTGTCAAGACCAGGATTGAAATCTGTAATGACATCGCCTTGGTTAAGCCCGTCACGCAATCTGAATTTAAAGACATTGGAGCCCCCTCCTCCCGTCATTACGTCAGCCCCCTTCGCGCCGTAGATCACGTTGTTCAATGAACTCCCAATCAGAACATCAGGCCCACTCGTGCCAGTAATCTCCTTGCCCAAAGGCGGCTCACCAGAACCGTCACCATCGCCACCCCCATCCGGCGGTGGCTCAACAACAGGCTTTGACGTATCAACAATCGCTGTATCTAGCTGGCTCTGCGAAGGGCTAATACCCGCAGAACCAGAAGCCAGAGTCACCTGAATACTCTCACCATTCTCAACCAGCTCATCAGCTATTGTTTCGATTGCAAAACGCACCAAGGCAGTGCCAATCGGAATAATTCGCGTACTACTATTTTCAAGCTGCAGCACAAGACCGCCATTGAGCTGCTGCTTGGAGTCGATGATGGATAAACCTGAAGCAAGCTGCAAATCAGTAAGCGAAAGCGGTTTGTAATCGACAGAGAGGGAAGCACCAGCCTTACCCACAAGACCAAGAGACATCTGAAGACGCTGGCCCTGCCCCAAAGCCGCAGTCCCAAGCTCAACACGATACGGATTTGTCCTTGAACCCTCTCTGACAGATGCGGGGCCACTCAGAGCCAGTGCCATTTCATCGAGATCTGAAATCCTTCCCTGAAGCTGCCTACCAGAAGATTCATCACCCGATAAAGAAGCCTGAATCTGAAAGCCTTCAGCCCCCTCAAACACACTGTCAGCGCGCGGATTAACCACAAATGACAACAGCTGGGAACGAGGCGCAAGAACTGATTGGCCTGCATTCACAAGCCGAAACGATAAGGTACCATCGGCAAGTGTTTTGGAGCTTGCAATTGACACTCCCTTTCGCAGGGAAAGATCATTCAGTCGAAGCGCATCTAAATCCACCCCAACCACAGCAGAACCAGAAATCAAACCAAGCCGAATCTGCATCGATTGGCCGACTCCTAAGCCACCCTGACCAAGCGAGAGAGAATATGGTTGACTACGAGTACCTTCGATAAGTGAACTAGGGCCCTTGAGCTCGATCGACAAGGGATCATCATCACGAATGGTAGTCATGACCACTCCCTTAGCCAGGGCAGCTGAGCTACTTGCCAACACCACCTTGAATGCCTCATCCTCTTCAGCAATCTGATCTTGAATAGAAGAAATCGAGAAGCTCAGCAGCTGGGCATCTCGTTCCAGATCACTTCTTGAGATATTCGTAGCTTGAACGGTAATCACGCCACTATCCGGCGCTGTCGTGCTCGCAATCCGCACTCCCTTTGCAGCAATCAGATCAGCTGCAGTAAGCCCTCTAAAGTCAGTACCCTTCAACGCGTTATCCGATCTCCCATCAAGCGTGAATATCACGCTTTGGGCAGCACCCAAGCCCACACCGCTCAATGAAACTCGGTAAGGAGTGGTCTTGGCACCCTCCAACACACTGCTCGCCCCATCCAGCCTGAGGGCAGCGCTGTTGTTGTCGACAATCGTCGACTCTAAAGATCCATTCAATATCGATGCGTTACTACTTGAAATCGATACATTGAATTTCTCATTTCCTTCCACAAATACATCTTGCTGCGTGGAAATCGCGAAGGTAGCTAGTTGAGATCCTTTAGGCAGCGATGCACCACTGGTGTTGGTTGCGGTGAGGGTAATGGCCTTGGAAATAGGGTCAGTGGCAATGGCGCTGAATGCGATGCCATCCGCAGGCTTGAGATCGGCGGCAACGAGAGCCAAGAAATCAGCGCCTTCCGCAGCGGTGGCACTGGCGGAATCAATCGTGAACGTAACGCTCTGACCGGCCGGCAGACCACTGCCCTCAAGCGCCACGGCGTAGGCAGCCGACCGTCCCTCAACGATAGAGGTCTCACCCTTGAGTGAAATACTGGGTGTGGGCACCAGGTCGTTGATCGTGGTGGTGACCAAACCGCCACTCACCACAGCGGTGCCGCTGGCGAGGGTGACGCCGAAGGTTTCCGTACCCTCCACCGTGGCATCCGTCGTGATCGGCAGCTGCACGTTCAGCAGGGTGGCCCCCACGGCAAGAGCGGCCCCGCTGGTGTTCGTGGCCGTGACTGTGACCGTGCCATCGGCTGCGGTGCTGATACCGCTAAGGGTGACGCCTTCGGCCTTCTGGAGACTGTTAACAACCAAGGCGTCGAAATCCAGCCCTTCGCTAGCGGTACCGCCAGCACTGTCCAGGCTGAAGGTCACGCTGCGATCAGCGGCAAGTGCAACACCATCCAGAACCACGGAGTAGATAGCGGTCTGCCCTTCCGTGACCGAAGCTGGGCCATTCAGCCTGATGGTGACTGGCGGTACGTTTCGGATCGTCGTGGTGATCGACTGCGTTTGCACAAAGTCCTTGATGGACACAGTGAACGTTTCATCAGGCTCGGCCTGCAGATCGGCCAAGACCGGCAGCCGCAGGGTGGCAATCGGGTCAGCCACGTTGATCGACCGGCTGGCCGAGGCCACTGCCCGGATCAAGCCGCTGCCGGTGTCCACGCTCACATTACGCAGCACGATGCCCGCAGATGCCTGAAGCGCGTTGGGCAGAAGTGCAGCGAGGTCTGATGTGAATTGGGCCGTGCCATTGCCCAGCTGAATGCTGAAAGCCACGCTCTCGCCATTGGCGAGGCCACTACCACTTAGTGCGATTGTGTAGTCGGCTGAATCACCCTCAGCGACTGCTATAGGCGAAGCGGTGAGTGCGAGGGTCTGCAGTGCATCGAGATTGATATCGCTAAACTTGAATGTCTTGAAACCAGTAAATCGATTACCAAAGCCATCGGTAAAGGTTACGGCCTCTTTCGTATTGCTGGAGGAAAGGCTATAGGCAGAAAAGGAACCCGGAAGCAGCAGCGTGTCACCGGCGTCATCACCGCCGTCGAAGGCAGTCTCTCTAGCCGAAGTACGCACTTCAATAATGTCTCTTCCAAGGCCTCCGGAAATCGTGGAATTGCTTACGGTGTCGAGGATGATGTTGTCATCACCGTCACCACCTAAAGCAGCGGAACGAGAAAAGCTCCCGCTCACCTTCAGCTGATCGGAGTCGTCGCCAAGATCAACTTGGGCTTGATCCACACGTCCGATTTCAACGATATCGCCGCCGGCCTCAGTGAATAATGAGGCAAATTGCAAGGCCCCCACCAGGAATGGCGTGTCAGCAGCGTCGCCGGTATGGACCTCGATCGGCTGCGTGGCAATGCCAGTGATGCCCTCAAGCGTGGTGCGATTAAACCGGAAGGCTTCCCACAGACCTGAGCCCCGAATGATGTTGGAATTGAGCTCAGGCGCCTGATTTTCAGCGCCGTTGAGGTAGTAGTCTGGCTGGCCGAAAACAGCACTGCTGTCCTGTTGGCGGGCGAGGATCAGGTCAAAGAGAATGTCGCCAAACAGAATGCGCTCAAAGCCATAGATACGGTTGTTATTAGACGTAGCGATATAATCACGCTCATCGAGAATCGAAGCGAGGGTGACCTGGCCATCCCCGTCGCCATCTTTAAACTCGATATCCCAATCAAATCGGGATCCCTTAAGAACAATGAGATCGCCGAAGACAACTTCTTCAAGGGTGAGATCATCATTCAGAGTCACCCCCTCGCCGCCCCCAGGATCCGTACCGAAAACTTCGTCGTAGTAGGTGGTGTTGCTGCCGCCTTTGAAGACCGACTGCCAGGGCATCAACACTGACACATAGTCATCTCCAGCACCGGCAAAGATGTTGGACTGAAAGATATAGCCCTGGCTGGCATCTATATTCACCTCAGCCCTGATGGACTGGGTGACTCCCTGGCCGATGACAGTGAACACATCATGGCCATCGCCCATGCGAATCGTAGTGAGTTGCAGGGCATTGATGTAAACGCCGCTAGTCAAAACACCGGGCGGATAGCCGATTGCTGCCAGATAATCACTTCCTGTTTCTGGAGCTGAATAGAGCACTGAGCCCGATGACCGCTTCAGTCCATTACCATCTAATAAAAACGTGCCATCCCCGCTTTCGGGATCGATCGTGAATTCAAAACCGAGCCCATAATCGTTCTTGCCGACCAGATTGTCCGGTAATGCCACGCCTGTCCGAGCAAACCGCTGCGCTTCGGTTTCAGGGATCCAAAAGGCCCCGCTCGTGTCAATCGTTCGCGTGCCGACCGAGGAGCCCCAGTTCAGTATTGCCATGGCGTTCAGGTCTACAAGAATGGATCAGGGTTCGTTAGCTCGCCGTCCCAGGTTGCTCCCGGAGAAGGAGTCGAGCCATGGTTGCCAGTCGGCTTTTCTTCACTGTATGGCAGTTGGCGGCGGCTGCCAGCTTTGAGCTCCAGCAATTCATCGCCTCTGATTCATCTCTTGACATGATCTAAGTCAGCTCCCATTGCAGCGAAAATGGGTTTGATGCACTGTTGGCGGATTCCCAGCGACATTCCAGCCTGTTTGCACACCCGCTCCGCGACGGCCAGTGCCAGCGGCCCCCCGGTCTGGATTCAGATCCCAGCCATCGCACCCCAGCGTTGAGCTCCAACCTGCGCCCTACGTGGATGCCGTGCCATAACAGTCCAGCAAAAGCCAGCCACATCACCTGAACAAAACCAGACAATCAACCCGCACGTCGCATCCTGCTACTAAATCAACCGTACGGCCGATGAAATCCAATCGCCCGCCAGCCTGAGCTCCAAAGGAGATTTTCCTTCCCCTCGAAAAGGGAAACACCAAAAATATAATACATCAAGCCATGGCAAAAGCGCAATCATCTACAGAGCAACGCCTCACGCCGGGATAGATACCACAGAGGAGGCCAGGCACTTACCCATCAGAAGTCATCGAAACTAGAAACCTTTGCCTCCAAGAAAGTCACGAGCAGGCTGAGATGACGGCTGATAGCCATAGCCATAAATCCCACCCTGATCGTCATTCACAATGCGAGGAGTTACCATAATCACAAGCTCGCGCTTCTCTTTGCGACTAGATGTGGACCTAAAGAACTGACCAATCAAGGGCATATCACCCAAAATGGGCCACTTATTGACGACCTCGCGGTCGGATTCAGAAATCACACCAGTGAGTATCAATGTCTGCCCATCCCTAACACGCAAAGCCCCTGTATCCAAGCGACGAACAGCCAAGATGCTGATGGGCGGGCATCCTGTACCAGCATCAAGCTCGTCTACAACGGCAGATACACTTGGCGACAATGCGAAAGTAACAAATCCGTTGTCGTCAATTTTTTCAATTCTCGCTCCCAACACCAAGCCTGCAGTGGTCAGCTCTTCAATCGTACAGCTGGTGGAGCTTGAGTTTTCATTCTGAGTCGTCTCTACTTTGGTTGGAAGATTGACGCCAACACGAACAACACCTTCATTTGCCCGACGACGTCCAATGGGCGAGTCAATTGTGTATTCATCCAAACCTCCTGCCTTGTTCAAAGTAGTTCCTCCTGAGTCGCGCAGCTCCGCAGCATTTTCCTGAAGGATTAACGTTGGACTTGCAAGCAACTTGGTGGATCCAGAGATAATTTGAGCACGAACAAAGTCAAAGAAATTATTATTGGGATAATCAATTCCTGGATTCGGCTTGACTGACGAAGTTCGGCTTGTACCAGACCGAGTTGAACTGCTCGAGCCACTATTAGATCTCGACTGGCTTCTTGTGCCTGTATCTGCAGCAAATGCACCAGATCCCAGGATGCTCTCCCGTGCCGCTTCTACACCTTGCGTTAGGCTGTTTGCGCTTTCGTTAACTGTTGTCCTTAAACCAGAAAGAGGGGAAAAAGAACTGGCGCCTGGCGGCAGAAGGTCACCAAAAGCCCCAAGCATTTGGCCGTTATCATTAACAATAAAGTTGTTACCCCAGCGAATAGCAAAGCTGTTCGAAATATCAGCAGCATTGTCGAGATTCACATCCAAGATTTGAACGTTGAGCGCCACCTGTCTTTGGCGCAGATCAAGCTTCTTCAAATACTGCTCAGCAATGGTGATAATCGAAGGATCTCCAACCAGAGTGATTGTTCCCAGCCTGGTATCCGTTGTGGCTCGCAACCCAAGCAACGGACCGCTCGAAGCGCCATAGGCCTCCACACTGGTGATCGTGCTCGACTCTGTGGTCTGCGAATTAGCAGCAGAAGACACAGCTTCGCCCTGAGCCACACCCTGGGTCACCGAGGTGGTGATCGTGTTGGTTTTGGTCACCGAGGCCCCCAGATTGGCCAGATAATCAGCGGCCGCATTCGGCCCCACCTGGTTCAGCCGGTAGATCTTCGAAAGCTGGGGGCCAAAGGTTTTGGAGAGGGCATTGGGCCCGGCCAGGATCACCCTGCCTTCCCGCTTGCCCTGCAAACCGGCGGCCAGGAGTGCCGTATTAAAGGCACGTCCATAACTCTCACCCCTGAAGGTGAGCGAGATCGGTCGACTGCCCGGATCGAGGGCACCTGCAGGTGCCGAAGCAGTCGCGAGGGACGCGGGCTCTGCCACATAGGCAAAGCCATACCCACCCAGCTGGGCCAGGGCCATCAGGGCATCCTTGGCGGACGCATTCTTGAGCGTCATCGTTACCGGCGGCCCGGAGAGATCCAGATAACCCGGATTGCGCAACATCATCGTGCCCACCGCCATATCGCCCAGCGGCGGGGCAACGGCCCGCGGTTGCAGCGGCGGAGCGAAGGTGGGCAGGGGAATCGCCCCGGGCTGGGCCAGATTGGGGCGGCTGGTCTGAAGGCTGGCCTGGGGCACCGGCGAGGCAAAGGTCACGATCAGATCGCGGCCATCGGCACTCACCACCGGCCGGCCCAGATTGATCCCCGGCACCGGGGTGACCGTGAGCGCGAACGACTGGCCCACGCCTTCGAAGCTCACCGCCTGCAGGCCCACCTCCGGCAGCGACAGGCGCTGGGGCCCCACCCGCAGGGCCGCCGGCACCGCCGTGAACAGCTGCCCCTGCCAGCTGGTGCCACTGCTGCTCTGCTGCAGCTGGGGGGCAGGACCTGTGCCCTCGATGATCAGCTCAATTGCATCCGGCAGGCGGCGCACCTTGAGCTGCAGCAGGCTGGCGGGGTCGATCCGCTGCGACTGGGGCACCTGGGCCAGCACGGGCGAGCCAACGTCCGCCAGTTGCGCAGCCCTGGGCATGGCCGCCAGAGCCGCCGGCCACGGCTGGAGCCCAACACTGGCGGAGAGGCCAACAACAAGACCGAACGGACGCACCATCGCCGCGAACGGCCCTACAAAAACCTGAGGACTTTAACGACAGTGAGCTGGAATCAATACGCCCAGGTGTGGGTTGCCTAATTGGCCGGCTCGGCAGGTGCAGGCTTGCTCCCAGCCGGCGGTTGTTTCCCACCTGCCGGTGCAGCAGGAGGCTTGAGACCACCAGCGGGAGCGCGGTAGTAGGTGAGGGCAAGTTTCATCTCGGGGATCCTGGGCTTGGGCGCATCAGCCGCAGCAGGCGCAGCCGTTGTGTCACGCGCAACTTCAATCAATTCCAGCGCAAAATCACTGGGAACCACGAGCAAACTCAGTTGTTCCACTGAGCGCATGTAGGCCAGCAGATCGGGGTACCGGCCCCGGGCGGACAGCAGCACCCGCTGGGCCTCCAGCCCTGCCGCCTCCAGGGGATCCTTCGGCGCTGCTGCAGGCTCAGCAGCGGGGGCAGTGGCGTTGGCCCGGCCCCGGGCAGGCGGCTCGGCCGCGGCTGGGGTGGACGCCACCAGCGTTGTGGGCTCGAACAACTCCAGTTGCACGCCATGGCGACTGGCCTCCAGATCGAGCTGGGCCAGGAAGGTGGACAGTTCACCGCTGCCCTCGATCAGCCGCAGCAGGTTGCGTTGGCGACGCTCGTTGCGCTCGATCTCCTGCCCACTCTTGGCCAGCTGGTCGCGCAACAGGGGAAGCTGCTGGCGCAGGGCTTCGAGCTGTTGGTAGCGGGCGCTGCTGGCCTGCAGGCCCAGCCATTGCGGCACCGTGAACAGACCGGTGACAGCCGTGGCCAACAGCCCGCCCACGGCGATCGGCAGACCGAAGAGAATGCGTTGGCGCCAGCGCAGTTGCTGGGCGTTGGCCGCCTCCTGCAGGTTGGTCATGGCAGCAGGTCCTCGCGCTGCAGCAGAGCAAGGCGGCGGGCCAGGCCATCGGCACCGAGCTGCTCCAGGATTTTCTTCTCCGCCAGAGGCTGGATCGGCGGCCGGAAGCGGGTGGTGATCTCAAAGGCCACGTCCCGGCCCGAGACGGCCGGCTGGGCATCGGCCTTGTCCCGGGAAGCCTTGGTGAGGCTGACGCGGTTGGGGTCGAGCAGCGGCGAGCGCTTCAGCTCCAGCTGCAGGGCATTGATCAGGGCGAAGGGCTGACGCCCCACCGCGATGCCCTTGAGCAGCAGCCCCTGGCCACCGTCCTGCTGTTTCACCTCGGTGAGCTGCACGCCGCGGGGCACGCGCAATTGCAGATCCCGGAGCACCGCCGAACCGGAACGCACACTCAGCAGCCCCTGCACCAGCGCCTGGTTGGCCGCCTGCACCGTGCCGAGCCTGGCCTGTTCAGTCCGCAGGCGCGTCTCGAAGCGCTCCACGTCCGCCTCCACCGAGGCGATGCTGTCGATCTCCACCGTGAGCATCCCCCTGCGCAGGATCACCAGACCCGCCACCCCCAGGGCCAGGCCCAGCAGGGCAGCACCGATCGCGGCCCCCTTGAGCAGGAGGTCGCGGGTCTGGCGGGCATCGTCAGCAGGCTCGGGCAAGCCAAGGGCCTGGCGCTTCTCCCGGAGCAGGTCGTAAGGCGTGGTGATCATGAGGGCAGATCCAACGCTCCCAGCCCGGCAAGTTGCAGGGAACCGTAACTGCCCCGATCCACCCATTCCAGCGGCAGGGCCAACTGCTTGCGAATGTCCTCCGCCCACTCCGCCGGCTCGGCCAGCAGCAGCCGCACCGACTCCGCTCCCAGGCGGCTGCGGCAGAAGCGCAGCGCCTGGTCGAGGGCGGGCACCAGGCCCTTGATCTCCCGGGGCAGCCGCCGCTGGAATTCAGGCACACCAGCGCGCCACACCAGCAGCTGGCAGTGGGCGCTGCCGGGCTGCAACAGGGCCACCAGCTCATCCTCGGCGCTGGCCTGGAGCTTCGGCGTGATCGCCAGCTGCTGGCACACCTGGGCCGGCATCAGATGGCGCAGGCTGCCGCCGGCGATGGCAAACACCTCGATCCACGACTCCAGGGCATCGAGCGACATGCCCACCACCAGGGAGCAGCCGGGGGCATTGGCCAGCGGTTGCACGTCCAGGCTGGCGTCATCGAGGCTGAAGGGCCAGCCCAGGTCCACCTGGCGCTCGCGCAACTCCTCGGCGGCCTCCTCCGGCTGGCTGCCCTCCGCCCACTCCACCACCCGCCAGTGCGCAGCCTCCCAGGGCAGCGCCACCACCAACGCCACATCCGGGTTGGTGTGCTCCAGCAACAGATCACCGATGAAATCGCCCAGGGCGTCGAGGGCCACGGGCACCCCCTCGCGGCAGGTGCGGGCCGGGATCGGTGCCGTCCAGGCCTCGCCACTGGGCTTGCCACGCTTGATGGCCTGACCCATCAGCACCAGAGGATCGCTCAGATCCAGCAGCACGGCCTGCTGCAACAACAGGGCTCTCAGCGGTCGCCATTGCGCCTGGATTCCCGCCAGAACCAAGATAAACCGTGCCCAGTTGAGGAAAAACTACCGAATTAATCGCACCATGGCAGCCCACAGCCAACCGCTTCACCGATGTGGCCCAGGCCATGGCGATCCAGCTGCAGGCTCAGGCCCTCCAGGATCCGGGGCACCAGCGCCGGCCCTCCATAGATCCAGCCGGTGTAGAGCTGCACCAGCGAGGCCCCGGCCGCAATCCGCTCCCAGGCCCCCCCGGCCGAATCAATCCCTCCCACACCGATCAGGGGCAGGGCCGGGCCGGCGGTGGCCCGCAGGCGGCGCAGCACCTCCAGCGCCCGATGGCGCAGGGGGGCACCACTCAGCCCGCCGCTCTCCTCGCTGAGGGGTTTGCCGGTCTGGGGCAACAGGCGCTGCTCCAGGCCCAGACGGTCGAGGCTGGTGTTCACCGCGATCACCCCGGCCAGGCCTTCCTGGTAGGCCAGGCGGGCGATGGCATCAATGGCGTCGTCCTCCAGATCCGGGGCGATCTTCACCAGCAGGGGCGGACAACCCGGCAACCGCCGCAGGCGCTCCACCAGCCGCCGCAGCAGCACCTCATCCTGGAGCTCGCGCAACCCCGGTGTGTTCGGGGAGCTCACGTTGATCACGGCGTAGTCAGCCAGGGGTGCCAGCAGCTCCAGGGATGCGGCGTAGTCGTCCGGGGCCTGCTCCAGCGGCGTGATCCGCGATTTGCCCAGGTTGATGCCCAGCACCGCCGGCCGCTGGCCCGGCGGGCTGAGCCGCTGGCGCTCCAACAGGCGGCGGCAGGCCTCGGCGCCCTGGTTGTTGAAGCCCATGCGGTTGAGCGCGGCCTGTTCCGCCGCCAGCCGGAACAGCCGCGGGCGGGGGTTGCCGGCCTGGGCATGCCAGGTGATCGTGCCCAGCTCGGCAAAGCCGAACCCGAACAGGTGCCAGATCGCCGCCGCCACCCCGTTCTTGTCAAAGCCCGCCGCCAGGCCCACCGGATTGGCAAAGCGGCAGCCGAACAGGCTCTGCTCCAGGCGGGGATCCGGGCGGCGCAGCTCCGCTGAGACACCGGCGAGCAACCCCTGCAGCAGGGGCCACTCCCGGCGCAGGCTCAGCTGGCCCAGGGCCGTGAGGCTCAGTTGGCTGAGCTGCTCGGCGTCAGCCCCGTCGTCCTGGCGCAGCAAGGGGCCCACCAGTCGCTCGTAGAGCGCCACGGAGCGACCCGCCACCTGGCCCGTTGCTGCCCCTTCGCCCTCTGTCTGCGCCATGGCAGCGTTCACTCCCGATCCGCCAATCCTGGCGTCTCACGCTGCAGACGCCAGCGGCCGTCGGCCAGCGGTTGCACCAGCCAGTCCCGCCAGGGGAAGGACTCCTGCCGTTGCTCCAGGGAGCGCAGCGGCACCTGCAGCAGCTGGGCCAGCTCCAGTAGCGAGAGGGCATGGCCGCCGCGGGCCAGCCGGTCGGCCAGCTCCAGGCGGCTGAGCAGCTCCACCAGCGCCGGGGGCGCTGGGTCGGCCTGCGGCATCGACCCGGGCTCGGGCCGCTGGCCGCGGGAGAAGGCCACGGCGATCGCGTCGCAGCGGTCGTTGTCGGGATCGCCGCTGTGGCCCTTCACGTGCTGGAAGCGCAGGTCAGGCACCCGGGCGGCATCCAGCTCTTCCCAGAGATCGCGGTTGAGCACGGGTCCGCCGGAGGCGGTGCGCCAGCCCTTGCGCTTCCAGCCATGGATCCAGCGCTCCAGGCCATCGATCAGATAGCGGCTGTCGGTGCGGATCACCAGCGCCGGATGGCGCGGCAGGGCATGGAGCTCACGCATCAGGGCCAGGGCCGCGGTGAGTTCCATGCGGTTGTTGGTGGTGGCGGGATCAGCTCCGCCCAGCTCCCGCACCGAACGATCCTCAAAGCGCAGCAAGGCCCCCCAGCCCCCGGGACCGGGGTTGCCACTGCAGGCCCCATCACAGGCCGCGGCCACCACCCTCACCGGCTCAACACCCACTGGACAACCCCGATTTTTCCGCTAGAGAAGCGTGCTGATTTGGACCATCGCCCGCGGGCAGGAGCACAGCCATGAGCCACTCGCCCAAGCCCAGTCGTAGACGACGCTACCTGGCGGCGGCCGGGGTCTCCGCTCTGGCTGCCGGCGCCGTGCCCCACCAACTCGCGCGGGCCGCCGTGCCCTTCGGCAGCGCCCCCCTGGCCGAGGATCGGGTGATTGCCCTGGCCCAGCCCCTCAGCGGCGACCGCTGGAACCTGATCGTGCTGGAACAGCGCGAACCGGCCCCGCCCTGCTGGCGGCGCAATGCCAATGGCAGCGTGCTCACCTATGAGATGCACCTGCCGGAGAGCACCTGCGGCCGCTACCTCTCCAGCAGCGCCTACTCCCTGCGGGTTGGGGGCGAAGACCTGCGCCAGCCCTGGCGACTGCGGGTGGAACAGAACAACGGCCAGCTGCAGCTGCTCGCCAGTGGCAGCAAGCAGGCCGAACCGATCGTGATCGGCAGCGGCCGGGCAGCGGGCTCAAGCCTGGTGGAGCTGAAGCTCCAGAACGACTGGGCGTTTGAGCGTCGCACCTTTGACGGCCAGGCCCTCAGCCACCTCTACGTGGCCCATGCCAATCCGCTGCCCGTGTTGCTGGCCGAGGCCCGCAACGGTGGCGCGCCCCTGCTGGCCCAGCTGCCTGCCCCGCCCCCGCCGCTGGCTCCGGAACCTCGCACGGCGACGGTGACCACCGTGCGTCGCAGCACGGGTTCCAGCCGAACACGCCAGGTTGCGGAGCCCGCTGCCGCCGCCCAGGCCCCCGGCACCAGCAGCTCCAGTTCCCGCCTGGCCCGCCTGGAAACCCTCAGGCTGGGCGGTCCCCGGGCTGCCGCCCGGGGGGCAGAGGCCGCAGATCAGAGCGGTGGTGTGATTGCCCTGCAGGTGGTTCCGTACCGCCCCTGATCGGCGGGCAGCCAACCCACTTGAATCACTGTCCTCCCCACCCTGGCCAGCCGCTCTCCCGCCCTTAAGTTGCATTTGTGTGAGGAGTGAGGAACGACCACTTGGGGTCGAAACGAGGACAGACTCCCGATGAAGCGTTCCACACCCCAGCCCTGCCTTTGGCGGGGCTTTTTTTTGTCTCAGTGCCGTGGGGCGGATGAGCCGCTGCCCATGAAAAAAGCCGGTCCCGAAGGACCGGCCGCCGTTGGTGGGATAAAACCCGGCAGGACTCACTTGACGGTGACTTTGCCGCCGGCTTCCTCGATGGCCTTCTTGAGGGTTTCGGCCTCATCCTTGGACACACCTTCCTTGACCGCCTTGGGAGCGGCTTCCACCAGGGCCTTGGCTTCACCCAGGCCGAGGCCGGTGGCCTCGCGCACGGCTTTCAGCACCTTGATCTTGGCGGCGGCGTCGAAGCCCTCGAGCACGACGTCGAATTCGGTCTTCTCTTCGACGGCCTCAGCGGCAGCTGCGGGAGCAGCGGCCATCACCACACCGGCGGAAGCGGCGGCGGACACACCGAAGGCCTCTTCGATCTGCTTCACAAGCTCGGAAGCTTCCAGCAGCGAGAGGGTCTTGAGCTGTTCGAGAATTTGGTCGGTAGTAGCAGACATGGTTGGGAATCAGCAACAGAAATGGAGAGTCGCTTGAGCTCAGCTGTCGCCTTCGGCGTGCTGCTTGAGCGCCCGGGCGAGACCGGACGGAACCTCGTTGATACCCACGGCAACCTTGGTGGCCACGGCGTTGATCGCACCGGCGATCTGGGCCATGAGCACCTCCTTGGAGGGCAGATCCCCGATGGCCTTGATGTCGTTCTGGGAGAGGAGCTTGCCTTCAAACAGGCCGCCCTTCACCTCCGACTTCTTCGTGTCCTTCTGGAAGGACTGCACGGCCTTCACCGCACCACCCACGTCGCCCTTGACGAGCACGAAGGCGTTGGTGCCGGTGAGCAGGGAATCGAGTTCCGACCAGGCGCTGTTGCCATCAATGGCCCGGCGCATCAAGGTGTTTTTGGTCACCTTGCACACGCCGTTGCTGGCCTGCAGACGGGTCCGCAGATCAGACATCTCCTTGATGGACAGGCCCTTGTAATCAAGGACCAGCGCCATTTCGGCTTCACCGAGGAGCCCCTTGAGCTCTTCGACGATCTGTTGCTTGTTCTCCAGCGTGCGGCCCATAAGGATTGGAACGGATCGGGGGAACAAGCCGGGAACGCGGCCCTGGACGCCCCAGCGATCCATCCGGGCAGGCCGGCGGTTCACCAAGGCTCGAGGCCGCTGCACGTTCCGGACCCGATCAGCTCGCCGCCCAGGAACAGGGCAGGGGCTGGAGGTTGAAACCTGTCGCGTTCACCTCGGCAGGACTTAAGGGGTGCCTGCTGTCTGGGGTAGGGCGCGTGCCCTCCTGGCCGAAGCCAGCTCATAACAGTAGCAGGCCATCAAAAAAACCCGCCCGAGGGGCGGGGTGTAGGCCAAAAGGGCCAGGGGGCCATCAGGCCTCCTGCTTGAGGTCCTGCAGGGCGGAGAAGTCCACCTGCACCGAAGGGCCCATGGTGGAGGTCACATACAGGGAGCGCCAGTAGCGGCCCTTGGCACCGCTGGGCTTGTTGCGGTCGATGGTTTCCTGCAGGGCCTTGAGGTTGTCGAGCAGCTTGGCCACATCGAAGCTGGCCTTGCCGAAGCGCACGTGCACGATGCCGGTGCGGTCGGCGCGGAATTCCAGCTTGCCGGCCTTGAACTCGCTGATGGCACCGGCCAGGTCGGTGGTCACGGTGCCGGCCTTGGGGTTGGGCATCAGGCCGCGGGGACCGAGCACCCGGCCCAGCTTGGCCACCTTGGGCATCATGTCCGGGGTGGCGATCAGCAGGTCGAAGTCCATCGCCCCTTTGGCGATGGTCTCCACCAGTTCGTCGTCGCCGGCCAGGTCAGCCCCAGCGGCCTTGGCGGCGGCGACCGCTTCACCGCGGGCGATCACGGCGATGCGGATGGTCTGGCCCGTGCCATGGGGCAGGGCCACGGTGGTGCGCAGTTGCTGGTCGGTGTACTTGGGATCGAGTCCCAGGCGCACGTGGGCTTCGATGGTCTCGTCGAACTTGGCGTTGGCGTTGGCCTTCACCAGTTCGATGGCTTCGAGCGGGGCATAGGCCCGCTCGTCCACCTTGGCGGCGAGTTCGGTGTAGCGCTTGGAAACGTTGGGCATGGCAGGAATGGGGTACGGGCGAACCGGTGATGGGCCTCAGGCCCGGCCGGATCTCCCCCGGTGAATGGATGAAACAGTGAGCGGCAACTGAACCGGGAGGTTCAGTCGTTGACCGCGACGCCCATGTTGCGGGCGGTGCCTTCGATGATGCGCATGGCCGACTCCACGCTGGTGCAGTTGAGGTCGGGCAGCTTGGTCTTGGCGATCTCCTCGAGCTGGGCACGGGAAATGGCACCCACCGACCCCTTGGCGGAGGTGGCGGCGCCCTTCTCGATGCCAGCGGCCTTGGAGATCAGCACCGAGGCGGGCGGGGTCTTGAGGATGAAGGTGAAGCTGCGGTCTTCGAAGACCGAGATCTCCACCGGAATCACAAAACCGGCCTTGTCCTGGGTGCGGGCGTTGTACTCCTTGCAGAACGCCATGATGTTGACGCCATGCTGACCGAGGGCAGGACCCACGGGTGGCGCCGGGTTGGCTTTGCCGGCATCGAGGGCCAGCTTGATTACGGCAACGACTTTCTTGGCCATCGTCTGGGGCTACGGGGCGAGTTTGCGGATGGCTCCCATCGCCGGGAGCGTTCAGATCACGGCCGCCCTCCGCAGGGAGACGGCCGCTGAGCGGAGGCCGCAGCCTCAGCTCTGCTTGCTGATCTGGGAGAACTCGAGTTCCACCGGGGTTTCCCGACCGAAGATCGAGAGCAGGGCCTTGAGCTTGTTGCGCTCGCCAGACACCTCGATCACCTCGCCCTGGAAGTCCTTGAACGGGCCGGCGGTGACCAGAATCTGATCGCCCTCGGCCAGGTCGACCTTGACCACGGCCTTCTTCTCGGCGGCCCGCTTGAAGATACGGTCCACCTCCTGACGGGAGAGGGGACGGGGCTTGATGTGGCCCCGGGCACGGGCCGTGGCGCGGCGCTCCTCGGCCCCCACGAAATTGATCACGTTGGGGGTGCTGCGCACCGCCATCATCGTGTCCTCATCCAGCACCATGCGCACCAGCACGTAACCGGGAAACACCTTCTCCTCGGTGCTGGTGCGGTTGCCGTCCTTCTTGATCTTCACCCCGGGGGTCTGGGGGATCTCGATTTCCAGGATGCGGTTGTCCACGCCCAGGGTCACGGCCCGCTGCTCCAGGGTGGCCTTCACCTTCTTCTCGCAACTGGAGGCCACCTGCACGGCATACCAGCGCGCCACCTGGCGCTTCTCGTCCGGATCCACCAGGGCGATGGGCTCTGCCGCAGACGCATCGGTTGCCAGCTCAACGGTTGCCAGCTCAACGGTGTCGAGGCTGATTTCGTCTTGGCTGTCGGGCAGGGTCTCGGTCACGGGGCTCGTCAACGGGTACTCGGGAAGGAACGTCGGATTCAGCGGAACACCTGGGTGGCAGCCCAGCCGTAGAAGCGGTCGAGTGCGGCGATCGCGGCGGCCGACAGGCCCACCATCAGGATCACCGCCACCGACTCACTGAACAGCTGCTGGCGGCTGGGCCAGACCACCCGGCGCAGCTCAGCCACGGTGGCCGCCGCGAAACCGCCGTCGGCCTCGGCGAGCGGCACGCCGGTCGCATCCACGCCAACCGGGCTGGTGGCACCGCTTTCAGCCGCGCCGCTCACCGGCGTGGTCTGACTGGACGTGGGGGCGTCGGGCTCCAAGGTGGGCTCCAGGAACGGACTCGGATGAGCCGCTTGCATGAGGGTGGGGTGATCGCCCTGCTGACAGCCGGATGAGGGCCGGCTGGCTCAGCAGGGCAGATCGGCCGGGCGGATACTGCGCGGCAAACGACCACCCTACCGGACGTCATACCCTCCGGGCACAGGCTGGAACGCCAGCTCGCCAGCGGCGGTGGTGGCCAGCTCCACCCGCACGCCCCGGGCCCCACTGAACTGGTCGGCCAACAGGGCGGTGGCCAGAGGATTCTCCAGACGACGGCGCAGCACCCGGCGCAGGGGCCTGGCGCCGTATTCGGGCTCGTAGCCCTGCTGAGCCAGGGCCTGCACCACCGGCTCCTGCACGTCCAGCGCCAACCCTTGTTCCGCCAACAGGCCGGCCAGCTCCGCCAGCTGCAGGCGCACAATCCGCTGCAGATCCTGCTGCTCCAGGGGCCGGAAGCGGATCACCTCATCGATCCGGTTGAGGAACTCCGGCCGGAACTGGCTGGCGAGGGCCTGATCCACCTGCTCGGCCAGCCAGCTGTCGTCATCTGGTGCGGCAGGGTCCTCGCCGCGGCGGCGGGCGCTCTCCAGAATTGCCCGGCTGGCCAGGTTGCTGGTCATGATCACCACCGTGTGGCTGAAGTCCACCGTGCGGCCCTGGGAATCGGTGAGGCGGCCGTCGTCGAGCACCTGCAGCAGCAGGTTGAACACCTCCGGGTGGGCCTTCTCCACCTCGTCGAGCAGCAGCACCGCATAGGGCCGGCGCCGCACCGCCTCGGTGAGCTGGCCGCCCTCCTCGTAGCCCACGTAGCCCGGGGGAGCCCCCACCAGCCGGGCCACGGCGTTGCGCTCCATGTACTCGCTCATGTCGAGCCGCACCAGGGCGTCGTCGTCGTCGAACAGGGCCGCCGCCAGGGCCTTGGCCAGCTCGGTCTTGCCCA